>NZ_JAKUHC010000005.1:0-461389 GCF_022664295.1 Bacillus cereus group sp. BfR-BA-01311
ATACAGAAAGGTTCCAAGAAAAACTTCACGGCCTTTCCCCGATAGAATATCGGGAAAAGGCCGTGGCATAATACTCTTTTTATTACTGTCTACTTGACAGGGAGATGACCATGAATTCACTCTTTTTTATTTGGATTCTTAAGGAATGAAATTGATATAATGATGAGTAACAAGGAGGGAGAAATGATGGGAATACATATTAGAAGAGCAATAAAGGATGATATACAAGGTATAGCAAAGGTGCATGTTGATAGTTGGAAAACAACGTATAAAGGGATATTTGCTGACGAAATTCTAGATAATATAGCATATGAGAAACGAGAAAAACAATGGGAAGATATTTTTCAAAAAGAAGGTAATCATCAATTTAGATTTGTAGCAGAGAATTTAAATGGAGAAATAGTTGGATTCATCGATGGGGGGATAGAAAGAACTGATACATATAATTGTGATGGAGAATTATATGCAATCTACCTTTTACAAGAGTATCAAGGAATGAAAATAGGACAAAAGTTATTTCAAGCGTTACTATCAGAATGTGTAAAGAATGATATGCAATCACTTTTAGTTTGGGTTGTTACGAATAATCCTTCTAAAAAGTTTTATGAAAAATTTAACCCAGAAAAAATTGATACAAAATTTTTAGAGAGAGTAAGGGTAGAAGAAACAGCGTATTGTTGGAGAGATTTGAATTTGTTATACAAACAGTTATATAGATTTGCTTAAATAATATTATTATGTAAACTTTATGTTTGAAAGAGGTATACCAATTAAGGTATACCTCTTTTGTTTAACCATTTTGGATAGATTACTAATGAAAAATAGTAAGTATGTAGTTTGAAAATGAGTATTTTTTTCGTGTATTTTTAACTAGATTAAAGAAAAGAGAGAAAACAAGAAAAATTAAATCAGATAAAAAAATTCTGAAATATACTCTTGAATTGAATATCATTATCAATTAGAATCATAATTGATAACGACATTCAATTATCGTTTATTATATAAAATTTCGATAGCTTTAATATAAAGAGGAGGACCAGTATGCAGCATGCGAAACAAATCGCAGAACATGCAACATTACAAAGCTTTTTAAACTGTTATTTAAGAGAAACAGGGAGTGGAGAATGGATTACAGAGGATGAAAGAATGAAGAGTATCTTCAGTAATACGTTGAATAGAGATACAGTCCCCACATATTTATGTTGTCGGCTATCGGCACAGAACGTTACTTTGTATGGAGAAGTTATATATAAATCATCAACAGATCGCCATTTGTTTGGAGAACAATTTTATTATCAAATTGGAGATAGTAATTCTGTTATTACAGCAGATTATGTTACAGTTATTACATTTTTAATAAAAGAGATGTCTATCAACTACGGAGAAGGAACGAATCCTGCGGAACTTATGCTTCGAGTCATTCGTAGTTGTCAAAATATTGAGGAATTTACAAAGGAGAGAATAGAAGATACATCCGCATTATACGGTTTCCATACAACTTTTATAGAAGCGGAGCAGTCTTTATTATTTGGGCATTTAACTCATCCTACACCAAAGAGTAGACAGGGGATATTGGATTGGAAAAGTGCAATGTATTCTCCAGAATTAAAAGGAGAATGTCAGCTTCATTATTTTCGGGCACATAAAAGTATAGTAAATGAAAAATCATTATTATCAGATTCTACAACAATGATTATAAAAGAAGAATTAAGTAATGATGAGATGGTTAGTAAAGAATTTATAACGAAGTACTGTAAGGAAGATCAATATGCATTAATTCCAATTCATCCGCTTCAGGCAGAATGGCTCTTGCATCAAGCTTACGTACAAGATTGGATAGTTCAAGAATTGCTTGAGTATATTGGTCCTGTAGGTAAGTATTATATGGCAACATCATCACTAAGGACGCTATATCATCCCAATTCGAAGTATATGCTTAAGTTTTCATTTCCGGTGAAAGTAACGAATTCAATGCGTATTAATAAACTGAAAGAACTTGAGAGTGGTCTTGAAGGGAAGGAAATGTTAAATACGGCTATTGGTGAAGTACGAGAAAGATTTCCAGGATTTGATTTTATTTGTGATCCAGCCTTTATTACATTAAATTATGGAACACAAGAATCTGGATTTGAAGTGATTATTCGTGAGAATCCTTTTTATAGTGAACATGCAAACGACGCAACATTAATTGCTGGGCTAGTTCAAGACGCTATACCTGGGGAGCATACGCGGTTATCGAATATTATTCATCGCCTAGCAGATTTAGAAAGTAAAAGCTGTGAAGAAGTAAGCTTAGAGTGGTTTAGACGATATATGAATATTTCTTTAAAGCCAATGGTATGGATGTATTTACAGTATGGTGTTGCATTAGAAGCTCATCAGCAAAATAGCGTTGTTCAGCTAAAAGATGGTTATCCGGTCAAATATTATTTCCGTGATAATCAAGGATTTTATTTCTGTAATTCAATGAAAGAAAAGCTTAATAATGAATTAGCTGGTATTGGAGAACGTACTGGAAATTTATATGACGACTATATTGTGGATGAGAGATTTCGTTACTACTTAATTTTCAATCATATGTTTGGCCTCATTAATGGTTTTGGCACAGCAGGATTAATTAAGGAGGAAATTCTTCTCTCGGAATTAAGGTCTGTACTTGAATCATTCCTTCCGTATAACCGGGAACCTTCAACATTTTTAAGAGAATTATTGGACGAAGATAAGTTAGCGTGTAAAGCAAATTTACTAACGAGATTTTTCGATGTCGATGAGTTAAGTAATCCATTAGAGCAAGCAATTTATGTGCAAGTACATAATCCGCTCGTTAGAGAAGTGGCTGTTCGTTCATAAATAGCGTTAAAATTTCACGTAATACAAATAATGGTATTTTGTCATAAGGTGGAGGGTTTTATGAGAGTGGACATGTATCATACGAAAGTATTGAAGGCGCTCGAATCAGAAGATTACATTTCAGTACGAAGAAGAGTGCTACGTCAATTAGTAGAATCGTTAATTTATGAGGGGATTATTACACCGGTTCGCATAGAAAAAGAAGAACAAATTCTTTTTATAATACAAGGACTTGATGAAGAAGACAAAAGTGTCACGTACAAATGCTATGGCAGGGAACGGATGACATTTGGACGTATTTCATTAGACTCATTAATAGTAAGAGTCCAAGATGAACAGCAAGAAATACAGTCTGTCTCGCAATTTCTAGAAGAAGTTTTTCGGGTTACTAGTGTAGAACAAGCTAAATTAGATTCTTTTATGCACGAATTAGAACAAACAATATTTAAAGACACGATTGCACAATATGAAAGAAATAATAAGAGAGAATATACTCAAAAATCTTACGATGAGTTTGAAAGCCAATTAATAGATGGCCATCCATATCATCCTAGTTATAAAGCACGTGTTGGATTTCAATATCGTGACAATTTTCAATATGGTTATGAATTTATGCAGCCAATAAAACTCATATGGATTGCAGCACATAAGAATTATGCGACTGTAGGTTATGAGAATGAAGTGATGTATAACAACATTTTAAAAGAGGAGATTGGCGATCGTAAATTAGAAGAGTTTATGGAACGAATTCGTAATAAGGGATGTAATCCAAAACAGTACGTGTTTATACCTGTTCACCCATGGCAGTGGGAGAATTTCATCATTTCAAATTATGCGGATCATATACAGGGTAAATTTATTATTTATTTAGGAACATCAGAGGACGATTATTGCGCGCAACAGTCAATGAGAACGTTAAGAAATATTACGAGTCCAAAGAAACCGTACGTTAAATTATCGATGAATTTACTCAACACTTCAACACTTCGTACGCTGAAACCATACTCTGTTGTAAGTGCACCAGTAATATCAAATTGGTTAAATGATGTTGTAAGTAATGACGCCTATTTAATCGATGAAGCACGTTTAATCTTGTTAAGTGAGTTTTCAAGTGTAACGTATGACACGAATAAGAAAGCTATATATGGTTCATTAGGATGTATTTGGCGCGAAAGCGTTCACAAGTATTTAGATGCACAAGAGGATGCAATTCCTTTTAATGGTTTATACGCTAAAGAGAAAGATGGTACACCAATTATTGATGCGTGGTTGAATAAATATGGAATGAAGGATTGGCTACAATTACTTATTCAAAAAGCGATAATACCAGTTATACATCTTGTTGTAGAGCATGGCATCGCACTGGAATCACATGGACAAAATATGATTCTAGTCCATAAAGAAGGGGTGCCTGTTCGTATTGCGTTAAAGGATTTTCATGAAGGGCTTGAGTTTTATCGTCCATATTTGAAAGAAGTTGACAAATGTCCCGACTTTACTAAAATGCATAAAACATATGCGAATGGAAAAATGAATGATTTCTTTGAAATGGATCGCATTGAATGTTTGCAAGAGATGGTGTTAGATGCACTATTTCTGTTTAATTTAGGAGAATTAGCATTCGTACTTGCGGATGAGTATGGATTGAAAGAAGAACATTTTTGGATGATGGTTGTTGAAGAAATTGAAAATCATTTAAGAATATATCCACATTTGAAAGGTAGATTTGAAAATATTCAATTATATGCACCTACATTCTATGCTGAACAATTAACGAAACGTCGATTATATATGGATGTGGAATCGCTTGTTCATGAAGTTCCGAATCCATTGTATAGAGTAAGACAACTTATGAAACAAAAATCAGCTGTTACAGGGGGGAAATTATGCTAATCGTTAATAAACAAGAGTATAGCAAAAGTGATTTTGAATTGAGATTACAAGTTTATGAGGAAATGGAACAATTTCAAAAAGCAGAAGGAAATAGATTTGCACTTTGTCTGAAAGATCCATTCGATATTATTACGCTTGTGTTTTTCTTAAAAGAAAAGAAATCATCAGTATTACTTATACATGAAGATACGCCAAAAGAAACGGCTATTGAAATGGCAAAGCGTGCCAATTGTGTAGGGATTTTATATGGAGAATATGGCGATTTTACAAAATTAGAAGTAGGGAACTTTTTACTAGAAGAGCCTTCTTTATTGCAATATAGTTCGGGAACTACGGGAGAACCGAAACTGATTCGTAGAGCATGGACGGAAGTTGATACAGAAATTACTGCCTATAATGAAGCTTTAAACTGTGAAGTAGATGAAGTGCCAATCGTTATGGCTCCTGTTTCACATTCATACGGACTAATATGTGGTACGTTATCAGCAATTACGAGGGGGAGCAAGCCTGTAATCATTACGAACAAAAATCCTAAATTCGCATTAAATATAGTTCGCAATACAGAAAAACATATTATATATGCAGTACCACTTATGTTACACATTATGGGGAGTTTTCCATTAGGAACGTTCCAGTTTCATAAAATTATGACATCAGGATCGCCTTTGCCAGAAGCACTATTTTATAAACTAAAAAAAATGACAACATATATGATGCAGCAATACGGTTGTTCTGAAGCAGGTTGTATTAGTATATGTCATGATATGAAAAGCCATTTAGATTTAGGAAACCCTCTACCTCATGCAAGTATAAGCATAGGTTCAGATGAAAATGCACCGGAAGAAATCGTCGTGAAAATGAATGATAAGGAAATTTTCACGAAGGATTTAGGGTATAAATCTGAGCGTGGCATTCATTTTATGGGGCGTATGGACGATGTAATTAATGTCTCAGGATTAAAAGTCTTTCCTATAGAGGTAGAAGAAACGATGCTTCGATTGGAAGGTGTGCAAGAGGCAATTGTATATCGGGGGAAACATCCTGTGATGGGCGAAATAGTTAAAGCGAAAGTGATCTCTCATGTTGATCCAGTGAAAATAAGAGAATGGTGTATTCAGCACTTACCTTCTTATAAAGTTCCGCATGAAATTGAAAGTGTAAATGAAATTCCTAAAAATAAAACTGGAAAAGTAAGTAGAAAGTTACTAGAGATGGGAGAGGTTACAACATGAGACGGGAAGCGTTAAAGAATGCCGTGTTAAAAATTATGATAGAAAAAATGGAACTGAAAAATGTAACGCATTTAGAAGAAACGATGCGCTTAAATCAAGATTTATATATAGATTCGGTCATGATGTTACAGCTTATTGTATACATAGAAATGGATGTAAAGCTATGCGTTCCAGAGGATGAGGTAGATCCAAAGGCATTTCTTACTGTAGGATCTTTGCTTGATTTTATGGAGGAGTTAGAGCCGTTACAGGAAGTAAATGTGAATAACTAACCTTTAGGAAAGTGGATGAGAGTATGACTTCAATTAAAGTGCACTGTTTAGTGAGTTGTTTTTGTGAAATTATAAAAAGGCGTAGCGACATTGATTTTCGTCCATTTTATTTTGGACTATGGGATGGAGATTTTGATATAACAGAAGGCGGAATTATTTCATATCACTCTGAAAACATTAACCATGATCATTATTTACTTTGGTTTGAAAAATTGTACGGTATTAAAGTAAACGAATGGTATGATCATGCAAAAGATAAAGATAGCAATGTAGAAACGTTTTTAGAATTAGTAGAAAACAAGCCGGAAAATCGTTATGTCATTGTAATGGTTGATATGTCTCTATTACCAGAGAGGGAAAATAAATTTCATCAAAAACCGTTTCCACATTATTTAATGATATCAAAAACAGAGAAAGAAGAAGAGTGGTTCATGCTAGATCCTGATTTTCGTTGGGAAGGAAATATGGAAAGAGAAAAAGTACTTCACTCTATTCAAGATAACCCATTTGGTGGAGGTTATTTCATTGATATAGAAGGAATTGGGGAGCCAACGCAAGAAACAGTAGCTAGTTATTTCACAGAAACATTCAAAAAGAACGACAATGAACTGACTATGGAACTGAAAAATTTAATTGTAAAAATGGCAAATGAGGAAGAAGGATATGCGCTTTCTGGACTTGTAGCAGCAGTAAAACAAATACCAGTACTTGCAATTCGTAAATATAGTTATGAGCATGCCTTTGCATACTTCCGTGAAACGTTGCAATATTCGGAGCAAGAATTTGATTATTGGTGTGATCGGGTAGAGGATATTGTACAAGGATTTACAAATGTACAGTATCGTGCAATTAAAATGGCAATGACGAATAATAAAGGTATGCTAGTATCGATTATTGAAAAACTGGATGAAATGAATGCGATTGAACTGCAAATTAAGAAGGAATTAGAGAGACAGTTTCTATCATGGAAAGGTATGAAAACAAATCAATCTGTCGCAACTCTTTAATAAGCTAACTGAATTTAAGATAGGGGAGTTTAATACTATGAAATATTCGCTATGTACCATTTCATTTCGTCATCAATTAATTTCATTTACTGATATTGTTCAATTTGCATATGAAAACGGTTTTGAAGGAATTGAATTATGGGGGACGCATGCACAAAATTTGTACATGCAAGAACGTGAAACGACAGAACGAGAATTGAATTTTCTAAAGGATAAAAACTTAGAAATTACGATGATAAGTGATTACTTAGATATATCATTATCAGCAGATTTTGAAAAAACGATAGAGAAAAGTGAACAACTTGTAGTACTAGCTAATTGGTTTAATACGAATAAAATTCGCACGTTTGCTGGGCAAAAAGGGAGCAAGGACTTCTCGGAACAAGAGAGAAAAGAGTATGTGAAGCGAATACGTAAGATTTGTGATGTGTTTGCTCAGAACAATATGTATGTGCTGTTAGAAACACATCCCAATACACTAACGGACACATTGCCTTCTACTATAGAGTTATTAGAAGAAGTAAACCATCCGAATTTAAAAATAAATCTTGATTTTCTTCATATATGGGAGTCTGGCGCAGATCCACTAGACAGTTTCCATCGATTAAAGCCGTGGACACTACATTACCATTTTAAGAATATATCTTCAGCGGATTATTTGCATGTGTTTGAACCTAATAATGTATATGCTGCAGCAGGAAGTCGTATAGGTATGGTTCCGTTATTTGAAGGTATTGTAAATTATGATGAGATTATTCAGGAAGTGAGAAATACGGATCTTTTTGCTTCCTTAGAATGGTTTGGACATAATTCAAAAGAGATATTAAAAGAAGAAATGAAAGTATTAATAAATAGAAAATTAGAAGTAGTAACTTCGTAATGTGAAATGATGTGAGAGTCTCGTTTAGAGGCTCTTTTTTTATGGTAAAAAATAACCAAAAATTTCCATGTATTTTAATTTGAATTTAACACAATTTATATATAAATAAGGAGGTGATTGGTAATGGCTAGAAATCGTAATTCTAATCAATTAGCATCACATGGAGCACAAGCAGCTTTAGATCAAATGAAGTATGAAATTGCACAAGAGTTCGGTGTACAACTTGGAGCTGATACTTCTTCACGTGCAAACGGTTCTGTAGGCGGTGAAATCACAAAACGCCTAGTAGCGATGGCAGAACAACAGCTTGGTGGCGGATATACTCGCTAAATGCATAAGGTTATAGGAGAAAGGAAGGATTCTTCCTTTCTTTTTTTTTCAATTAATTGGTATGGATATATAGTGAACAGAATTCAAAGAATAGAAGTAATACTATATTTTACCCAATTTCTTTTGTTGTGAATGGGAAGTATTAAAGATGTAATAGCCCTGGTGGAATGAAAATTATGTTCCAGCAGGGCTATTATATGGTAAGAAATATATGATGAAAGGTTCCGAAATCAACATGTTAAAAAAAGAAAACTGTTGTTTAATTGCGCTTGCATCAGTTCCACTTGTCATGACATTAGGGAATTCAATGCTCATTCCAATCTTGCCGACAATTGAAAAGAAATTACATATTTCATCGTTTCAAGTATCCATGATTATTACAATTTACTCTATCGTAGCCATTTTACTTATACCGATTGCTGGTTATTTATCAGATAGATGGGGACGAAAGATGGTAATGGTTCCGAGTTTGCTGATTGCGGCTATAGGAGGAGCGATAACTGGTTGGGTATCATGGAAAGTTGATAATCCCTACATTTGGATACTAATCGGTAGAGCGATTCAAGGTATTGGTGCTGCTGGTGCAATGCCGGTTGTTATACCGTGTGTTGGTGATTTATACAAAGATGAAAAACAAGTTAGTACAGGTTTGGGAATCATTGAGACATCCAATACATTTGGAAAAGTGCTGAGCCCTATTTTAGGATCTGCTCTTGCTGCCATTGTATGGTTCTTACCATTTTGGGCGATTCCAGTTTTATGTGTCGTATCAATTGTTTTGTTACTTGTTCTAGTAAAGGCAAAGAAACAAGAAGGAGAAGTACCACCACTTAAAGAGTTTATAAAATCTATTCTGTCTACGTTTCGAGAAAAAGGAAGATGGTTAATTGCCATTTTTGTATTAGGTGCAATTATTATGCTTATTTTATTCGGAATTCTCTTTTATTTGTCGACTATACTGGAATCAAAGTATGACATTCATGGTATATGGAAAGGGTGTGTGCTTGCTATCCCGTTACTTGTACTGTCACTTAGTTCCTATATGGCCGGTAAAAAAATTGGAGATAATCAAAATGTTATGAAGAAGTGTATTTATATTGGTTTTTTAATGGCAGCTGCATCAGTCATCATTCCTTTATTTATAAAAGGGATTTATTTACTACTTCTTTGTCTCGTTATTATGGGGATAGGGATTGGTATGGCACTCCCATGTTTAGATGCCCTCATTACACAAGGAATTGAAAAGGAGCAAAGGGGAACGGTTACGTCATTTTATAGTTCAATGCGATTTATCGGTGTAGCAGCTGGACCACCTTTATATTCTTTTTTCATGAAAGGGGCGGACCATGAAGTGTTTTATTTGACAAGTATTTTCGCTGCCATTGGTGCTGTCATAGCAATCATTTGGATTAAACCAGCAAAGGATGCAAAGACGGTAAAACAGAAACCAGAGCCTACTTCATAATTTGTAAGAGAATTGCATGATGTTTTGAGTAACATGCAATTCTCTTTCGTTCATTAAGAATAAATAACTTGTTTTAACATATAAAGCGCGACACCCCATATGATGAGACCAGAAAATTTATTTAATAATAAAATTGTCTTTCCGGTTGAGTCTAGTCTTTTTAGAAATTTCCCCGCTAACGCTAAGCTTATAAACCAAATCCAAGAAACGATAATAGTTGCAAGTGTGAAAGCCCATTTTTCACTTCCTATGTATTGAATAGAATTTGTTCCAATTACACCGATTGTGTCTAAAATAGCATGTGGATTTAATAACGAAACGGATGCTGCGAAAAGGATTTGCTTTTTTAAGGGCATACTTTTTTCTTGTTTTACATCGTTGGAAGGGTTACTTCTCCAAATAACAATGCCCATATATAGGAGAAAGAAAAATCCAACTATATATAACGAGTTAGTTAGCCAAGAAAAAGTAAGGAGTACAAGGGAGACACCTTGCACTGCAATCAATATGAGTAACGTATCACATATAGAGGCAGTTAATATTACGGGGGCTGCCCTCCAAATGTTTGGTTGGCTCGCACCTTGGTTAAAGACAAAAACATTTTGTACACCTAATGGAATGATAAGTCCAAATGCAAGAATGATACCATGAATAATTGCTTCACTCATCATATTACCTCCTATTTTAATTCATTATGATAGTGTATATTGTATAGAAGAAATGAAAATTTGTATCCATCCATATGGTTGGGGGAGGTTACCAACCAAAAAGAATATAAGGTGATATAATGGAAAGATTCGTTTGGAAACCGAATATGTCTCTAGCGACTCCTCTTTATAAACAAATAGAAACGTATATAAAAGAAAGGATCGTTAATGGAGAATGGACCGTTGGAACGAAATTACCTTCACAAAGAGATTTGGCACATACATTTGGTGTGAATCGAAGCACAATTGTAATGGCTTTTGATGAACTAGTTGCAAAGGGATACATTGAAGGGAATGGCAGGAAAGGAACAATTGTTGTAAATAATAATGAGAATGCTTCAACTTACGCACCCCCGCCTAATTGGCAGTCTTATGTAGAAACAGGACTTCATTATCCGAATCTCCCAGCTATTCAGGAGATTAATCAAGCTGAATTTTATCCACATGTAATTCGATTAGGAACAGGTGAGCTCGCGCTGAGTCTCTTACCTGAGAAAAAGATGAAAGAAATTATGAATAAGCTTTTAAAGTCAAATGTGAAGCTTGGGTATGAAGAGCCGAAAGGAAATTTTTATTTAAGGGAAAAGATTTCCGAATACTTAAAGGGGCATGGTATATGTGTATCTCCTGACTCTATATTAATTGTTTCAGGAGCAATTCAAGCGTTGCAACTTATCTCTATGGGGCTTCTTCCAAAAGGGGCATCCATCTTATTAGAAAAACCATCCTATTTATACTCGCTTAATGTTTTTCAATCCGCAGGAATGCGTTTCATTGGAATACCAATGGATGAGAACGGTTTAAATACATCATATATTACAAAATATAAGAAGCAATTTAATGCATCTATTTTATATACAATCCCGTCTTTTCATAATCCAACGAACTTTAGTATGAATGCGAAGAAACGAATAGAAGTGATAGAAATATGTAATGAAATTGGATTACCTATTATAGAGGACGCAGTGTATCAAGACTTATGGTTTGATGCACCTTGTTCGAAACCTTTAAAAGCCTATGATAAAAATGGAATCGTACTACATATTGGAAGCATGTCCAAAGTAATTAGTCCAGGATTAAGAATTGGATGGATTGTTGGACCTGAGCCAGTAATTCAAAGATTGTCAGACATAAAAATGCAAACAGATTATGGTTCAAGCACTATATCCCAGCAAATTGCAGCAGAGTGGTTTACAAATGGTCTATATGATGAGCATTTGCGCTTTGTAAGAAGTGAATTGAAAAAACGAAGAGATTTTATGTTACTAATGTTAGATAAATATCTTCGTGAAATAGCAACTTGGCATGAACCAACAGGGGGATTTTATATATGGGTACATATAAAAGTACCCATTTCATATCGCAGTTTATTTGATAAAGCTCTGCAAGAAAAGGTTTTATTAAACCCAGGTACTTTATATGATAGAAGTGCAAATCAATTTTTGCGCCTATCGTATTCATACGCAACGTTAGAAGAAATTGAAATAGGTATAAAAAAACTTGCACAACTAATGAAAAAGTAAGAGGAGAAAGTAATGAAACAATATGTAATTTGCCAAATGATCAATGGAGAAAAATATTTAGCTGCTTATGCAGAGACGAAGCAAGAAGCGATTGAAAAAGCAGAACTGTTAGGATTAAGAACGGGAAATCGTTACATAGTTATTACTGCAGAGGAAGCCGAAGGGTTAACGTATCCTTAAACAATGTACGAGATTATATAATAATAAATAAGTCTAGTAATATAAGAAATTACTAGGCTTATTTATTATTAAGTTGTTAAACGTTCTCGTATTTATACGCAAAGTAATAATATTATGAGTCAAGTTGACGAAAAAATCGATTTGTCTTTCGGTCTTGATTTCCTTTTCTATATTCATCGATATATTGCCTAAAGTTCCAAGCTTGTAAAAATTTATTAGCAGAGTTATAACCAGAATTGTAAAGCCATTCTTTTTCTTCCTTTGTCAGTTCAAAATTAGTACTTGTAATCGTTCCTGTTGGAATTGTAATGGTTCTTGCTTTTGATTCCTTATCTAAATGACGTAAATCATGAGCTTGCATCATTGTTTTAAATAGTCCTTTGAACATGGAAATAGGCTCGTTATAGTGAGCAGGATCAGCTTGAATCTCATCTTTTACAAAATGAAATCCGAAAGTCGGCCAGCGAGGAGCGGTAGGTGAATCGAAGATCCAAATTGGATAATTACTTAGAATTCCTCCATCAACCATATAACAAGGCTGTTTCCATTTTGGAGTTCTCCATTTTACCGGTTCAAAGAAGAAGGGGATTGTACTACTCATTCTTACCGCTTTAGCGATAGAGAAGCGATAATTTAAAAATCCGTAGTTTGGTAAGTCGTCAGGAAAGACAACCATTTTACCATTACTAATATCAGAGGCGATGATTTTGAGTTTGTTTAGATCCGGTAAATCAGTAAATAAATGAACACCTTTTTTTCGAAGTAATTCTTCAATCCATTCTTCTATAAATACATTAGAGTATATACCTAGAGTAGTCCATGCACTGAGTCCCTTGCCGATAAAAGGAATTCTATCAATAAAAGTTCTTTTCGTAAATTTATTATAATCAATATCAGTTATAATCGTTTTTAACTCTGAACAAGAATATCCTGCCGCTAGGAGCGCTGCAATAATCGAACCAGCCGATGTACCAGCTACACGTTCCCATTCATAACCTTTTTCGGCTAACGCGCAAATTGCCCCGACATGCGCAATACCGCGCACACCGCCTCCTTCAAAAACACCATCAATCTTCATTAAACATACTTCCTTTCGAATGAAAGATTTAGA
Source organism: Bacillus cereus group sp. BfR-BA-01311 (assembly GCF_022664295.1). Lineage (NCBI taxonomy): Bacteria > Bacillati > Bacillota > Bacilli > Caryophanales > Bacillaceae > Bacillus > Bacillus cereus group sp. BfR-BA-01311. Next base: position 13,451 of record NZ_JAKUHC010000005.1, read on the forward strand.
AATGGCAAAAAAGCACGTATTGTACGTGCTTTTTTACAATAGTTTTTAGTTTACTAGCAGCCTACAAAGCCGCCCCAACAGCTAGCTCCGATGATGATTAGAAGGATAAATAAAACAATTAATAAAGCGAAACCTCCGTAACCACAACCGCCGCCACCGTATCCGTAACCACAGCAACTATATCCGTAACCCATGTGGAATGCCTCCTTATATTTAAAAATGAACGAGGGGAAAATGTACTGGAAGAACTAAAGAATTATCGTGTTTGTAGGAACAATGTATAGTATGCTTTTTTAAACTTGTTCGCGTACGAAGGATAAGCCCGTTTTTGGGAGGCTTGTTGATTTTGTAAAGAATGAAGTATAATCTTTGTACTATGATATAAATAAGTATGTAAATGTAAGGAGAATTTATGAATAAAAAAATTGAAGTATTAATTGATAAATATGAACTAACACACTTGAAAGAAGAACTTATTAATACTGTATTTCCTTGTATAAAAGTTGTGCCAAAGCAGCAGGGAACTGTTGCGATAGGTAGTTCGAAAATGGGAGGAGTTCCTGATCTACCAGCTTTATTTGAATATCCAAAGCATAAAGGAAATCCACTACAATTTATCGCGCAATTTAACTTAAGTGATTTACAAAACGTTGGTATGGATCACAATCTTCCTAAGACGGGCATGCTGTATTTCTTTTGCATTGAAAATTATTTTGAAGAAAATGTGAATATAACAGAAGCTGGGCGTGTACTTTATTATGATGTTCCTGTAGAGCAATTACGAAGAGAAAATGAAATACAAGCGAAATATAACCAGTGTGCAATTACTTTTGAACTGACATACAAATTACCAGAACTTTTCATTGAAGATGAGGCTGATTCAGATCGTTTCTTGCAATTACTTGAAGAGCTAATTCCAGATAACTACGATAACCATCAAATGTTTGGTGAGCCATTCTCTGTACAAGAAGAAGTGTTATATGAGACAGGAGAATATATGGGAGTAGACCCGCAGCAAATGACTCTTTTATTCCAAATTGATTCAGATCATAAAAATTGTAATATGGTTTGGGGAGAATTAGGGATGCTATATTTCTGTATTAGTAATGAAGATTTGAAAAATCAACGTTTTGAAAATACATGCTGTGTATTACAAACATGCTAATGAAAAAAGGTTGTTCTTTTAAAAAGAACAACCTTTTTATGTGAATTAGTTAATATGCATAATCTCATATGACCTATACGAAAAAGTATTGTATACTCTGAAACTATACGATACCTTTTCGTATAGTTATAGAATATAAGGAGTGACAAGATGGGAAAGACAAGTAAGTATGTGACAGCTGCCGCACTTTGTTCAACTATAGTAATGGGAGGCTTACAAGCATCATCTGTATCTTATGCAGCTACAAATCCGACTACAGTGACAGCGCAATCAGATGTAAAGTTATTAGATGATTTCAGAAAAGAATTAAAAAAACAGATTGATAATCGAGAAGAAAATATTACAATCACATATAAAACAAAAGATAGAAATGCTAGAAATATTATGGATCAATTGTATGGTGAGTTTAATAAAATTGTAGATGCTGATGAGTATGTAAAATATAATGTAGCGTCTACTAGATATTCTATTAAAGGAATGCCAGGGGACTATACGTTTACACTGCAAGTAAAATACCGTGAATCAAAAGAACAAACTCAATATGTAAAAGCTCAGGCGAAATCAATTGTTGGATCAATTGTAAAACCAGGGATGGATGAGCATGAGAAAGTAAAAGCTATTCACGATTACGTTGTTAAGCATGTGTCTTATGATACGTCTTATCAAGCGTATACAGCATATGAAGCATTAGCGAATCGTTCTGCCGTTTGCCAAGGATATACATTATTAACGTATGAGTTGTTAAAAGAGGCAGGTATTCAAAATCATATTGTAACAGGCACAGGAAATGGACAAGCTCACGCGTGGAATTTAGTGAACATTGAAAACAAATGGTATCACCTAGATACTACATTTGATGATCCAGTACCAGATAAAGCAGGGCGTGTAACTTACTCATATTTTAATATGTCTGACGAACAGTTAAGTAAAGATCATGAATGGGATCGTAGCAAATATCCAGCGGCAACTACAAGTTATTTTGGTGAATTAACAAATAAAATAAAAGCTGGTAGCTCAAAGACTGTCGTATATGAGCAGATGTTAAAAGAAACAAATTTACAATACTTATCTGCAGAATACGGAGCAGAAAATTATAATGAATTTAAGCAAAAGTTGCAGCAACAGTTTGCAGCCAAACCAGAAAAAGTAGAAGTACGATATAAGCAGTCCATGGATGGGACGATGCAAGATATAAAGAAAGTATTAAATGAAATAAATTGGCCAAAAGGTGCAAAGCGTGTGTCTTATCAAGTAGCGCCTTATAGTGCATTGGCTGGTTATTCATTGGCGACAATTACATTTACGTATTAAGCAATGAGAAAGAGCATCTGTAAAAGATGCTCTTTTTATATTTGTTGATCACTTTAAAATATTGGGAATTATGTGATAAAATAAAAAGGAGAGGATGTGAATGCTGAATGAACTTGTTCGAAAGTAATATTTTCACATTGATATATACTTGTTTAGTAATCGGACTTATCGTTTTGTTTTTCATATCATTTACTTTGTTTATTAGAAGAGTATTACAAAGCAGCGTTGCAAAGAAACACCACGTGATTAATATGAACCAGAAGCTAGATCGAATCATTGAATTGCTTGAAAAAGATAAAAAATAGCGATAGAAGAAGTATGAAAAGGGGAAAGAGAATGGCGAATTATATAAAAGAATTACGTGAAAAAGTAGGACATGATTATGTTTTCTTAAACTTTGCCGGTGGTTGTGTATTTAATAAAGATGGAGAAGTATTACTGCAAAAAAGAGGAGACTTTAACGCTTGGGGATTTCCAGGTGGTGCAATGGAGATAGGAGAATCAGCTGCGGAAACTGCAATCCGGGAAATAAAAGAAGAAACCGGGTATGATGTAGAAATAAATGAGCTTATTGGAGTGTATACAAAATATTTTCAATCATATCCAAATGGAGACAAGGCCCAGTCAATTGTGATGTTCTTTTCATTCTCAATAGTTGGAGGTGACAAAAAAGTAGATGGTGATGAAACGTTGGATTTGAAGTTTTTCCCGTTAGACGACATGCCACCGTTATTTTGTAAACAACATGAAGATTGCTTGCAAGATTTATTGGAGAAAAGAGTAGGGGTATATCGTTAACATATAAAAAAGAAGCTAAATGAAGATTAGCTTCTTTTTTATGTTTTATTTATTTCCACCAATCATCAAACATTGACGCTGGTACTTGTCTTTTATGCTCACTCACTGTGTAACGTTTTTCAATTTTCTCTGCAACGTCAGCTGGAACTGCTTTACCTTCTAAATAATCATCTAATTGATCATAAGTAATACCTAACTCTGTTTCGTCAGCTTGACCTGGTTTTTCATCTAATAAATCAGCTGTTGGCATTTTTAAGTAAAGTCGCTCGTCTGCACCTAACTCTTGTAATAATGCACGTCCTTGGCGCTTCGTTAATCCCGTTAATGGTAATAAATCTGCACCACCATCTCCGAATTTTGTAAAGAACCCTGTTACAGCTTCTGCAGCGTGATCTGTTCCGATAACAAGTAACCCTTTTTGTCCACCAATTGCATATTGAGTAACCATACGGATACGTGCTTTCACGTTACCTTTATTGAAATCTGTTAATGACTCACCCAATAAGTTTTCATATTGATTTGAAAAAGCATCAACAGTTGAAGCAATATCAAATGCAACAGATTGATCTGCTTGAATGAATTGTAATGCTAATTGTGCATCATCTTCATCTTTTTGTACTTTATAAGGAAGACGCACGGCGATAAACGTTACTTTACCACCTTCGTTACGAATTTCTTCAACTGCAAGTTGTGCTAAGCGTCCTGCTAATGTAGAGTCTTGGCCGCCGCTAATACCAAGTACAAATCCTTTTGCGCCTGTTTTCTTTACATAATCCTTTAAGAAATCAACTCGTTTACGAATTTCAACTTTTGGATCAATTACAGGCTGAACATGTAATGCTTTCATAATCTGTTCTTGTAATGTCATTATGTTTTCCTCCTATTCATATTAAAGCGGTAAATAAGTTTATATGTATAATGGTACATACTTCTATCCTTTATTATTTCGCAAAACTAACGAATATACAATAGGATGTGTGTATGAATATGAATGTAGTCATTATAAATAAAGTACTACGTATAAGCAATTTTTTTAAACCTTTCAAAACTGTAAGGTTTTTGTCATTTGAATCGATGGAAGGTATTTCCGTACTTTACTAATATAAAAACATAGTTAGTAGAAAGAAGGGCGGAGAAGTAATATGAACATTAGAGAACTCGCATATCGGAATGTAACGCGAAATAGACGGACATACTCAGCCTATTTTTTGAGTAGTGCATTTGCTATTATGGCCTTTTTTGTGTATTCATTTTTTGCGTTTCATCCGGCATTAAGTGCAGGAGAATTGGGTCAGTACGTATTCGTAAGTATGTCTTTTGCACAGTCTATTATTTACTTATTTACATTCTTCTTTATTTTATATTCGATGGGAATGTTTTTAAAAACGAGAAAGCGTGAACTAGGAATTTTAATGATGCTAGGTATGACGAAATATCAATTAAAGCGTCTTATCTTTTTTGAAAATATTATGATTGGAATAGGGGCAATTATTTTTGGTATTCTTTCAGGTATGTTATTTTCAGGGGTATTACTATTTGTCGCTCCGATGATATTGAAACTAGATATCTCCTTATCCTATTACATACCGATGAAAGCAATTGTTGTAACGGGTATTATGTTTTTTATTTTATTTATGATCATATCATTGTTTAGTGCAGGAATGATTCGTAAAAATAAGATTATGAAGTTGTTTAGAGGATCAGCAGAGGCGAAACCGGAACCGAAAGCATCAATCATTTCTTCAATATTAGCAGTAGTATTGCTTAGTGCTGGCTATGTAGGAGCTCTTCTATCGCATGGCGCAATGGTATTTATTATGATGATTCCTGTTACAACGGTAGTTATTATTGGGACGTATTTGTTGTACAAGCAGCTGAGTGTCTTTATTATTCGATTATGTAAAAAAAGTAAACGTTTCTATTGGACACAGACTAATATTATTACGTTATCAGATTTAGCGTATCGCATGAGAGATAACGCAAGAATGTTCTTTATTGTAACCATTATTTCTACTGTAGCATTTTCCGCAATAGGGACATTAGTCGGCTTCGCATCCATGACGAAAGGGATAATGGAGAGACCAATTGCGTTTCATTACCATTCTAAGCAAGGGAATAGTAACGAATCACAACATATACAAATGATTGACAAAGGATTAAAGAAACATAATATAGCAGCTTCAAAAACTAATATTTCGACAAAGAAAACGGAGGAACAGTCGTTAAGAAGCGCCACTTTTATAAAAGAATCAGATTATAAGGAATATGCAAAGTTAACAGGAGAACCATTTAATACTGTAGCAAATAAAGAGGTTGTATTTTTGTCAGCTGATATACCAGGGCCAGCGATGAAAGAAAGAAAAGAAATTACTTTACCCAATATGAATGAAAGTTTAAAGGTGAAAAAAGTTACTTCATCTTCATTGGGGAAAATATTAAGAGGAAATGTTTATGTAATCTCTAATAATCAATATGATTCATTACAAGATGGATTTATAGAGACAAAAGATTATATGTATAAAACTGAAAGAACGAAAGATGAGATTGAAATTGGTAAAGAGCTTACTCATCAAATTAAACCGTATCAAGAACAGTCAACGTTTAGTGCGGAAGAGTACGAACAAAACCAAAGTTTACAAATTGCAGGACCGATTTTATTTGTAGGTTTCTTTATTGGTATAGTATTTTTCGTTTGCGCAGGAAGTTTCCTTTACTTCCGTTTATTCTCCGATTTGGAGGATGATGTCCGCTTGTTCGAAATGATTCGAAAAGTTGGATTGACGAGTAGGGAATTATCGAAGGTAGTTACAATTCGATTGGCGCTTTTATTCTTCGTTCCAATTGGTGTTGCAACATTACATGGGGCAGTAGCCTTAACGGCGTTAGGGCAAATGTTTGAGTACTCATTGTTTAAAGAAAATACAGTTGTATTAAGTATTTTCATAGGTATTCAAGTTGTATACTTCTTACTTATAAGATCCCGTTATGTAAAACAATTGAAAGAGAGATTACGTATGCATTAAATGTGTTTTTTTAACTCGAGTACAAAATTTTCTAAAAAGAGGCAAGTATTGCCAAAAAGTGATAAAATGGAAAAAGCGAGGTGAAAAAAATTAATAGAGAGAAAGGGGGGAGAAATATGAAAGCAACAGGAGTTATTCGAAAAGTAGACGAATTAGGACGAATTGTTATCCCTAAAGAATTACGCGATGTATTGGGAATACAAATCAAATCACCGCTTGAAATTTTTGTAGAAGCAGATAAAATCATTTTACAAAAATATCAACCTTACAATGCTTGCCAAATCACAGGTGATGTTTCAGAGCAGAACATATCATTAGCAAATGGAAATATTATTGTTGGGATAGAGGGAGCGGAATATTTAGTAAAAGAAATAGAAAAGTTTTTAAACAAGAGTGAGGTTTAGTCTTAATTTATATTATTTTTCAAATTACATATCATTCTTTTAAAAGACTGTAAGAGGACCATTAATTGGTCCTTTTATTTTGGTTATTAGTTGAATGACCCAGGCTGTTATTTCCTATAAATCATAGGGGAAATACAAAAGTAGTATAGAGTTAGTAAATGATGTTGAGAAATATTTGAAAAGAAGGAAAACAAAAAGAATAAAACGAATGTTACATTTACACGTATTCAAAAGTGGTCTGAAATGAAAATAATACATTTTCAGGAGGGATTACGATGAGTAGTACAGTGAATAAACAAAAAGGTATACAATTGATTCCATTTACCGTAAATAAGGTTGTAGAACAAGTAAATGAAATTCCACCAGGTGTACAACTGATTCACGCTCCGCAAGTATGGGGAAAGAGTGTGAAGGGGCAAGATGTAGTCGTTGCCGTATTAGATACAGGGTGTGATACTAATCATATAGATTTAAAAGATCGTATTATCGGCGGAAGAAATTTCACAAAAGATTATGAAGCTGATCCAAATGTGTATCTTGATAATAACGGACATGGTACTCATGTCGCGGGGACGATTGCAGCAACTGAAAATGGTGTCGGTGTATTAGGAGTTGCACCACTTGCTAAAATGTTAGTATTAAAAGTTTTAGCGGGAGATGGTTCTGGAAGTTACGAGCAAATTATTGAGGCAATTCATTATGCTGTAAATTGGAGAGGGCCGAATCAAGAGAAAGTGAGAATTATTTCAATGTCACTTGGTGGTCCGCAAGATGTTCCAGAATTACATGAAGCAATTCAAAATGCGGTAAAGCAGGATGTTCTCGTCGTATGTGCTGCTGGGAATAATGGAGATTGTAATGATAATACAGAGGAACTAGATTACCCAGGTGCTTACTCGGAAGTAATTGAAGTCGGCGCTGTCAATTTAGAACGGAAAATCACATGTTTTAGTAATTCAAATCAAGAAATTGATTTAGTAGCGCCAGGTGATGAAATATTATCTACGTATCCAGATGGGAAATATGCAGTGTTAAGTGGAACTTCCATGGCGACGCCGCATGTTGCTGGAGCGCTTGCCTTGCTCATTAAACAGTGTGAGAAAGAATACGGTCGAAAGTTATCAGAGCCGGAAATATATGCACAACTTATTAAAAGAACTGTACCTTTAGGGTATGAACGTACATCCGAAGGGAATGGATTATTAGATTTATTAAAAGAATAGCCATATTAAAAAAACATCTCATATGAATATGAGATGTTTTTTTAATATGGCTCTGTCGCATGTAATACAACTTGTAATAAACCTGGGAATCTAGCATTTAAATCTTCTTCACGAATTGAAATGAAACGTTGTGTTCCTTCAAGGCGCGTGTACATAACACCTGACTCACGTAAAACTTTGAAATGGTGAGATAAAGTTGATTTCGCAATAGGGATGTTTAAAGCACCACAAGATTGTTCACTTTTCTCTAGTAACATATTTACAATTTGTAAACGAATTTGATCGCTAAGTGCATATAAGACAGAAGAAAATTGAATTTCTTCTCGATTTGGATGATAGAGTGTACGCATATTTCACCTACTTGTATAAGTTAAGATATTTGCACTATAACATATAAAGTGGTATATTTCTATTGTTCGAATATATTCGAACAATAGAAATATAGGGGGAGAAAAAATGAAGTATACAAAATTGCAAAAGGCAGGATTAAATATTTCAAAGTTGGGTTTAGGTACAAATGCAGTAGGGGGACATAATTTATATGCTGATGTGAATGAAGAAGAAGGAAAGCGATTAGTAGAAGAAGCTATTCAGCAAGGGATTACATTTTTTTATACGGCAGATTCATATGGTTTCGGTAGATCAGAGGAATTAGTAGGAGAAGTATTAAAGGGAAAACGTCATGAGTTTATACTTGCTACAAAAGGTGGAATTCAACCGTTGTTAAATGGAGAAACTTATATTAACAATGAACCAAGTTATTTAAGGAATGCTGTGGAAAATAGCTTAAGAAGATTACAGACTGAATATATTGATTTATATTATTTACACTTTACAAATCCTGAAACAAGTTACATAGATTCAATCGGAGAGCTTACTCATTTAAAAGAAGAAGGGAAAATTCGTTCAATTGGAATATCGAACGTAAACATAGAACAATTAAAAGAGGCGAATCAACATGGTCATATAGATGTTGTACAATCTTCATACAATATGTTAGAACGTACAGCTGAGGAAGAACTGTTGCCGTATTGTATAGAAGCGGGTATTTCATTTATTCCATATGGGCCTCTTGCTTTTGGAATATTAGGTGGAAAATATACAGAAGATTTCAAATTAAATGAAGTCGATTGGCGTCAAAATGTAAATCTATTTGAAGAAAATACATATAAGAGTAATTTTAAGAAAGTGAATAAGTTAAAAGGGCTAGCGAAAGAAAATGATATTGAAGTGTCTCATTTAGCGTTAGCATGGTTATTAAATAAAGAAGGAATTGATACTGTTATACCTGGTGGAAAGCGGGCAGAGCAGGTAAGAGAAAGTGTGAAAGCGGTAGACGTTGCATTGAATGAAAGAGTCATGAAAGAAATCCAATCTATTTTAGAAGATTAGTTAAACAGAGGGAGAGTACCCTCTGTTTATATAAGGAGAAGGTCTAAATGAACAGAGTACTAGCTGTATTTTTTATGATAATGTTTATGATCGGTACAGATACTTTCTTAATTTCACCACTGTTGCCGACATTGCAACAGGTGTATCATGTTTCAACTGAGTTGTCAGGATGGATGGTGAGTTCGTATGCTTTAGGGTATGCTGGATTTGCGCTTATTGCTGGTCCTATATCAGATGGATTAAACAGAAAAAAAGTGATGGTACTAGGTATGAGTTTTTTTGCAGTAAGTACGTTTTTGTGTGGAATTGCACCGAGTTTTTTATGGATGCTAACATTTAGATTTTTAGCAGGTGTAAGTGCAGCTTTTGTATCTCCACAAGTGTGGGCATCTATTCCGCTCCTTATAGAGAAGAAGCAAATTGTGAAAGCAATTGGGGTTGCAACAGCAGGGTTATCAATCTCTCAAATTTTAGGGCTGCCACTGGGAGCTTATTTAGCAACGATACATTATACAATCCCATTCTATTTCATTGGTATATTATCAGCACTACTTGTCATTCTTATTTATGTTGTATTACCAGAAATCCAGTCGGTTCATATAGGTGGAAATAAAAAAGCGATTTTACAGCGTTATAAACAATTACTTACAGATTCAAAGGTTTCACTTTCTTATTTTGCATACTTTGTTTTTCAAACCGGAAATTTTGCTGCATTTTCATTTTTTGGTGTATGGCTTTCCATTCAATTTGGCTTACAAGTTCATGAAGTAGGTACAGCTATGCTCGTATTAGGGTTAGGAAATTTAACTGGTAATATTTTTGGTCCTAGAATCGTAAATAAAATTGGTTATAACCTTTCTTTCTATGGTGGAATTATATTTACAGCAGTGCTATATGTATTACTTCCACATGTAAAGAACATTGTATTGGTGGAGTTATCGTTCTATGCTTTGTTTTTTTGGACAGGAATTTTGTTTGTATTAATGATGAGGCACTTACAAAACATATCTAGTGCAGCAAGAGGAACAGGAGCCGCGCTTGCAAATGCTTCTATGTATATTGGTCAAATGATTGGTGCGGCAATAGCAGGAATGTTATTTGCAGTATCTCACAATTTTATACTTATAGGTAGTTTTACTGCTTTACTATATATAGGAGCTTTATTTTTGTTTAGAAAAAGTGAAAAACTTACTGAAAGTAGTGAAACAGGAATTGCATCATAAAGCTTGTATAAATATTTCGCAAATCAGAATTAATAAGAGTGTGAATACATGAATGTGCTTTTAATTAAAGTAGTTACTAAAAGTATAGAAATAGTAGAAGAAATGGATTGTAACAAAGTTATGAGGAATCAAAAAATAAAAATCCCTATAAAGATAGGGATTTATATATCGGCATATAGTTCCTTGGAAAAGGATATACTTAGTTTAGCATATCGGACTACTTATATTTGTGAAATAGATGTGAAAGTAATGTGAAAAATGCCGAAGGAAAAAACTATTTAAATAGAGGGCAATTTAGATGGGGATATGGATTTTACATAAATGTTGTGTTATATTTCTACTTATCTGTTAATAATTACATATTTTAATTTTATTGGGGATAAAAGGGAGAGGTTTAAATGCAATGGTATTTGAAAGCTCTAAAGAATTATGGGAATTTTAGTGGTAGAGCTACGCGAAAAGAGTACTGGATTTTTAGTTTATCCAATATCGTAATTTTTTGGCTACTGTTATTTTTATCATCATTTTCAGAGGTGTTAGTTGCTATTATTGCGTTGCTATTTATGTTAGTAATGATTATACCAAGTTTTTCGGTTGGTGCACGACGATTACATGATATTGGGAAAACGGGATGGTGGCAACTATTAAATTTTGTACCGTTTGGTAGCGTTGTTTTACTTGTATTTTTTATCATTGAAAGTGAAGAAAATGACAATCAATACGGACCAAATCCGCATTCAGATTTAAAAGAAGCGATTTAATAAACTTATTTAGTTTGTAGCATTACTAGTTCAATTATTTTATCTATTATTAAAATGGTTTGCGTGGGCTAATATTATTAGGTTGATCTTTAGGTCTAGATGACTTTTGAAACTGTAAAAATGGAAAGCTAAAGGCAGAGAGAATATAGCATGGAAAGAAAAAAATTCTAAATAAAAAGCACTGTTTTAGCTAATGTAGCTAAAACAGTGCTTTTCTCTTTGATTGAACAGTTGCAGCATTTTCATCATGTATACCTGCATCTTTAATAATTCGTTGTTTTGCTTTATTTAATAGATGGTTTACTGCTTCACCAAAATAGTTAGCTTCGCTTTTTGTGCGGGCTTCTCGTAAACATTTATAGTTTTCTAGCAGTTCCTCTTTTTCGGAGTTTGTTAAGAAATCTTCTATTTTCTTTTTTGTCATACGAAACACCCTTTCTCCTGACAAACGACGCAATAGAAAATATTTATTTCTCATTATAACAATAATTTTAAAAGAAAGTATACACTAACGTCGCAATAATTTGTCAATTTCTTGAATCTTCTCATCAGCTTTCCCAATTTGCGTATTTTTAGCCTGTTCGCCACCAAGAGCTTGATGTAGTAAGAAAGTTTGGCCAGAAATAGCAGTTACAATGGATACTTTTATAATTTCTTTTATTGCGGTGACATCGAATAAAACGAGCCCAAGAAGTGCGGCTAGGCTACCAGTAAAAATGTCAGTTAAAAATCCAAAATGAAAAAATGTTTTCAAACGGCGTGGAAGCAATAACTTACCTTGGTTATTGATTAGATGGGAAACGAAGCCGGTAATGCCACCAACGAGAACAGCGGTTAGCCATTGATACATTTCCATCGAATCCACTCCTTTTAGTGAATAAGATTCGATTATTTTATATTGATTCCTTTTAATATTTCATATAAGCATATTGAGAAAGTTTGTTTGGGTATATTTTGTATTCAATTTAATTATAACAGAAAATTTCGAAAGGTTTCAGTCTATTATATGAATCATTTTTACAATAATATGAATGCAGAAAGGGGTGCGTGATATGAATATAGATTATCGAATAAGAAGTGTAGTTGGTTATACAAAAAAATAGGGGAATTAGTAAGCCTGCTTGAGCATACGAGAGCTGTAACATTAAGCGAAGTAAAAAATTTATCAGTTGAGCAATTAGATTTAATTATGCAAAGCAGCGGAAATTCAATTGGCGCCTTATTAAAGCATATAGCAGCTATTGAAAAAGTTCATCAGCTTATTTCATTTCAAGATCGTGACTTTACAAAAGAAGAATTAGAAATCTGGGAAGATGCACTGTATTTAGGGGAAGCAGGTAGAGCGATCCGTGGTCATGAAATACAGTATTATGTACAACTTCTACAAAGTGTTCGAGAAGAATCTCTGAAGTATTTAAGTGAACAAAGTGATGAGTGGCTCGTGTCAGAAAGAAAGTGGCCTAACGGTGTAATATATAACCAGCACTATCTTTGGTATCATGTGCTAGAAGATGAAATTAGTCACCGAGGACAAATTAGAATGCTCAAAAGAAAGTTGTTTGAAAATTATGTTAAATAATGTAGCTTTTTATAGGAGAATTCCATATAATGAGAGTAATTAAAAGAAGAACGGGGTGATGTATTATGGCGAAAATAACTTATATGAATAATAAACCAAATACAAAGGTGGATGGAAAGGGCGAGACTATATAAGTGAGCGCACGATCCTTCCGCTTAGCTTACACTAGGGAGGATATCAATTTGAATCAAAATATTTTAGAATCGTTCGGCTGGGATTCTTTTTTTGAGGAACAAGCTGTTGAGAACTTTGAAGTAGGACGAATTTTACTCGAGCATAAGCATATATATCGAATTATTTGTAATGATGGTGAGTATATGGCAGAACTGTCTGGGAAGTTTCGGCATGAAGCAGTTACGAAAGGCGATTATCCAGCAGTTGGTGATTGGGTGTATATAAAGAAAATAGAAGATGAAAAGAAAGCGATTATTCATCGTATTTTCCAGCGAAGAAGCTCTTTCTCAAGACAAGAGGCTGGAACAAGAACAGAAGAACAGATTATAGCAGCAAATGTAGATTATTTATTTTTAGTGAATGCACTTAATCATGATTTTAATGTTAGAAGGATGGAACGTTATTTATTATTAGCGTATGAAAGTGGCGCTATGCCAGTTATTGTTTTAACAAAGAGTAGTATATGTAATGATGTGGAAGAGAAAATTGTAGAAACGGAAGCTATAGCAATTGGTGTTCCTATTTTCGTTGTTGATAGTTTAGAGCATACAGGTATAGATTCGTTGAAACAATTCGTTTCTTCAGGGAAAACAATTGCTTTAGTTGGATCATCAGGGGTAGGAAAGTCAACTTTGTTAAATGCTCTAATAGGAATTGATGTAGCAAAAACGGGAGATATACGTGAAGAGGATAGTAGGGGGAGGCATACGACAACGCATCGAGAATTATTCCAATTGCCTAGTGGCGCTCTCGTGATTGATACGCCTGGCATGAGGGAATTGCAACTTTGGGAAGGAAGCGAAGCGATTCAAACAGCATTCTCTGATATTGAAGAACTTACGACAACATGTCGTTTCCGTGATTGTAAGCATGAGAATGAACCAGGATGCGCGGTGTATAGTGCAATTGAAAAAGGACTTATTACGATAGATCGTTTGAAAAGCTATAAAAAATTACAAAGAGAACTGGCGTATTTTATGAGGAAACAAGATGCAATCCTTGCCAGAGCAGAGCGTGATAAATGGAAGAAAATTTCTAAACAACATAAAAAAATGTAAAAACCAAAGGGGCCCCTTTGGTTTTTTCTATTTGTAAATTTTATAATAATATTATTCGTATATATAGACAAAGAGAAATTAATTGTTTAAACTTTACAAAGTATTCACCATAATAGGTTATGAAAATAATAATTAAGGAATGGGAAATATTCATAATTAACTCAATTTAACTTTTAAATTTTAAAATTAGGAGGTTCATAATGGGTAAACTATTAAATTTGTTTCGTGATATGAAAGTAGCAAAAAAGCTATTAATTTCATTCTTTGTAATTTTAATTGCAGCCGTTTCTATAATCGGGGGCATGTCTTATCAAACTGCTAAAAAGAATTTTGAATCACAAATTACGAGTAGTGCTAACGATAATATAAAAATATTAGATAATTTAATCAATCAAATGATTGAAGCAAAATTTAACGATGTGAATAACTTTGCACGAGTAATTCAAGGGAATATGTATCAAGGGGATAATCAGGATGAGCTAAGAAAGACATTATCTCAGTATATCAATTTGAATATAGATGTTGAACAAGTGTATGTTGCCGGTAATGATAAGAAATTTGTACAGGAACCAAATATACAAATGGCAGCAGATTATGATCCAACAACACGACCTTGGTATAAAGATGCAGTGGCAAAACAAGGTGGTATTGTTGTTAGCGAGCCATATAAGGCAAAAGGAAATGGACATATTGTCGTAACGATTGCAAAACAAACAGAAGATAAAAATGGGGTTGTTGCGCTAGATTTAAGTTTAGACAATTTATTAAAAACAACAAAGTTAATCAATATTGGTAAAAAAGGATATGCCTTCATTTTAGATGGAAAGCAAAAAATCATTGCTCATCCACAAGAAAAATCAGGGGATAAAGCAGCTGATTCTTGGGCAAAAAAAATTTATGAAGATAATCATGGTGCTTTTACATATTCTTATGGTGGTAGTGAAAAGAATATGGTATTTGCTACAAACGTAAAAACAGGTTGGAAAATTGGTGGGACGATGTACGCAACTGAAGTAATTGAAGCTGCTCAACCTGTATTTTATAATATGTTAATTGTTATGCTTATCTCATTAGTAGTAGGCGGGGCACTTATTTATTTTGTGACACTTTCAATTACGAAGCCTTTAAAGAGATTAGTTGTTACCTCTAAAGAAATAAGCGAAGGGGATTTAACGCAAACAATTGAAATTCATTCTAATGATGAAATCGGCCAACTTGCTAAAGGCTTTAATGAGATGACGAATTCGTTACGGACGTTAATTGGAAGAATTAACGATTCAGCTGGGCATGTTGCAGCGGCATCAGAAGAGCTAACTGCAAGTGTAAGGCAAGCAAGTGAAGCGACTGAGCAAATCACAATCGCAATGGATGAAATATCAAGTGGGGCAACGACGCAAACAACAAGCGTAGAAAATGGCGCTATGTTACTGTTTGATGTAACGGAAGGAATTCAACATGTAGCAAATAGTTCATCATCTATTAATACGGCTTCTGCACATACTCGTGAAAAAGCAGAAGATGGTGGGAAACTAGTAGGAAGAACAGTAAACCAGATGCAGTCTATTGCAGAATCGGTTTCACAATCAGATGCAGTTATACAATTACTAAATAATAAATCAAAACAAATTGGTGATATTTTAGAAGTAATTCAAAATATTGCAGATCAAACAAACCTTCTAGCTCTAAATGCGGCGATTGAAGCCGCAAGAGCCGGTGAGCATGGAAGAGGTTTCGCAATTGTTGCAGATGAAGTGCGTAAATTGGCAGAGCAGTCTAGCGTATCTTCTAGTGAAATTAGTAAATTAATATGTGAAATACAAGATGATATGGGTAAGACAGTCAAATCTATGAATCATGTAAATGAGGAAGTTCAATCTGGACTTGTTATCGCAAATGAAACGAAGCAAAACTTTGCTGAAATCTTACAATCTACAAATGAAATAGCTAATCAAATTAAGACGATGGTTGAAACGGCTAATGGAATGTCAAAAGGGGCAAATGAAGTATCTATTTCGGTAGGACAAATTGCAATGACAGCACAAAATAATGCGACAAGCACACAAAATGTTGCGGCTTCAGCTGAAGAACAGCTAGCTTCGATGGAGGAAATTGGATCTGCAGCAGGCACGTTATCTCAAATGGCTGAAGAGTTGCAAGGACTAATTGACAGATTTAAAGTCTAATAGAGAACAGACTACCTCTAGTAGCATTATGCCAATAGAGGGTAGTCTGTTTTATTGTGTAAAATCAAATGGAGATGTAAACTTCCTTTATGACGTTTAAAATGGTATTTTGCATAATGTTTGTCGAAAAATAGAGGTATTTGTTAGCTTTGTGTATAATTATTAACGTATAGAATACAAATAAAAGGAGAGTATTATGGGAGTGTATTGGGGGACAAAAAGACATTCTTGGCTTAGTTACGTCTCATTTTGGCTAAGTATTTCATTTTTTATTGTTTTTCTAATTGAAGTGTTTATATTAAAAACACTTTCGAATAGCTCGGTGCAAATTGTTAAATATTTTTATTTTATATTTGTACCAGTAAATATTTTTCTTAGTTTAAAGTTACTATTTAAGAAGAATGAAAAGAAAGCGTTACCTATTTTTAGTTTCATTGTCTCATTATTATTTGCAATTTTAATAATTGTATTAGTTTTAGCAGCTATAGGGAAGGTCTTTTGAGGGGAGTGGTATAAGTCACTCTCCTTTTTTATTTGTGGTAGTCTTACTATATGTAAAAGTGTGAATGCTGTGAGCTAATAAAAGCAGAGAGTAGACAATATTTGCATGGATTAAAGTCTGTCGTTATTTAAACTTGTAAGAGTGTATGGAGTAATGAGGGAATATACATAATAATGGAGATAGAATTAGTTATTTTATAAGTATGTATGAAGCAAATGAATACGGTAAGAACGTTGATATATGGTACAATAGCTATGGATAGTGATAGAGATAAAGGGTATATAAAATACTCATCGTTTTTTAGTAAGAGAGGGGTTATCTTATGCTATACGAGGATTTGGAGACATTATTTCAAACAGCTCCGAAAGAAGATAGAGGCGGATGGAAATATATAATCCAAGAACAAAATAATACATTTAAAATTGTTGATGAAATACTGAAAAATCAAATGAGTGTCGAATTATATTTTAATGAATATGATGAGGTGAAAATCACTTTATATAAAGATGGAATTCCCATTACGACTATGCAAAGAATTGCGATTTCAAAAGTTGAATTAGACGAAGATGAAGAAGGTATTCAGTTTGTTTTAGAGCGCATGCCTAGTCGAATGATTCGGTTGCAGTTAAAGCCATATTTAGCATTAGAAATGGGACCGTACTGGGAAGTATGTGATGATTGTGAATGAGCATAAAAAAGCATCCAATAACATGGATGCTTTTTTATGTTTTTTGAAGTTGTTTAAACGCAATGATTGGAAGTATAACAATACTTACCCATCCGATGATAGGATATAGAATGTGAAGTAAGTCACTGTAACCGATGTAACTAAAGCAATAACTAATTAGTAAAATGAAGAAAATAATATTGTGATTTTTCCACCCAGTAATAGATTGCATCTGTTTTGTCATACCGAACACATTACCAACTAAAGTTGTGAAAACTTCACCGAAAATAATGAGAACAAAGAAGAAGTGAAAAGTTGCATTAAATCTTCTTATGACTTCAGCCATTGGGATGTTATATTGATAAAATTGATCGACTGATAAGATTGCTAAATGGCTGCATAATAAAATTAAAGAAAGTCCAGCACCACCTAAAATCCCACCCCAAAAAATGGCTTTTCGATCCTTTACTTCACTGGCTAATGGGACGAGAACACTTTGGGCGAGAGAAAGATTTAAGGCGACATATGTAATAGGGCTAGTAATCCATTTCATATTCCAGCTCTCTGCAGGAATAGTGTTATTAATGGAAGGTGTACCGTGAAAAAAGGTTGTAATAGCAAGTCCGATAATAAAAATCATCATAATAGGTACGACAAGTGTATTTACTTCAAAAACACCTTGTAATCCGCGGCTACTTATAATGAGACAAGCGATAACTGTAATAAGAATACCGAGTTGTCTTGGTAAGCGAAGTTGCTCTTCAAATACTGCACCAGCCCCTGATAACATAACGCTCGTTACGCCGAATAAAACGAGTAATAATAATGTGTTTACAACATTCCCAAATACATCCCCAAATAAATATTTGTTAAATTCTTGCGCTGAAAATGCCCCGATTTGTGATGAAAGTAACATCATCTTTGTGCCAAGCCAAATAAAAAAAAATCCACTTACACATATGCCAATTGTCCCGTATAATCCATTCACTGTGAAAAATTCAACAATTTCTCGTCCAGTAGCAAATCCAGCTCCAACGACAGTTCCGATATAAGTAGCGGCTACTTTCTTTGCTACTTGCCATTGTTGATTGTCCATGTTATCCCTCTTTCTATTATGATGAGCTTGATGTACTATTATGCATATGTATGAGCTTGGACAATTAGACGTATGAAGTGTTTGAAAAAATACATGAATTTAATGATATTAGGGAAGCATTAAAGGTGTTAAAACTTTGTTACATATAAGCCAATTGTTCGAAAGGAAAGGGAATGTATGGTAAAATGTAATTAGGTTATTAAAAGATAAAGATTACAAAATGATAAGAGGAGTGATTGTATGAGTACGAAAACAAATGTTGTTGAAGTATTAAACAAGCAGGTAGCAAACTGGAATGTGTTATATGTTAAACTACATAATTATCACTGGTATGTGACAGGGCCACACTTCTTTACGTTACATGAGAAATTTGAAGAGTTTTATAATGAGGCTGGAACGTATATTGATGAGTTAGCAGAACGTATTTTAGCTTTAGAAGGTAAGCCATTAGCGACAATGAAAGAATATCTCGCAACATCTAGTGTCAGCGAAGGGACAAGCAAAGAATCTGCAGAAGAAATGGTGCAAACATTAGTGAATGATTATTCTGCACTTATTCAAGAATTAAAAGAAGGTATGGAAGTTGCGGGTGAAGCTGGCGATGAAACATCAGCTGACATGCTGTTAGCAATTCATACAACATTAGAACAGCATGTATGGATGCTAAGTGCATTCTTAAAATAACGATAAATATAATAGAAACCCATTGAAAAATTATTTCAATGGGTTTTTTTATGATTTTTCAGTTTTCTTTTATGCTATAATATAGTAAAAAGGAGGCGATGCGATGTTTCGCTTTTTCAGAACTGGAAAAGAAGAGCGGGAAATTACGAAAGATGAATTAGAACAAGCGATGGCTCAGTTTTTAGAAACGAATGCCAATATCGTTTATACAGTATTAGTAAATGAAGATTATACAGTAAATTATGATTTGTTAAAACCGTATTTACCTGCATTTCCAACAAATGATTTTCTCATAACGAAGGAAACGCTTGAGGTATTTGAACATACAGCAGAAAATTTAAGCCTAGTGAAAGAAATTGATGTCGTACAAAAAGCAGTAGACCAATACGTAACAGAAAAAGAAATGTTCCCAATTGTTGAAGGTAGCGAAGATCGCCTCATATGCGGAATGAAGCTAGGACCTTACTTAAATCGTAGCTTAAAAAGAGACTTATATATTTCAGAAAAACATTATTTAGTTTCAAGTAAACCAGATAGAAAAAAACAAAAGAGCGGGTAGATGTAATGAAAACAACAATACATATATTGTTGTCTTTTTTTGTTTGTTAAAATATTGATTTTTCAGTCTATTATTATTTATACTAAATGTATTGGACAGGGAAGAGTAACTATTAAGCATCATTTTGAGAATAAGGTATTGTTAGCGTGGGTTATACAAAGTGGTATAAAGATTCGCAAAAAATATTATAAAAGGTTTCGGGGGAATTGGTACATGAAAAATAGCATGACCTACATTCAATTATTAAATGAAACGTTACGTTGTTATGCAAATAAAGGAAGTTTTGAAGCGTACAATTATATAATGGAAAACGCTACAGGTGTAATAGGGAATGAGGCGCAAATATATAATTTTAAGTATGCACTCGCAAGTGCATCGGGACTTGAAAAAGAAGCATTACATTTAATGAGAGAGGCCATTATAGAAAAGGGATTCTGGTATGGAAATGAGTATTTAATTTCCGACGAAGATTTAAAATCACTACATAAATTTGAAGAATTTCATACAATGGTGCAATTATGTAAAGAAAGAGAAGAATTAGTACATAAAAAGGAAAGACCAGATGTGAAATATATATACAGCAAGAAAGAAGGAAATCTACTACTTACATTACACGGTGACCAAGAAAATATTCAAATAGTAGAGCCATATTGGAAATCAGTTTTGACACAAGATTACACGTTAGCTTTACCACAGTCTTCACAAATTCAGTTTTCAGATGGATTTGTTTGGGATGATATAGAGAGAGGGAAAGAAGAATTAAAAGGGCATTACAATAAGTTTATAGAAAACCATACAGTAGAAAATGTAATCATTGGTGGTTTTTCTGCAGGGGCAAGAGTAGCTTTATATACGATTTTGCAAAAAGATATAGAGGTTGATGGTTTTGTTTTTATGGCACCATGGCTTCCCGAGATTGAAGAATGGGATGAGTTGCTAAGAGTGCTGCAGGATAAACATATAAAAGGATATATAGTATGCGGGGATCAAGATGAAGATTGTTTCGAATCCACGCAGCAATTTGTACAACTATTAAGAGAGAAGAATATAGAACATAAGTATAAAGTTGTGCCTGACTTAGATCATGATTATCCTATTAACTTTGAAGAGCTATTAAAAGAAGCTATTGAATATATAGGAAATAAAAACAATAAGTAGTAAGAAAAAGAGATGCATCATATGTGATGCATCTCTTTTTAGAATTATAAATTAAAAGCATTTGCTAATAAGCGATAAGACTTTAATTTATGTTCAAATTGATGAGTAATCGTGACAATCATAAATTCGTCAGTATTGTATGCTTTGCTTAAGTTTATTATTTTTTCTTTTACAGAAGACGGATCACCAACAATCATACGTTGACGATTTTCTTTTATACGGAATAAATCATAAGCGCTGTATGAATAATTTTGAGCAGTTTCAATAGAAGGTGTACCAGTAGTTCGTTTTCCTTGCTCTAATAATAAGATTGATAAATCTAAACTAGAAGCAATTTTTTCCGCTTCTTCATTTGTTTCTCCGCATATAACAAAAATGGCAACGATTGAATTAGGCTTATCTCCTAAAAATGAAGGCTGATATTGTTCTTGGTAAGCCCTCATAACTTCAGGGCCTCCAAAGCCATTAATAAATTGCGCAAATGCGAAAGAAGCTCCGTTGTTTGCAGCAATTTTAGCGCTCTCTCCGCTAGAACCGAGCATCCACATTTCAGGAGATGTTGGGATAACTGGAGTGGCTTTTAAGTTTGCATAGTGATGGTTTTCTGGTACTTGATCATGTAAGTACATTGCAACGTCTGCAATTTGTTCTGGATATTGATCAAGTGAGACCATTTTCCCTTCTTGAAGTGCGCGAGTTGCTATTGGCATACCACCAGGAGCTCTACCAACACCGAGATCGATGCGGTTCGGATACAGTGCTTCTAGAACACGGAAATTCTCAGCAACTTTATATGGGCTATAATGCGGTAACATAACACCACCTGAACCGACTCTAATACGGTCCGTTTTTGCTGCAATATGAGAAATAAGTATTTCTGGACTTGAACCAGCTAAGCTTACGGAATTATGATGTTCGGATACCCAAAAACGTGTGAATCCGAGTTTTTCAACTTCTTGTGCAAGCGTAACTGTATGTGAAAAAGCTTGGGCTGCTGTGCTACCATCTGAAATAGGTGATTGGTCTAATACACTTAACTTGATCATAGAATATACCTCTCAATCTTAATGTACATCCTATTATATATTTACTTATGAAAAATGCGTAGTGAAATGCTCAAAATGAAAAGCGGATAATCTTATTTCCGCTTTTAACGAGAAAATCCGCGTTCATAATGATTCATTTCGACTAGATTTAAAATATATTCATAGTTGTCAATTTCACGTTTTAGTTGTTCACGTTCTTTTTCAGATAGTGTCATATTGTTAAGTTTTTTACATAAGTTTTGTTTCTTTAATTCTAAATGTTTTTTTGTAGCATGGTAGTCATAAGTATGTTTCATTTTTAACCACTCCTTCTTTGCAGTTGCTATATTATACGAAGTATAAAGAAATGTGAGATCTGTCTCTTATGTACTTTTAGTAAATATTCAAATTGCAATGGTGTTATGTTTATGGGGATGTATGAATAAAATGCATTAAACCACTAACGTCCATTTGATGAAGTAAGGGGTGGAATTGTGCAGAAAGATATAATGTATAACACTGAAATGGATGAAGCGTTAAAAGTTATAGATAAAGGATTGAAGAAGACGATAAGCCCAAAACAAATTATTGTAGTGGGAGCTGGTATGGCTGGGTTAGTTTCAGCTTCTTTATTAAAGGCTGCAGGACATGATGTGAAAATTTTTGAAGCAAATAACCGGGTAGGTGGCCGTATAGAAACGGTTAGAATGGAAGATACCGGATTATATTTAGATGTTGGAGCAATGAGGATTCCATATTCGCATACATTAACGATGACATATATAAGAAAATTTGGGCTACAGGTGAGACCTTTTATTAATAGGAATGAGACGGATATTATATACGTAAATGGACGGAAAACGACGTTAAAACAATATGAAAAAGATCCAAGTATTCTAAGATATCCTGTGGAAATGAATGAAGTTGGAAAAACGTCAGAGGAATTATTATTGTTAGCGGTACAGCCCATTATAAATTTTATAAAAAAGAACCCAGAAAAAAATTGGGACGTTGTAGTAAAGGATTTTGGGAGATATTCCACAGGACAATTTTTGAAGTATCATCCTTATCAGTATAATACTTACTTTTCGCCAGTAACAATTGAGATGATCGGTGTTCTATTAGATCTAGAAGGTTTTTTAGAACGGTCGTTTGTAGAGACTTTACGCTTTCTATACATTATGCAAGAGGAGAGCGGATTTTGTGAAATTGTGGGCGGGAATGATAGATTACCAAAGTCATTTTTACCGCAATTAGAAGAAAATATTATATATAATCAAAAATTAATGAAGTTACATCAACACGATAATGGTGTGACAGCTTTCTATCGGAACGAGGAAACTTTTGAATATAGCAGTATTACAGGAGATTTAGTTATTGTTACCATTCCGTTTTCGACAATGCGTTTTGTAGAAGTAGATCCGTTTGATTCTATATCTCATGAAAAATGGAAAGCAATTCGTGAATTACATTATATGCCTGCGACGAAAATAGGAATTCAATTTAAAAGCCGATTTTGGGAAGAACAAGGACAATTAGGTGGCAGAATTATAACAGATTTGCCAATTCGTTATGCCTATTATCCAAGTTATGGAATTGGTGAGAAAGGACCGGCTATGATGTTAGGTAGCTATACATGGTCTTATGACGCATTGTTATGGGATGGTTTATCGAAAGGTGATCGTATTTATTACGCATTACACAACTTAGCAACAATATTAGGTGGTCAAGTGTATGATGAGTTTATATCTGGAATATCAAAAAGCTGGACATTGGATCCGTATGCGCTTGGAGGATTTGCACTTTTTCAAGCAGGTCAAGAATCTGAGCTGCAACCAGCGATTGTCAAACCAGAGTGGAGAATATTCTTCGCTGGAGATCATACAACGCTATATCACGGATGGATTCAAGGTGCGATTGAATCTGGAATTCGTGTAGCGGCGGAAGTGAATGAGTAAAAGGTTTTTAATTCAGAAAATTCTTTACTATATAACTTGAGATGGATATTATTATATATAAAAGAATTATGGGGAGTGTTTACAGTGAATCCGTTATTATTCGATTTTCCTTCTGAATTTTATACTGACAGGCTTTTTATTCGAATGCCGAAACCAGGAGATGGTAAAGTTGTATATGATGCAATTCAGGCTTCAATACAAGAACTGAAACCTTGGATGGTGTTTGCACAAAAAGAGCAAACAGAGCAAGAAATAGAAGAAAGTATTAGAAAATCACATATTCAATTTTTGCAACGTGAGGATTTAAGATTACTAGTATTTTCGAAAGAAACAGGTGAATTTATTGCTTCAGCCGGATTACATCGTATTAATTGGGATATACCTCAATTTGAAATCGGATATTGGATTGATACAAGGTTTAGCGGAAAAGGCTATATGGTAGAGGCTGCGAAAGGTATAACGGATTACGCTTTTTCTGAATTGAAAGCAAACCGTGTAGAAATTCGTTGTGATTCTTTAAATAAGAAGAGTAGAGCGATACCTGAGAAATTAGGCTTTAAGTTAGAAGGTACGTTAGAAAGTGCGAGTGTTGCGGTAGATGGAAACGGATTAAGGGATATGTGTGTATTTGCCATGACTAGAAATACATATGAAAAAGAAGAGCTGTAAGAAAACAGCTCTTCTTTTTATGCATTATGGTACAGGATGTCCATTAGAGCTTTCGAAAATTGTAAACCATTGTTGACGGTCTAAGTTAACGTTTGTAGCAAGAGCAGCCGTTTTTACGCGATCTAATTTACCTGAGCCAACGATTGGCATCATATTAGCTGGATGAGCAAGTAACCAAGCATACATAACCGTATCGATATTAGAAACACCTAGCTCAGTAGCAACTTTTTGCACAGTTTCGCGTACACGTACAGCACGTTCTGATTGACCAGTAAAGATCTCACCACCAGCAAGAGGTGACCAAATCATTGGATTGATTCGTTTTTCTTGGCATAAGTCAATTGTTCCTTTTTCAAAATGCTCAAGCTGCAATGCAGAAACTTCAATTTGGTTCGTAATAAGTGGAAAATCTAAGTACGAACTTAACATATTAAATTGTGAAGGTAAGAAGTTAGATACACCGAAGTGACGAACTTTTCCTTCTTGTTTTAATTGTGAAAAGGCTTTTGCCACTTCATTTGGATCCATAAAAGGATCGGGACGATGAATAAGTAATACGTCAATATAATCTGTATGTAAATTGTTAAGTGATGCTTCTACACTTTGCATAATATGCTCTGTACTAGTATTGTAGTGAGCAACATATCGTTCTGGAAATTTCGGTGATGGGGGAGCGATTCCACACTTTGTAATAATTTGCATGTTTTCTCGTAAGGAAGGCTTTAATTGTAAAGCTTCGCCAAATAACCCTTCACACGTATATCCGCCGTAAATATCAGCGTGATCAAAAGTAGTAATTCCCATATCCATACAATCTTCAATGAAAGAAAGTAATTCTTGTTTTGTCATATTCCATTCTGCTAAACGCCAAAATCCTTGAATAATACGAGAAAATTCTAGCGTTTCAGCCATTTGAACTCGCTCCATTATAAGTACCCCCTTGATGAATGATTATTATTTTGAAAAGGCTTTCTTACTACATATTATTATATAGTTAATTAGGTGTACAGACAATAAATATGTTTTGCTACAAAAACGATTTTCTCTATATGTTATAATGTAGAAACATATAGCTATAAGGAGATGTACGAAATGATTCCAGTAACAATATTAACTGGTTTTCTTGGATCTGGGAAAACGACATTATTAAATCGTATTTTATCAGAAAATCACGGTAAGAAATTAGCGGTGATTGTAAATGAAATAGGGCAAATTGGCATTGATAATCAGTTGATTATGAATGTGGAAGAAGAAATTATGGAAATGACAAATGGCTGTTTATGCTGTACTGTACGTGAAGATTTACTCGTTGCTTTAAAACAGTTACTGGACGTAAAAGCGGAAGGGAAAATGGATTTTGATGGTTTAGTAATTGAAACGACTGGCCTTGCAAATCCAGGCCCGATTATTCAAACATTCTTTTTAGATCCAGTCATTCAATCTGCTTACCAAATTAACGGTGTTGTAACGGTAGTAGATAGTTATCATATACATAAACATTTTGAAAAAGGATTAGAAGCAAAAGAGCAAATTGCGTTTGCTGATGTCGTTTTAGTAAATAAATTAGATTTAATTGAAGAGAATGAGAAAGAAAATCTCTTGCATGAAATTCAAGGAATTAACCCGACTGCAAAGTTAATTGAGGCGACTAACTGTGAGGTAGATATACCATCTTTATTACAAATCCAAACGTTTAAAACGAAAGATAAGTTGCAAATTTACCCTCATAAAGAACATAACCACTTAGAAGGTGTGAAATCATTTGTATTACGTGAAGAACGTCCGCTGGATTTACAAAAGCTTAATGAGTGGATGTCAGCTGTCGTTCAAGAGCTAGGGGAATATTTATATCGTTACAAAGGAATTTTATCGATAGATGGAGTAGATAAACGTATCGTTTTCCAAGGTGTACATACGTTATTTGCTGCTTCGTACGATAGAGAGTGGCAAGAGGGAGAAGAGCGAGTAAGTGAAGTAGTTTTTATCGGAAGAGATATTAATAAAGAGTGGTTCCAAGAACATTTCGAGGAGTGTGTGAAATAAGTCTGCGTAAATTGCAGGCTTATTTTTTATGAGCACTCTATTAGATTGTAAAACAGAATTAAAAAAGGGAAAGAAACTAAAAATTGATAACTGTATAATAAAAAGCCTGTTTTCACAGGCTTGTATTTTCGTCTATTAGTAACTCCATTACAACACCTACAACTGGACCTTCATCATCAATATCCCCATTTAAGCGGAAACCAAATGATTCATACAGTCCCATTGCAAGTTTGTTGTCTGGATGTAAACTTAAGTAAATTATTTTACATTCAAATTTTTCTTGTAAGAATTGAATGAGTAAGCGAAGGAAACGTTTTGCGTATCCTTTTCCTTGATATTGTTGGTCAATCATAAAGCGATCGAGCCATACACTTTTATGTTTTACTGAATACCATCCATACATTGCGTATCCTACAAGTGTTTCGCCATCATATAAACCTACTGACGTTCCGTTTCCTTCATATAATGATTCTGCTAAAGAAAACGCGTTACTTTCAATAAATTGTTGCTGATCTTTTGCGACGTCTAAAGCAACTACTGAACGCCAATTTTTTGCTGTTACTTCACAAATGTGAAGATTCATAATTCCAACTCACCTTCTAAATTAATATAGCTTTCAAGCTAATATGGATAATTTTACTTGTTATTTTGGTCAAGTCAAGGATAAATACATAAAAAGGCAGCTGAATAACAGATTCAGCTGCCTAGAAAATATAATGGATTAGTTTGTTGCTTCTTTCAATGTATTTACGTTTTCTTCCATTAAAGTGAAGTAATCTTTATTATTTTTTGCATCATCTTCAGAAATAGTAGCTAAGTGATTTAAGCGTAAAACTTTTGTACCAGTTTCTTTTTGAATTACGGATGCTACTTTTGGAGTAGAGAACGTTTCGAATAAAATATATTTTAGATTATGTTCTTTTACTGTTTTTGTAATGTCAGCAAGCTGCTTTTGAGATGGTTCATCAGAAGCTGAAATTCCAGCGATAGGAATTTGTTTTAGGCCGTATCGTTGTTCCCAGTAACCATAGGCAGCATGAGAAACTAAAATTTCTTTCGTTTTTGCGTTCGCTACAGCTGCCTTAAATCCATCGTCTAAATCAGTAAATTTAGTTTGAAGTGCTGCAAAGTTTTTTTCGAATTCTTTTTTATGTTCAGGTTGTAATTCTACAAGTGCATTTTTAATTTTTTCTGCTTGTTTCATTGCTAGAGTAGGATCTAACCAAACATGTGGGTCTTTATCGTGATGATGTTCATCTTCTTTATGGCCATCTCCATGATCATGATGCTCTTCTTCAGTAGAAGCACGAAGCTCAATACCTTTAGATGCATTTACAATTTTAACATTTTCTTTTTGTAATGTTTTTTCCATTTTTTCAGCAAATGGTTCTAATTCAGCGCCGTTATAAACAAATAAATCGGCTTTTGCAACTTGTACTGTTTGTTTTTGACTTGGTTCAAATGTATGTGAATCTGCACCAGGTGGGTAAATTGCTTCAACATTTACATAGTCGCCACCAATTTTCTTTGCGAAATCAGCAAGTGGGAAAATCGTTGTATAAACTGTTAGCTTTCCATCTTTCTTGGCATTACTTTCTTTTTTATTTGAGCAGCCAGCGAAAATTAAGGTAAAAATAAGTAAGAATGAAAATATAGTCAATCTTTTAGGCATGAAGTTCTCCTCTTTTCTTTTTTACGGATATATTTTCCCCAATTATAGAAGAAAAATATCATTTTAATACAAAACGGAATAATTACGTTTTAGTTTGCGAACTTAGTATAATACATCTTTAATAAAGTTGCAATAAATAATAATCATTCCGATTTGTTTTTGTTATAAAGTTGTCAAATATAGGTGTATTATTTTTGCAAATGCATGCATATGTGACAACGTTGTTTTCATATATTGAAAAGGAGGTAAAGAGGGGGATGAGCGCTTGGGTTACTTAATGGAAGCTATTTTATTAATATTAGCGGTAGTATTGCCATTATCTTTCGTATTAATTTTTTTAAGAAGATTAATAAGTAATTTAGGGGACGCTACAACAATAACGAAATTACAAGAGAGAGATGAGAAAAAAGAGTGAGTAAAGCACTATGCGTACGCATAGTGTTTTACTTGTGGTAAAATAAGAGCAGGAAACTCCTAAAGGTTGTATTTTACTGAAGGAGAGAAAAGTAAAATAAGAGGTATATGCATATATGAATAAGCGAACAGCGTTAATACTTGGTGCAAGTGGTTTAGTTGGACAAGAGATAACGCGTCTATTACTTGAATCAGATTACTACGATTCGGTTACTATTTTTGTAAGAGAGCCAATGCAATTGCAACATGAGAAGTTACAGCAGAAACAAGTTGATTTTTCGGTATTAGAGGAATATAAAGAGTTCTTTGCTGTGGATGATGTTTTTAGTTGCTTAGGAACAACAATAAAAAAAGCAAAAACAAAAGCAAATTTTAAAAAAGTAGATTATGAATATACGTTACGAGCTGCGTGTTTAGCTGAAAAACAAGGGGTACAAAATTTCCTTGTCGTGTCCTCAATGGGAGCGAATCCTAAATCATTTTTCTTTTATTCACAAGTGAAAGGAAAAATGGAAGAAGAATTGCAAAAGTTAGTGATCGGTGGTATTCACATTTTTAGACCATCATTATTAGTAGGAAATCGACAAGAATTTCGTTTCGGCGAACGAATGGCTGAAAAATTATCTCGTATTATTCCGTTTATCTTTAAAGGGGCTTTCAAAAAATATAAACCAATTTCAGCTAAAGATGTGGCGAAAGGGATGTATATAACCGCGCTGCGAGAAGAATCGGGTATCCATACTTATAATTCAAATGAAATTACAACGATAGAATAAATAAAACCGAGAAGAATGACTTCTCGGTTTTATTTATTCGTATGAATTTTTCCTGGTGCTCGCTTATATTGGTGAGGTTCTTGCAATTCAAAGCCAAGTTCATTTGCCGCTATTCTCGGGAAGTACGGATTGCGAAGTAACTCACGTCCGATAAAAATTAAATCTGCTTCGTTATTGTTTAAAATTTGCTCTGCTTGTACTCCAGTCGTAATTAATCCAACTGTACCAGTTGCAATGTTAGCATGCTCTTTAATATGTTTAGCATATTGTACTTGATACCCAGGATAAACATCGATGCGCGCAGGGACAACAGCCCCAGAGCTACAATCGATTAAATCTACTCCTTGTTCTTTCATCCATTTTGTATACTCAACATAATCTTGAACTGTTAACCCGTCAGGATGATAATCATTTGCTGAAATACGGACAAATAACGGTCCGTTCCAAACTTCATTTATCGAGTCAATGATTTCGCGTAAGAAACGATAGCGGTTTTCAGGTGAACCACCATATTCATCAGTCCGCTTATTGGAAAGCGGAGAAAGAAATTCATTAATAAGATAACCGTGAGCACCGTGTATTTCAATAACATCAAATCCAGCTTGTTTTGATCGTAATGCGGCTTGCTGAAAAGCTAATACAGTATCTTTAATTTGGTGTTTGCTCATTTCTATTGGAATTTTCATTGTTTCATTAAATGGAATGGCTGAAGGAGCTAACGCATCAGTTTCTAATTCTGCTTTTCTTCCAGCGTGAGCGAGTTGAATGGCAGCTTTTGCACCATTATCGTGTATAAAAGTTGTCGTTTTTTGTAAGCCTTCAATTAAATTGTTATCCCAAATGCCTAAGTCTTTATTTGAAATTCGACCTTCAGGTAACACTGCTGTTGCTTCAATCATAACTAAACCAACTTGACCGGCAGCTCTTGTTCCATAATGAATGAGATGGAAATTCGTTACTTGGCCATCCTCGTTTTCCGACGAATACATGCACATAGGTGACATAACAATCCGGTTTTTTAATGTAACGTCCTTAATTGTATAAGGTGAAAAAAGTTCGGAATTCATCCAATAGCCTCCTAGATTGAATTTTCTTACATTGTATCATTCTCTTTTTTGGTTCTCTAATAAAATGCTTATACGAAAAATTTTGTCTATTCGTGTTACAATAATTAATATGAATTGAATTGGAGGGTGACTTATGTACCGGGCTTATTATGAAAGTGAATTAGGCTTGCTAGAAATTACAGCGAACGATAAAGGAATTATGTCTGTTATATTTGTTGATGAGAGACAAGGAGAACATACAAATGAAATGATAGATCAATGTATAAATGAGCTCGATGAATATTTTAAGGGGAATAGAAAAGAGTTCACAGTCCCGCTGTCTGCCGAGGGAACAGCATTTCAAAAAAATGTATGGGATGCACTTTATACTATTCCGTACGGCGTAAGTGCTTCATATTTAGATATTGCAGAGAAAGTTGGAAATACAAAAGCTGTACGGGCAATAGGAGGGGCAAATAGTCGGAATCCAATTTCAATAATTGTTCCATGTCACCGTGTAATAGGAAAGAGTGGAAAGCTTGTTGGATATGCTGGTGGTTTATGGAGGAAAGAGTGGTTATTAAAACACGAAGGTATTTTGAAATGACGTATGGATGGGAAGAGGGATTGTTTTGAAATGTATAAATTGTGGGCAACCTTGCGAGGAGGAACAGTTAAATTGTGCAAGTTGTCAGCGAAACTTGGATAATGAACAAGAGGAAGGTAGCTCGTTAATAGATAAAGAACTGGAAGTATATGTAGGGAGACAATATCCGTATTACAAAAGGAAATGGGATCTTGAGAATAAGCGGATTGCTAGGTGGAGCTGGAATGGTTGGGCTGCTATTTTCAATATAGGCTGGCTAGGATATCGTAAGTATTATGTACCAGCTGCTTTATTTATGTTGTTATTAGTAGCGTGTGATGCATTTTCGTATTATATGGGATTTAATGTAGCGTTGCCAATCATTAATATGGTGCCTCTTACGTTTTTATTACTCATTTTTATTCTGTTTGGAATGGGGATTTTTGCAAATGGATTATACTATCAATTTGCGGAAAGACGTATATACCGAATAAAAGCAAGAGAAATAAAAGATAAATCAGTTGAAAACTATCTAATCAATGATAGCGGCGGAACGAGCAAAATGGGAGCGACAATTGTTACTATTTTAGCAGTTGCTAGCATATTTTTTAGCCATTTCTTTTTTCCGACTGATCGAGACGTTATTCAAAAGGTTCGTACAAGCTCGCTTTATGAATATCCTTTCTTTTCAATAGGTGAATCTTTCGAAAATTATTTTCAAAATTCAGGTTGGATATATTATCGTGGAACGGAAGGGTTAGAATTAGTAGAATTCCAAGGATATAACACCGGAACGCCAAGACAAAAGGTGAAGATTCAATTTGTTGTCGATTATAAATTAGGTGAAGTGGAACCATACTCACTTATGGTTAATGGTGAATCTAAAACTGAAGAAGAGTTTTTGAAGCTGATGGAAGAAATATTTAAAGTTCAAAATCCATTTGATATAGAGGATGGATTACAAGTAAATGCTATTCAAGAAAGCGGCTGGAAAGAAATTTCCGATCGCTTTTTTCTATGTTTGTTAAAATAAATATTTAAAATAATCAGAATCTTTTGTATAATGAAATATATTATATAGGATTTAACTTATACATATAGATTGGGGGAAGGAAGAATGAAGAGAAAGACAACAACAATTGCTGCACTTGCGTTAACGACGAGTGTATTGGTTGCAGGATGTGGGAATGGTGAGAAGGCTTCGACAACGAAGAAAGAATCAAATAAGGGAATGGCCGATAAACAAGTTTTAAATTTGCTAGAAACAGCTGAAATTCCTTCAATGGATACATCTAAATCAACAGATTCTGTATCTTTCCGTGTATTTGTAAATGCAATGGAAGGTTTATATCGTCTAGATAAAGATAATAAACCAACACCAGGTATGGCAAAAGATGTGAAGATTAGTGAAGATAAAAAGACATATACATTTGAATTACGTGATGCGAAATGGTCAAATGGTGATCCAGTTCGAGCACAAGATTTTGTATATGCATGGCAACGTACATTAGATAAAGCATTAGCGGCAGAATATGCATTCATTTTATTTGATGTGAAAAATGCACAGAAAGTAAATAAAGGTGAATTACCAGCAGATCAATTGGGTGTTAAAGCGAAGGATGATAAAACGTTGGTAGTAGAATTAGAGCAACCAGCACCTTATTTTCTTGAGCTTACGTCGTTCCCTACATTTTTCCCATTAAATGAAAAATATGTGAAAGAGCAAGGAGATAAATACGGATTAGAAGCAGATAAATTAGTATATAATGGACCATTTACAATGAGTCAATGGAAACATGAACAAAATTATCAGTTGAAGAAAAATCCTAATTATTGGGATAAAGATACTGTAAAATTAGACGAAATTAATGTAAGTATTGTGAAGGAAACAAGCACGGGAGTAAATTTATATGATAGTGATCAAGCAGATCGAGTTATTTTAACTTCTGAATTTGTTGATAAATATAAAAAGAATAAGCCAGATGAATTTAAAACGAAGTTAGATCCACGCATATATTTCTTACGTTTTAACCAAAAAAATGCAACATTTAAAAACCAAAAAGTACGTGAAGCGATTGATTTAGCATACGATAAAAAAGGAATTGCTGATGTCATTTTAAATGACGGTTCATTGCCAGCATATTTCTTAGTACCTGAAAAATTCACGACAGGTCCGGATGGAAAAGATTTCCGCTCTGTAAATAAAAACTTCCGTGATAGTAAAGATAATGCAGAGAAAGCAAAAAAATTATGGGAAGAAGCGAAGAAAGAGCTTGGTCAAGATACAATTACGGTTGAATTACTAAACGATGATAACGGTAGCCGTAAAAAAGTGGGCGACTTTATTAAGGAAGAACTAGAGAAAAACTTGCCTGGTATTAAAGTGAATTTGAAACAGCAACCATACAAGCAGAAGCTAGATTTAGAAAAGAAATTCCAATATGAATTCTCATTATCTGCATGGAGTCCTGATTATCCGGATCCAATGACTTATATTGATATGTTTGTTACTGGAAGCTCATTTAATGAAATGGATTATTCTAATCCGAAGTATGATGATTTAGTAGCGAAATCAAAAGGAGAGCTATTAAAAGATGATAAAGCACGCTGGAATGCACTTGCGGAAGCTGAAAAAATCTTAATTGGTCAAGACGCAGCAATTTCTCCTACGTACCAACAAAGTACAGCTTATTTAGAGAAGCCGTTTGTAAAAGGCATTGCTAACCATACGTTTGGCGGGGACTTCAGTTATAAATGGGCATATATTACAAAAAAATAGTATAATAAAAGGTGAGTGAATTTTCGCTCATCTTTTATTTGTATAAGGAGGAATTATAGTTGTTAAGGGGAATCAATCATATTTGTTTTTCGGTATCTAATTTAGAAAACTCTATTATGTTTTATGAAAAAGTATTAGAAGGAGAATTATTAGTTAAAGGAAGAAAATTGGCTTATTTTAACATATGTGGAGTATGGATAGCGCTTAATGAAGAGACGCATATTCCGAGAAATGAGATTCATCAATCTTATACGCACATTGCATTTTCTGTTGAACAAGAAGACTTTAAATGTCTAATACAGCGATTAGAAGAAAATGATGTTCATATTTTACAAGGAAGAGAACGTGATGTAAGAGATTGCGAATCTATATACTTTGTTGATCCTGACGGTCATAAATTTGAGTTTCACTCAGGGACACTGCAAGACCGTTTAAATTATTATAGAGATGAGAAACCTCATATGACATTTTATTAGGGAGGGATAGCATTTGCATGCACTTGTAATTGGTGGAACAGGAATGCTAAAGAAAGTTTCTCTGTGGCTTTGTGAGAAAGGATTTTATGTTTCTATTATCGGGCGAGATGAAGTGAAATTAGAAAATGTTAAGCGAATGAGTTCTGCACCAGAAAATATTACATGCCTTTCGTTAGATTATCATAATGATGAAGATGTAAAGCTAGCTATTAAAAGTACAATTAAGAAAAATGGCCCAATCACATTAGTTGTTGCATGGGTACACACAAGTGCAAAGCATGCACTATCAAATATTTGTAAAGAACTAGATTTGTCGTCTAAAACATATAGTTTATTTCATATTTTAGGTAGTAAAACATCACGTATGCTTGCACAAAAAATAGGGAGTACGCGATGTATTTATCATAGAATTATTTTAGGTTTTATTTTAGAAGATACATATGGAAGATGGCTTACTCATGAAGAGATAGCTGATGGAGTTATAAAAGGGATTGAAAGTAAACGAGCGGAGTGGATTGTAGGGAGAGTTGAACCGTGGGAATTACGACCAACATGGTGAGGGGGAGTAAGAAATGAAAACAACTATATATGTAACAAGGCATGGTGAAACAGAGTGGAATGTAGCGAAGCGAATGCAGGGACGGAAAAATTCTGCTTTAACTGAAAATGGTATAGTTCAGGCTAAACAATTAGGGAATCGAATGAAAGATTTACCAATCCATGCGATCTATAGTAGTCCGAGCGAAAGAACACTTCATATGGCAGAGTTAATAAAGGGGGAACGTGATATACCCATTATAGCGGATGAGCATTTCTATGAAATCAACATGGGTATATGGGAAGGACAAACAATCGCGGATATAGAAAAGCAATTTCCAGAAGAAGTACATCTGTTTTGGAATGAGCCACATCTTTTTCAGTCAACATCAGGCGAAAATTTTGAGGCCGTTTATGAAAGAGTAATTGAAGGGATGCAGCTTCTTTTAGAGAAGCATAAAGGACAAAACATATTGATTGTTTCTCATGCGGCAGCAGCAAAATTACTTGTAGGGCATTTCGCGGGAATTGAAATAGAAAATGTGTGGGATGATCCATTTATGCATAGTGCCAGTTTGAGCATAATAGAATTTGAAGAGGGTATTGGTAAAGTGCAACAATTTGCAGATATAAGTCACTTTCAATAAATATAAAAAAGGCCGCAAAACGGCCTTTTTTTGGTGGTATAAAAACTAGCAGTTACGTTTTTTATACCAGAAGTGATCAAATTTCTTATTTTTGCAAGATGGGAATTTATGTCCGCCTTTGCAATCATTCCATTTGTGTCCGTTATCGTGACAGTCTTTACCATGATCACATGAATCATCGCAAGAGTGACCGTGTCTGTTAGGGAAGAATTCGCATT
Organism: Bacillus cereus group sp. BfR-BA-01311; assembly: GCF_022664295.1. Lineage (NCBI taxonomy): Bacteria > Bacillati > Bacillota > Bacilli > Caryophanales > Bacillaceae > Bacillus > Bacillus cereus group sp. BfR-BA-01311. The sequence continues at coordinate 49,257 of NZ_JAKUHC010000005.1, forward strand.
TTTTACAGAAACTTCGTTTTGTCCAGAAAAATTTCTTTTCAAAGCGTATGCATTTTGTAATGAATGTACAATGTTTTCTGCGAGTACGTTTTGTAACTAATACGCATTCTTTTCTACGCGTTACTTTCGTAACGAACGTCCATTTTTGAACACGTACACGTGTACATTTCGTAACAAATGTCCATTTTTTTACGTGCGTACATTTTGTAACGAACGTACAATGTTTCACGCGAGTACATCTTGTTCTTGGACATTTACCCCCAGTTGTACATTTACATCCAGTTGTACAATGATGATGAGTGAATTTATCATCATCGCATTCAAAAGTACTTGGATCTTGGTGTAAGAAATCCTCCATCCCAGCACTTTTGATTTCTTCGACAGCTTTTCTAATATCACGTTTCATAGAAATCCTCCTTATCATGTATTAAAGTGAAAAGGTATTCTTTTTCCTTAACATGATATGTATGTAGGCATCTTTCTGAACAGGACAAGAGTGTAATTTTATATAAATAGATGATTGCGGATGTATGGACAAGAAAAGGCGCATACATTGAAGGAAGAGAACTGAGAAGGGATGAGAAAACATGCTGCCTTCATATGATTTTTTTGTTCATCCAATGTACTTAGTGGAATTGAAAAAGGACATTTGGTCAGATAGTCCAGTGCCAGCAAAATTAACTTATGGAAAAAAGAAGTATGATATTGATATCGTATACCGAGGAGCTCATATTCGCGAATTTGAGAAAAAGTCTTATCATGTTATGTTTTATAAGCCTAAAAAATTTCAAGGTGCGAAAGAGTTTCATTTGAATTCGGAGTTTATGGATCCGTCTCTCATACGAAATAAATTATCTTTAGATTTTTTTCATGATATTGGTGTACTTTCGCCAAAATCACAACATGTATTTATAAAAATTAATGGTCAAATTCAAGGTGTGTATTTACAGTTAGAATCGGTTGATGAAAATTTTTTGAAAAATAGAGGATTACCGAGTGGTTCTATTTATTATGCGATAGATGATGATGCGAATTTTTCATTGATGAGTGAACGGGATAAAGATGTTAAGACAGAGCTCTTTGCGGGTTATGAATTTAAATATTCGAATAAAAATAGTGAAGAACAACTGAGTGAATTTGTATTTCAAGCGAATACTTTGACGAGGGAAGCCTATGAAAAAGAGATTGGGAAGTTTCTACATGTAGATAAATATTTACGATGGTTAGCAGGAGTTATTTTTACGCAAAACTTTGATGGTTTTGTTCATAACTATGCACTATATCATAACGATGAAACAAATTTATTTGAAGTTATACCGTGGGATTATGATGCGACTTGGGGGCGAGATGTACAAGGGAGACCGCTTAATCATGAATATATTCGCATTCAAGGGTATAATACGTTAAGTGCAAGATTGCTAGACATACCTGTATTTAGAAAGCAGTATCGAAGTATTTTGGAAGAAATATTAGAAAATCAATTTACAGTTTCGTTTATGAGGCCGAAAGTAGAAGGGTTGTGTGCATTGATTCGCCCATATTTACTACAAGATCCATACATGAAAGAAAAATTAGAAACATTTGATCAAGAGGCTGATATGATTTATGAATATATAAATAAAAGAAGAAAGTATATACAAGACCACTTACATGAATTGGATTAATTTTGAAAGAGATTGAAACGTTATCAATCTCTTTTTTTTGTATAATAAAGATGTATCAATAAAAATGAAGTAATATATTTGATAGAGAATGGGGATGCGGATATATGACGATTAAATGGATTGATTGGGTAAAACAAATACAATCTATAGCTCAAGCGGGTTTAACGTATTCTAAGGATGTGTATGATATTGAGCGTTTCCAGCAATTACGAGATATTTCTATTTCAATGATGTCACATTACACGAAAACAGATTGGGAAGTCGTAGAGAATTTATTTGCAAGTGAGACAGGCTATCAAACACCTAAAGTTGATATAAGAGCGGTTGTTTTTCAAAATGAAAAGTTATTATTTGTGAAAGAAAAAAGCGATGGGAAATGGGCATTGCCAGGTGGATGGGCTGATGTCGGTTATACGCCAACCGAAGTTGCAGCAAAAGAGGTTTTCGAAGAGACTGGTTATGAGGTAGATCATTTTAAGTTACTAGCTATATTTGATAAAGAAAAACATCAACCCTCTCCATCGGCGACGCATGTATATAAGATTTTCATTGGATGCGAGATTATTGGTGGAGAAAAGAAAACTAGTATTGAAACAGAAGAGGTGGAGTTTTTTGGTGAAAATGAATTGCCTAATTTATCAATTGCTAGAAATACAGAAGACCAAATTAAAGAGATGTTTGCCTACATGAAAGACCCGCAGAAAGAGAAATTAATAGATTAATCCTGCTTGAATTGTACATATTGTTAAAATGAAGATATTGGCAGATTGCAGCCTTTATGTAATAATGGGATGGTATGTGAAGAAAAAAGGAGATAAAAAAGAACATGTTAGCAAACATAATAGATCAGTTATTGCAATTTTTTGCAAGCTTAGGTTACTTTGGAGTAGCTCTTGCTTTAATGATTGAAGTAATCCCAAGTGAAATTGTACTTTCGTATGCTGGCTTTTTAGTAGCGAATGGTAAAATTAGTTTTGTTGGTGCAGTTATCGCCGGAACGATTGGTGGTACTTTAGCACAAATCTTTTTATACTGGCTTGGATACTACGGAGGGCGTCCGGTTGTAGAAAAATATGGGAAATATTTACTTATTAATAAACATCATTTAGACATAGCGGAAGGTTGGTTTAAGCGTTATGGAGCAGGCGTAATATTTTCTGCACGCTTTATCCCAGTAGTACGTCATGCGATCTCTATTCCAGCAGGACTAGCTAAGATGCCATTAAAACTATTTACACTTTATACGGTTGTAGCGATCATTCCGTGGTCAATTCTATTTATATACTTAGGTGAAAAACTTGGTGGGAATTGGCGACAAATTAAAGAGTATGCATCTGATTACACACATTACATAATTATAGGAGCTGTTCTTTTTATTGCTCTATACTTTGGTTTAAAGTATTTCAAAAAGAAAAAAGCAGCGCGTTAAAGTCAATGATTTTTCATTGGCTTTTTTTATTTGTTTCGGTTCAGTTCTAAAAAAAAAGAGTTGTCCATAATGTATAATAATAAAGCGTAGCGGAGGAATGTGATGAGAGGGTCACCGTTTATACGTGGAACGATATTTTTAACGATGGCAACGATGATATCAAAAATGTTAGGATTTATATATGTCATACCATTTACAGCAATGGTCGGTACGAGTGGGTACGTTTTATATACGTATGCATATCGCCCCTATACAATTATGCTCAGCATTGCGACAATGGGATTACCACTTGCAGTTTCAAAAATGGTATCAAAATATGATCAACTGAATGATTATCATACGGTTAAGAGAGTGTTGAAAAGTGGAATCGTGTTTATGTTTATAATGGGAGTCATTTCGTGTTTTGCGTTATATATGCTAGCTCCGCATTTAGCTAAGCTTGTCATCGATGGGAATGATCAAACGGGGAATAGTGTAGGAGCGGTTACTACTAATATTCGAATTGTAAGTTTTGCGTTAATACTTGTGCCAGTAATGAGTTTATTAAGGGGCTTCTTTCAAGGATTCCAATCGATGGGGCCTTCTGCATTAAGTGTAGTTGTAGAGCAATTTTTTCGGGTTTTAACAATTTTAATAGGAAGCTTTGTCGTTTTATATATTTTAAAAGCATCTGTCTCGCTAGCGGTTGGTATTTCAACATTTGGTGCCTTTATGGGAGCGGTAGGTGGATTAACTGTTTTAAGTGCGTATTATATGAGAAGGAGAAGGCACTTAAAGAAAAAAGAAATGGCAAGTATACCACAAACAACGAAATCTTTTTTCTCGCTTTATAAGGAGCTCTTTACATATTCTATTCCTTTTGTTGTGGTGGGCTTAGCAATTCCGTTGTATCAGACGATTGATACATTTACAATAAATAAACTACTTATACAAATAGGATATATGCAAGGAGAAGCGGAAAAAATTAATGCGATAATTGGTCTTGTTCAAATGGTTGTGCTCATCCCGGTATCTGTTGCCACTGCTTTTAGTATGTCTCTCGTACCAGAGATGACGAAAGCTTACACAGCAGGAAATACGAAGCTATTGTACAAACATTTTACGAGAACAAATGTATTAGTAGTAGCGATTACGGTACCGGCGGCAATTGGAATGATGGTGTTAGCCAAACCTGTATATACTCTTTTATTCGGTGCTGGAAATGATCCAGAGATGGGGAGAATCATTTTACAGTATTATGCTCCTGCTTGCATACTATTTTCTCTTTTTACAGTAACGGCTGCTATGCTACAAGGAATCAATCAACAGCAGAAGACGGTGCTAGGACTAGTGATTGGAATTATTGTAAAGATAGTTTTAAATATTGTATTGCTTCCGTATTTCGATTATGTAAGTTTTATCATTTCAACATACGTGGGCTATACGATTTCAGTCGGGTTTAACTTGTGGATGCTTTCTAAATATGTTATAAAGGCAACATAAGCTTTTAAGGCAGAGAGCACTCTGTCTTTTTCTATGTTTATCCCGCTTTAACGGGCATTGAGACCCTCACCTCAAAATACAGCGAAAGAAAAGAAGTTTGGTTGGGGGGCGGGCTACCCGTAAAAGCCCGATTTGTGAGGGCTAATAATCAGCGGGGGATAAAGCCACCTACTGATTAAAGTTTCACTTTATAATATTTTTCCTATAAAAACGTTTTCAAAATAATTTTTCTATTGAAATTTAAACGTATGTTTCATATGCTGAGAATGGCGGTTTAAAAACTGTGATTTAAGAGAGGTAGATTCCTACATGTAAAAAGAATCGGGGTGATAGTATGTTAAATATATATTTAACAGACCGAAACGGAAAACTACAAGAGATTGAGGAAATGCAAAAGGGGTGCTGGATTAATGTACTTCATCCAACAGAAGAAGAAATTCAATATCTAGTACAAACTTTAAATGTAGACTTAGATTTCATTAAAGACCCTTTGGATGATGAAGAACGCTCTCGTATTGAAAAGGAAGACAATAATACTTTAATTATCGTGGATATTCCGACAGTTAGACATGACGAAGAAGGAAATTCGATTTATGACACGATTCCAATAGGTATGATTGTGATGCCGGATTGTTTTGTTACAATCTGCTTAGAAGAGAATCCAATTTTTGAACGTTTTATTAATCAACGTATTAAAGAATTTTATACGTTTAAGAAGACGCGCTTTGCACTTCAGCTCTTATATACGATTTCTACTTATTATTTAAGATACTTAAAGCAAATAAATCGAAAAACAATTGATTTAGAGCATCAATTAAATCAGTCAATGAAAAATAAAGAGATTTTCACATTATTAGGCCTTGAGAAAAGTTTAGTATACTTTACAACGTCATTAAAGGCTAATAAAATTGTAATTCAAAAGTTAATGCGTAATAGTACATTTTTAAAAATGTATGAAGACGATCAAGATTTATTAGAAGATGTATTAATTGAAAATAAACAGGCTATTGAAATGGCGGAAATATATAGTCACATTTTAAGTGGAATGATGAATACTTTTAGCTCTGTTATATCAAATAATTTAAATAGTGTTATGAAACTGTTAACGTCAATTACGATCATTTTATCTTTACCGACTATGGTTTCTAGTTTCTTTGGAATGAACGTAAAGGTTCCGTTTGAAGGGGAAGCACACGGTTTTGTAATTGTACTCATCATATGTGTAACACTATCTTTCACGTTAGCTTTTGTTTTTTGGAAGAAACGTTACTTTTAACGATAAGAAAGCTGCTCTAGCATAGTTATACAACTACGCTAGAGCAGCTTTTTTGCTATGAAATCTCAAATTTTGAATAGAATATAACTTGTACAATGTAATGTATATAAAGGGTATGTATTCCATATAAACCTTGTTCAATTAATGAAATGGGGTTAAAATTACATATTGTTAATGAAAAGTTGGAGGAAATACATCATGGAATTGTTTCAATTACCGAAAGCATTCCTGCAAATGAATACAATTTTTATCTCCATATTAATCGAAGCACTTCCGTTTGTGCTCATTGGTGTATTTATTTCAGGATTCATTCAAATGTTCGTGACAGAAGATATGGTGGCAAAATGGATGCCGAAGAACCGATTTCTGTCTGTTTTATTAGCTACTTTTTTAGGCATGTTGTTTCCAGGTTGTGAATGTGGAATTGTTCCGATTGTAAGACGATTAATCGGAAAAGGCGTTCCGCCATACGCAGGGATTGCATTTATGTTAACTGGACCTATTATTAACCCAGTTGTATTATTTGCTACTTATGTTGCCTTTGGGAGTAGTATGCACATGGTATGGTATCGTTCTATTGTAGCGATTATCGTCGCCATTATCGTTGGAATTATATTATCCTTTATGTTTAAAGAACATCAATTAAGAGATAATCACTTCCCGGAAGTGAATAATAAGCGTCCATTACGTAAAAAAATGTGGGATGTATGTACACACGCTGTTGAGGAATTCTTCTCGATGGGAAAATATTTAGTACTAGGTGCGTTAATTGCAGCAGCGGTACAAACGTTTGTACAAACTTCAACACTTCTTGCTATTGGACAAGGTCCGTTTTCTTCATCAGCTGTTATGATGGGACTTGCTTACATTTTATCACTTTGTTCAGAGGCAGATGCATTTATCGCTTCTTCGTTCCAAAGTACGTTTTCAACAGCTTCACTTGTCGCGTTTCTCGTTTACGGACCGATGGTGGATATTAAAAATATGTTTATGATGCTTGCGACATTTAAAACGAAATTTGTAATTGTTGTTACAGTTACAGTTACTCTTGTTGTTTATGCAAGCTCACTACTCATTTATGCGATGGGGTGGTAGGTTATGTTTCGAGCATATATATTATTAGGTTTTACAATATTAATTGCGCAGCTTCATATTTCCGGTAACATTACGAAGTATATCAATATGAAGTATGCCTATTTATCAACAACAGCAGCAATTATTTTAGGTTTCTTAACGATTGTACAAATTATCGTCGTTTTCCAAAAAGAGCACCAAAAGGAAAAAGAGAAAAATGATTGTAGTTGTGACCATAGCCATTGCGGGCATGATCATTCAAAAGATGAGAATACATGGTGGAAAAAAGCATTTTCATACTCATTATTTTGTTTTCCAATTATCTCAGGGTTATTTTTCCCAATTGCGACGTTAGATTCGGATATTGTTAAAGCGAAAGGATTTCACTTTCCTGTTGCACAAGCAGAAAGTAAGGATCCATTTATGACAAGACAATTCCTAAGACCTGATACGAGCATTTATTACGGGAAAGAAGGATACCGTGGTGTAATGGAAAAAGGGAAGAAAGAGTTTGTTACGAAAGACAATATTAATTTGAAAGATGAAGACTTCCTAAAGGGTATGGAAACAATTTATAATTATCCTGGCGAGTTTACTGGGAAAAAATTATCTTTTAAAGGGTTTGTTTTTAGGGATGATTCTTCTAAAAAAGAACAATACTTCTTATTCCGTTTCGGTATTATACATTGCGTAGCAGATTCTGGTGTGTATGGTATGTTAGTGAAAAAGCCAGAAGGCGTAGAGTGGAATAATGATGACTGGATTCAAGTAGAAGGAGAGATAACTACTGAGTTTTATCAGCCGTTTCATGCGAATATTCCTGTATTAGAAGTAACAAAATGGAATAAAGTTGAACAGCCGAAAGAACAATATGTATTTAGAGGAGCCGATTGATAAAATCGGTTCTTTTTTGTGGACTAAAAGTTCTGAATGTTGTTAATATTAAACGTGTAGTTCATTTAGTATAGTGATTATTGAAATATTAGGGATAAATCATTAAAGGGGTGATAACAATGACAGAAGTAAAGGGGAAAACAGCCAATGAGTCAAGGGTGTTCAAAACGAGCCGAGTATTCCCAACAGATTTAAATGATCATAACACGCTATTTGGTGGGAAGATATTAGCGGAGATGGATATGGTTGCTTCTATTTCAGCATCCAGACATTCGAGAAAGGAATGTGTCACAGCATCTATGGACTGGGTCGATTTCTTACATCCTGTTCGTTCTTCAGATTGTGTTAGTTATGAATCTTTCGTAATTTGGACGGGAAGAACTTCGATGGAAGTGTTTGTGAAGGTAGTAGCTGAAGATTTAATTTCAGGTGAGAAGCGTATAGCGGCAACGTCATTCGTTACTTTTGTGGCACTTAGTAAGGGAAATAATCCAGTTCCAGTACCGCGTGTTATCCCTGAAACAGAAGAAGAGAAAGAATTACATCGTATTGCTGTGTTACGTGCAGAACAGCGTCATATACGTAAGGCAGAGAGTAAGAAAGTAGCCACATTGTTAACCTTTTGAGATGAATATTTAGCTATTTAAGTTACTATAGCAGTCGGAAATGGTTTTAAAATGAAAAGCGGACACCTAAAAATAGGTGTCCGCTTTTATAGTTTTTTCATCCACATATCATATGACAGTAGCTACTTAGCAGAAGCAAGCAGCACCGACGATGATTAAGAGGATAAATAATACGACTAATAGCGCAAATCCATTACCATGTGCGAAGCCCATTGTTATTTCCTCCTTTTATTTTAAGATACAACATACAATATGCAAATGAGCTATTGTTTGATATGGACATATATCATGCAATGACATATTTTCTTGAATGATAATGTAATAAAAAAGGGAAGATATAGAAATAACAGTAAGTGGAGAAAGGAATTTATCCATGAAGCGCTTTTTCGCTATAATCCTTTGTTTAATAGGTGTATTCATTTGGATGAACATCGATGTGGAAATGGGGAAGGAAATGGCTAGTGAATATGAATTAGGAAAAGTTCGATTAGGTGAATTTCAACTATATACGAACGGTGAAGAGTTATATAGAAAATTATTTGAGGATATAAACGATGCAGAAAAGTATATATATATCCATTTTTATATTGTAGGAAAAGATGAAATAAGCGAAGAGTTTTTACAGTTATTAGAGAAAAAAGCATCTAGCGGAGTAGAAGTGAAATTGTCAGTCGATCGGATAGGTGGATATAAGCTGAAGAAAAAGGTAATTAGCCGATTAAAGGAAAACGATGTGAAGTTTACATTTAGTAAAAAACCGAAGCTGAAAAATTTGTTCTATTCTTTGCATCAACGGAATCATAGACGTATTGTTACGATAGATGGAAAGGTATCATACGTCGGTGGCTTTAATATCGGAAAGGAGTACCTTGGACAAAATCCAAAGTTTGGGCCATGGCGTGATTATCACGTGCGCATCCATGGTGAGGGTGCAGCGGATATGGAAAGAAAATTCGCCGAAGATTGGAAAGAAGATACAGGAGAAAAAATGCCTATACATGAAAGTATACCTACATTAGGGAATGTGAAATATCAATATTTATTTTCAAATGGAAAAGGCTTATGGGAAAAGTATGGGGCACTTTTAAAAAAGTCTAAAAAGTCTTTAATTATCGCTACACCATATTTTGTACCAAGTAAAGAAATGGTGAAAGAGTTAAAAGCTGCATTAAATCGTGGTGTTAATGTAAAAATTCTCGTGCCATTTAAAAGTGATGCCGTATTGTTAAAACAAGCTGCCTATCCATATTTGAAAGATATGTTACATGCTGGAGCGGAGATTTATCAATATCAGAATGGTTTTTTTCATGGGAAAGTAACAATCATTGATGGGGAAATTGTTGATATTGGTACCGCAAACTTTGATAATAGAAGTTTTTATTTAAATACGGAGTCTAATTGTATTATCTATGATAAGGGAGTAACAGCGGACGTATGGAACCGATTAAAAGAAGACTTTCATAAATCAAAAAGATTTTCGGAAGAAGATTTTGAGAAAATAAGTAAATGGGATTGGTTTTTAGCAAGAATAGCAAATGTTATAGCATCATATTTATAGCATATAGACAAAAAGAAGGGGGGCACTTTCATGGATTGTATGAAAGAATTAATGAGGTATAGTTATATGCTTATAAATAAGGTTGGGGAGTATACAGGAGAAGTAAGAGACGGAGAATTAAAGGAGCTATTACAGCATCACTTACCATATATGTTGCAAGCTTATAATGAACAAGTGAATTTTCAAGAAGGAGAGAATGTACAGCATATAACTTGTGAACCGATTGCATTTCATTTTCATGAAATGGAAAAGGAAACCGATAGTAAATATACAGGAGATATTTATATTGCAACTTGTTATATTTCGCATTTAAAACGGTTAGCTTTAAAGTTTGCTCAAGTTGCAGTGGAAGTTGCTAATCCAGAGTTTCGCTCATTTTTGGAAAATTGTTTCTTGAAAATGAACCGTTATGCTTATAGTGTGTGGCAATATGTTATGAAGAAGGAATATAAGATTACACATCTATATGAAAATGAAAAGTTTGCATGAGAAACTAAGGCGAAATGGTATGCGCCTTAGTTTTTTTACGTCCATTGAGAGAAAAAAACTAGTTTTATTGTGTATCGATTGGAAATGAAATATATAAATTAAAATTAGGTTTTTGTTATCAGAAAATTTACAAAAATTTACCGTATATTTACTGTTTTTCAATCTCTCCTTTAAAAATAGAGAGTAATATGAGGTTGTACATATTCTATCACAAGGAGGAAACGCAAATGAACAAATGGGTTAAATCATTAACTGCTATGGCACTTGCAAGTTCTTTATTAATGGTAGGTTGTAGTAAAGGTGAGGACAAGAAGAAAGAAGACGACACAACAACACAACAAGAAGACAAAAAGGATAAAGAAACAAGCGGAACCGAGAAGTCTACTGATTCTAAAGAAAAGAAATAAAGTAATAATAAAGCTTCCTCTTATATATGAGGAAGCTTTTTTGTTGTAAATTGATTGAGATTATTGAAAAATAGAAAGAGAATGAAAGAGGGGGAAAACAAATGAAAGTATGTATATTGGGAGCAACAGGACGAGTAGGTTCAAACATAATTAATTTAGCATTAAAGGATTCAGCTGAAGTGACTGCATTAGCGCGTGATTTAAATAGAATAGAAATACAACATGAAAGGTTACGAGTGATAGAAGGTAATGTATTGAACGAAAATGATATAAATAAAGTGATAAAAGGAAGCGATATAGTAATTAGTGCACTTGGAACGGATCAAAATGGAACATTAGCGAAGAGTATGCCACAAATTATTAAGCAAATGGAAGAAGAAGGGGTTCGTAGGATCATAACAATAGGAACAGCTGGTATTTTACAAGCAAGAACAGATCTAAATTTATATCGTTTTCAATCAACGGAATCAAAAAGGAAAACGACAACGGCAGCGGAAGATCATTTAGCTGCATATGAGGCACTTAGTAATAGTAATCTATATTGGACCGTCGTTTGTCCGACACATTTAATAGACGGTGATGTGACAGAGGTATATCGAACTGAAAGAGATATACTGCCAGAAGGTGGAGTGAAAATTACAGTGGGTGATACAGCACACTTTGCATGGGATCTATGTAAGAAAAACATATATGAAAATAGTCGAGTAGGTATTGCATATTAAAAAACCATCCCGAAGTCAGGATGGTTAAAAGATGATATAACATACGAAGATGATAATCATAATGATTTGGAGAATTGCTTTCGCTACTGTACTGCTTAAAAAACCAACTACAGTAGCGACTCCAACTAGAAAGGCATCTTTTGGCGCTTTTTTATGTACTAGTTCGGTTATAAATACTGATAAGAACGGTATGATAATAAGTCCGAATGGTGGGAAGAAGAACGATCCGACAATGATAGAAATCATTCCGACACGTTCGCCCCATTTAGAACTACCGTATTTTTTTAAGAAATATCCATTTGCAATAAAATCAGCAACGAAAATGAAAAAAGTGAAAATGACTTGAATAATCCAAAAAGAAGTTGTTAATTCTCCTCCATTTATACCGAAATGGTAAATCAAATATCCAGCCCATACAGCTAGTATGCCAGGGATAATTGGATAAATAAATGCAAGAAATGAAACAATGAAACAGGCAATGATACAAATTGTTAATAAAACAGTCACTTTATAGCTCCTTTTTAATATCTAGTTTATGTACAGCAACTTTTTTGACTTGATGTCCATCAAGTTCTAATACTTTAAATTGAAAACCAGCATATTCAATGAAATAACCAGCTTCAATATTTAAGTCAACTGCTTGAGAGAGAAGCCATCCTCCGATTGTATCTAAATCACTATCATCAATATGTAGGCCAAACATATCATTTACTTCAGAAATAAGCACCTTTCCATCTAAAACAGTAAGCTTAGGTGTACGCTTTTCAATCATAGGTGATTCATCAGCATCGAATTCATCTTGAATTTCTCCAATGATTTCTTCAAGAATATCTTCCATCGTTAAAAGTCCGGCAGTACCACCATATTCATCCATAACGATTGCCATCTGAACGCGATTTTTTTGAAGGTGGACTAACGTTTTACGAATTGGAACTGTTTCAAATACAGTTAGAACAGGATGTATATAAGATTCAAGTGGTTTATAAATACCTTTCGTTTGATCATGGAATACTTCTTTCGTATTGATCATCCCAATGATATCATCTTTATCTTTTTCAATGATTGGATAGCGTGTATATTTTTCAGTAGCGACGATATCCATATTTTCTTCTAACGTATTTTCAGTAGACAAGCAAATCATTTCGGTACGAGGAACCATAATTTCTTTCGCAACTCGATCATCAAATTCAAAAATGTTATTTACATATTTATATTCGGTTTGGTTTATTTCACCGCTTTTAAAACTTTCACCTAAAATGAGTCGCAATTCCTCTTCAGAATGAGCAAGTTCACTTTCCTTCGCAGGTTCTAATCCGAGTAGTTTTGTGAAAAATATAGCTGTACTATTGAGTAGCCAAATGAATGGATACATAATTTTATCAAATAAAATAAGCGGTCTTGCAAATTTGAGTGTGATTGCTTCTGCTTTTTGAATTGCGAAAGACTTTGGAACTAATTCACCTAATACAACGTGGAAAAATGTAATAACACTAAAAGCAATAACAAAAGATAAAGTGTTAGCCATTGTTCCAGTAATATTAATTTTTTCAAAGAGCGGTCGTAGTATATGTTCCACAGTCGGTTCACCAAGCCAACCAAGTCCTAAAGAAGTGATTGTAATTCCGAGCTGACAAGCTGATAAATAAACATCTAAATTAGATAGGACGCTTCTTGCAGCTAAAGCTTGTTTATTACCTTCATTTGCAAGTTGGTCAATTCGACTTTTTCGTACTTTTACAACAGCGAATTCTGATGCAACGAAAAAGCCAGAAATAAGAATAAGTACAAAGATGAGAAAAATATTTAATATGTCCAAGTGTGTTCTCCATTCCAAGGTTTGGAATAAAGATGTCACCTCCTGCAATTATGTTATACTTTTATAATAAATCCAAATGAAAAGAATAGTCAAAGGAAAAGGGCAAATATTGGTATGTTTCTGTAATAGTTTTTGAATTTGCTGTTATTTTGTCCGCTATACAAAAGGAATAACCCCCTACTTTTAGATTATAGAGGGTTATTTTAAATTAAGGTTTTGGAACACTTCTCGTTAAAGTGTATGACTGTTGCTTGGAGTAGTTTGTGGTCCATAGTGTTTGAAGGAAAGAAAGTATGCTATATGGGATATAGAGTAGTAATAAGCCGATTGTAACAATTATGGGTGAATTTCCGCCAAATTGAACGATAAATTGTAACAGGCCATTTGCATGAAAAACGCATTCCATAAAAACGAATGAAAGAATAATGGAACCTAAAATTGATTTATGATTTGAAGTAAGCGCTAAAAACAATGTGTCTACAAGAAAAGAATCATGTTTTATTTCATATTCATTTGTGTTTTTTAAGAAAGGAATCCATTTTTTTACTGCTTGCATAACGATAATCATGGAAGTACTACATACGATGATAAATGATGAGTAGTAAGGAAGGTTTATAAATTGTGCGATGTATAGAAGTAGTAATAAGACTGAACATTGTAATACTACAGTGCAAAAAGAGTAAGGTATCCATTTCAATACAGTAGTAAACTTTTTAAACGAGTTAGGTACTTTGAAAAATAAATGGCCGATACCCAAACTTATGAAAAATCCGATCGCAAGGGTAAAAGTAAAACGAACAATCGATATAAAATATATTTCCCATATGTAAGGGAATAATGGAGTTGAATGATTAGAAGTATGTATCATTTGGTTTGCTGAGAAAAAGATAGATTCATGCATCCAATCAACCTTTGGAATTGATATAGAAGAAAGCTGTGCGAAGTTTTGAAAAATGCTAATAAATCCATTTTGATAAGAGTAATTGTGTGTAATAAAAAGAGCTGGAATAGGACTTATGGCAAAAATAAAAATAACACCAATTATAAATTTACATATATGTGAGCGTAATAAGGACATATAACCACCTACTCTTAGAATATTCAGAAAATTCTTATTCTTATTTTAGCTTTTTTTGAAAGAAGTTACAATATATTTTTCATTTAGTAATTCAGAGAGAAGATTTGATAGCAAAAATATACAAGTGAAGGATTCATGAATAAATTATGACAAGAAAATGAATAATTTTCAGAAAAATAAAATAAATTATTTATTTTTTTCTGAAAATATAATATAGTTATGGCACAGAAAGTATTTTAACATAAGGAGGCTTTTTATGAGGATTAAAGGGAATTACGTGCCGAAAAGGGAAGTTTTACTGTGCTCAAGTTCGATTACGATTGGGGAAGCGTTAGAGCATTTAAATAAAACCGGGTATCGTTGTGTACCAGTTTTAGATGAAAGAAAAGAGAAATTTTTAGGAAATATATATAAAGTAGATATTTTAGAATATAAAGGATCACTTGATGAGAGTGTAATACAATTATTAAATGATAAAGAAGGATTTGTGAGAGAAGATTCATCTTTCTTTAAAGTATTTTTTACAATAAAAAAATTGCCTTATTTATCAGTAGTTGACGAAAAAGGGGTTTTCCTTGGAATTTTAACGCATAAAAAAGTTTTTGAGTTATTAGAGGATGCATGGGGTGTTCACTCTAGTAAATACTCTGTCATGATTGGAACGCAAGACTATAATGGAGCAATCCAAAAATTATCGACAGTTTTAAAGAAATATACTGGTATTCAAAGTTTGATGACTTTTGATAATGATGCCTTATTAGTTCGTAGAATTATGTTTACATTAGGAGAAGAGTTTAACGACGGTGAATTAGAGACATTATTGAAAGATTTAGAAGATCACGGATTTAGAGTTGTGTATGTGGAAGAGATGAAAAATCCACGTGAAGTTGAAACGATAGAGTAACATAACAAAAGCCATCTTTATGGATGGCTTTTGTTATGTTACGTGTGTAAAGTTATTTGGAAATAACGATAGGGTAATAAGTGAGATTGTAACAATATTTGTGTAAGAGAATAAAAAATGTAGATAATTTTGATTTTCAAAAAAATCAATTTGAAAATATGTTTTTATTTTGCAACTAAATATGTTACTATATGTGTGATAAAAACAAAGAGGTCTGACAACTATACTCCACGTAATAACACTCTAATGATTTAAAAATTCAAAAAAATCAAAATTCAAAATAACAATTGTATTAATGATTAGAGTAAAAATAAGGGGAATGGAGAAATTATGGAGAAAGACACTGCTTTGTAAGGGGCATATTTTATCATCTTGAGCAGAGAGGAGGATGCATAGCATATTGTAAAATATAGAGATAAACAATGAAAAAGTGCTATGCAAATAAAGAGCATGAAGGGACGTTTAAGGCCAGGTGATACGGTAGCAATTGGTTTAATGCTATTTGCATTATTTTTAGGAGCAGGAAATTTAATTTTTCCGCCAGTTTTAGGTCAACAAGCAGGAGAGAATGTTTGGATTGCTACAATAGGATTCCTTGTAACGGGAGTCGGATTACCCCTACTAGCTGTAACAGCTGTCGCGTTTGTAGAGGGGGACTTGAAAGCGCTATCTTCTAGAGTCCACCCTATATTTGCGTTTATTTTCCCATTGATTAGTTATTTAGCAATTGGACCATTTTTCGCGATTCCTCGTACTGGAGCTGTTTCGTTTGAAATGGGTATGAAGCCGTTTTTATCAGAGGCAATGGTTTCAGAGTGGTACATGCTATTTCTTTTCACGATAGTTTTCTTCGGAATAACGTGGTATTTATCATTAAATCCATCTAAATTAGTAGATTGGTTCGGAAAGTTTCTTACACCATTATTAGTATTAATTGTCGCTGTTATTGTCGGAAAGGCAATTATTGATCCAATTGGAGAGCCAGCTGCGCCGTTAGCTGCTTACAAAGAAAATGCTTTCTTTGGTGGATTTATTCAAGGATATTTAACGATGGATGCAATTAGCGCGCTCGTATTCGGAATTGTCGTTGTACAAGTTATCCGCTCTAAAGGGATAAAAGAGAGTAGTCAAATTGCAAAAATAACAGTAGTATCAGGTATTATTGCTGTACTTGGTTTAACGTTAATTTATTTATCACTTGCTTATCTTGGTTCAACAAGTACATCACTTGGTATCTCAGAAAACGGTGGCCTTATTTTAACGAATGTTGTAAATGAGCTATATGGGACGAGTGGTAAAATTTTATTAGGGCTTGTTATTATACTCGCTTGTTTAACAACTTCTGTTGGGTTAACATCTGCGTGTGCAGGTTTCTTTACAAACTTATTCCCAAAACTTTCGCATAAAACGATTGTAACAATGGTATGTGTATTTAGTTTAATTGTATCTAACCTAGGTTTAACACAATTAATCGCAGTAACATTACCTGTGTTAATGATCATTTATCCAGTTGCAATTGTATTAATCGTACTTTCGTATTTCCATAAGTGGATTGGGAAGCGTAATACAATTTATATTGGAGCTATTTTAGGTGCATTGTTAATTAGTTTCTTTAACGGTTTAGAAAGTGCGAAAATTAAAATTGACGCGATTTCTAATGTACTACAAATGTTACCGTTATATAACGAAGGAATCGGATGGTTAATTCCATCATGTATTGGCGGGATTCTCGGTTTCTTCTTCTATAAATCAAATGAATCAAGTGAATTACAAAAGAAAGGTGCTTAGGCACCTTTCTTTTTTTGAAGGGGATTTTTGTATTTTGTCTAAGTAATAACTTGGGAGGAATGATAAATGGCTAATTTTGAAGATTTTTTAAATTTGGATTTGAGAATTGGAACTGTAATACATGCAGAGGAATTTAAAGAAGCGAGAGTACCAGCGATTAAACTAGCAATAGATTTTGGAGAAATCGGGATAAAGCAGTCAAGTGCTCAAATTACGAAAAGGTATAGGCCAGAAGAGTTAATCGGTCAACAAATCGTTGCTGTTGTAAACTTTCCACCGAAGCGTGTAGCTGGATTCAAATCAGAAGTGCTTGTGCTTGGCGGCGTTCCTGAAGCTGATGATGTTGTGTTGCTTCAGCCTAATATGGAATTGCCAAATGGAACGAAAATTAGCTAGGGTGAAGGTAGGAACTAATATGGATATCGGACGAGAATATTTACAATGTGCGATTTCGAACTTTAAAGCAATAAAGAAACAAGGAGAACTGGCACTTTCTCAATTATCATATGAACAAATACAATGGTCTTCTCATGAAGAAACAAATAGTATAGCGATTATTATTAAGCATCTGCACGGTAATATGCGTTCTAGATGGACGGATTTTTTAACGTCTGATGGTGAAAAAACAGATCGTAATCGAGATGGTGAATTTGAGGGATGCTATCATTCAAAAGAAGAAGCCCTTATAGCTTGGCAAGAAGGATGGAAATATGTTTTTAATACGATAAATACTTTAACGCCGGAACACTTATTGAAGACGGTATACATTCGCGGTGAAGCACATACTGTCATGCAAGCAATTGAAAGGCAAATTTCTCATTATGCATTGCATATTGGTCAGATTATTTACATTGGGAAGATGTTAAAAGAAAATGAGTGGGAATGTTTAAGTATTCCGAGAGGTCAGTCTGCGCGTTATGTAGAGAAAAAACGTTCAACATAATAATAAGAAAGAAACCGATAAAAAATGGGAAAAAAGAAAGTCAGCCAAATAATAGATGGTTCTGTAATCATAAGAATACTGCCAAAAATAAGTCCATATATAATAAGAAAGAAATTGAAAAGTGTATTCACAGGGAGAAATCGTGAGATAAACACTTGCTGTCGTTTAAAACAATCACTGTGGAATAAATAAAAGCGGAAGTACCATGTGGCTGTAATAAGGTCTTTCTTTCTCACAATTCTTTTTTTGCATGTATGACAGATAAATGGTGGTTGCATTTCATTACGCTCCATTTTTTATTTTCATAATAATGTGAGACAAAAGTAGGTACAAAGTGTATGTTCCTATATACGCTCCTGCAATAAGGAAAAATGGATTCAGTAAAATTCCATGAATGCTCGTCATGAAAACTAAATCTTGTATTAAAACATCGTATATATAAATGGAAATAATTGTACCAAGTACATATAGTGCCAAGTACGCAGAAATATGTAGCACAATAGAGATTTTTGGTTGCTTAGCGGACAAATAAAAAATGAATGATAGAGCGATTGGTAATATTCCTATTAATAGCTTCAATTCATTTCACCTCATTAACAATATAGCCGAAATTTTAACGGTCTATTCTCTAGGGCTTGTACATAACTTGAAATAGAGAGGTGATAGTATGAATCGGGGCTTTTTTTTTATGAAGTTTACAAATATGCGTAAGTTAGTTTTATTTGTTATTACTACAGTGCTAGCGACTTTTTTTCTTATTAGTCTGATGGTAACCTCTATGAAAGAGACAAAGTCAACGTATTTATATAATTGGTTAAATGAGTTATCGATGAATGGTTACATGTATGTACTTGGAAAAGAGAATCATTATTTTACACAGGAGTATCGAAATTTGAATCAAGATTTTTCAATTTCTTCTTTTCTCTTTTCTATGGCTACAAATATTCGCTTTAATGATGTACGCAGTTTTGTCGGGAAAGAGCTCCCCGGGTTCGGTAAGTACGATACAGAAATTGTTATTGCAGGTGAGGGTACAAATTATTCTAACTTACCGATAGAGTCGAGTGTTCCTCTTGAAGAAGTAGTGAAGGAACGGACTAGTGGAACTGGACAAGCACCTAAACAAGATACGAATAAAGAGAAAAAAAAGCCGTCCCAAACGACTGGAAAGAGACAAGTTGCGTTTATTTATCATACACATAGCTGGGAATCTTATTTACCTTTACTTAACTTAACGAATGACCCGAATCCGAATAAAGCAACGAGTTCTGTATCGAATATTTCTATATTAGGAGACCGTTTCCGTGAACAACTAGAAGGTGAAGGGATTGGAGCTACTAACGATAAGAGTGATGTTGGTCAAAAGTTAATAAGTAAAGGTTTAAATAGTAATAGTTCGTATAAAATGTCACGAGAAATTGTGCAGCAAGCTATGGCTGGAAATAAAGATCTTCAATACTTTTTTGATTTGCATCGTGATAGTGCCCGAAAGAATGTAACGACAAAAACAATTGGAGATAAATCATATGCAAAGCTTGCATTTGTAGTAGGGAAAGGAAATAAAAACTATGAAAAAAACTTACAATTAGCGACAGCTTTACATGAGGCGATTAATAAGAAATATCCAGGAGTGAGTCGTGGGGTCATTCAAAAAGGGTTCCAGACAGGAAATGGAATCTATAATCAAGACCTATCAGGACAAGCGATATTAATAGAAGTTGGCGGTGTAGATAATACGGAGGAAGAATTGAATCGATCAATTGATGCACTTGCTAAAGCATTTGGTGAATATTTTTGGCAGGCAGAAAAAGTGAATGGATAAAGTGAAACGTGAATTAGCCAGGACATCTATCGATAATTATTAGCTCACTTCAATCTTGGAAAAACGTAAGTGTAATGCTTGCGTTTTTTCTTTGTAATGGTGAGATGTCACAGAATAGACATAATTTGTCGTTGTTATAGTAATATCGAAATTTGTCAATTTATAGTAGGAGATTTACAAAGGGATTTTCGAGAAAGTAGAGAAAATCTTTTTATAAGGAAAACTTTTTATTATGAAACTGGTAGGGTGATTGAAGTGATTAGAGAGATCGAAATAGAAGATGCAGCATCATTTTTACAATTAAGTAAGCAATTAGATGAAGAAACGAAGTTTATGTTATATGAACCAGGAGAAAGAAAAACTACAGCTGAGCAACAAGAAAAAATAATCGATCGATTTATAGAAAATGAATATGCAACAATATTTGTAGCAGTTGAAGATGAGAGGATAGTAGGTTTTATATTAGTGAATGGAAATAACATTCAAAGAAAGAGACATGTGGCAACCATTGTAATTGGTATTTTGCAAGAGTATAACGGGCGAGGTATTGGGACGAGATTGTTTAAAGAGGTTGAGAAGTGGGCAAAATTACATGATGTATGGCGTTTAGAATTAACAGTAATGGCCCACAATACAAGAGCTCAGACACTATATAAAAAAGCTGGATTTGAGAAAGAAGGTGTCAAAAAAGCTGCTCTATTATCGATGGAAAGTGCATCGATGAGTATGAAATGGCCAAATTATTAAAATAAGAGGTCGTTATATGAAAAAAAGATGGGCACTACTTGGTATTGTAGCTGCAATAATTATTGTTGGAGTAGCAGGAATCAATTATAAAATGTATAAGGATAAGCAGGCGCGGGAAGTAAGTGTAAATAGCATATTTCCAAAAGCGAAAGAAACGATTGCTAATATGGATGGGGATATTGCGGTAATTAATAATCCGAATTCAATGCTTGTACTTGTGAATAAAAGTAGGCGTTTACCAGATGGGTATAGACCGCCAGATTTAGTTATTCCGAAAGTGCGCTATTCTAGTGAAGGTGATCAAGAAAAGAAAAAGATGAGAAAAGAGGCAGCGAGGGCGCTTGAGGATATGTTTCAGCAGGCTGACAACGAGCATATTTTCCTTTTTGCAGTTTCTGGATTTAGATCCTTTGATCGACAAAAAGCATTAAATACGATGTATAAAAAACAAGATGGGGAAGCAAAAACAGCAATGTCTAGCGCGGTTCCTGGCACAAGTGAGCATCAAACTGGATTAGCTATGGATATTACGTCTCAATCTGCTAAATTTCAGTTAGAGACGGTTTTTGGGGAAACGAAAGAAGGTCAGTGGCTTTCTGAAAATGCCCATAAATTTGGTTTTGTGATTCGATACACAAAAGCGAAAGAAACGATTACGGGCTATCGGTATGAACCATGGCACGTAAGGTATGTGGGAAATCCACAAGCTACATATTTGTATGATAATCAACTGACGCTTGAAGAAGTAACAGAGTAAATGATTGAGGGGAGAGACGTATAATGACGATGTTATATAAGAAAAAAGTACATGCATATATTACAAGAGAAAAAGAGGGGGTTATGCAATTACTTGTTTTTAAACATCGTGATATACATGAAGCTGGTATTCAAGTGCCAGGAGGAACGGTTGATGAAGGTGAAACGTTAGAAGCGGCTATATTGCGTGAAGTACAGGAAGAATCCGGATTGCGTCATTTATGCATAGAACGTTTTTTAGCAGATTACATTATACATATGAAAGAAAAACAGGAATATGAAAAACGCCACTTTTTCCATGTTACTTTACTAACAGATGTAAAGGATACTTGGGAATATATTGTAAGTGCTGGTGAGGAAGATAAAGGATTAGTATTTTGCTACGAATGGGTTGATATTGCAAAATGCCCTGAATTAGCTGGGAAACAAGGTGAGTTTTTATATTTGTTAGATGAAGTATATGCCCAGTAATGTAAGAGTCTGAAGCGAAGGTTAATCCGTTTCAGACTTTTTTTATTTTTCGGGAAATTAAAGGTGTTTAAATAAGGAAATTGAATTTCTTTAAAGGGATATTAATTTAGGATGTGTTGAGGTGAAAAATTGAAAAAGTAAGGGTTATACGCTAAAAAAGTTCATATAAGGGAGAATATAAATGGAAATTCAGTTTAATCCAATCTTAAAAAAGGAATTAACAATTCAAGATATTCAAAATGAAATGGAATCTGGAAAGCTAACTTCAAAAGAGCTAGTAATGTATTATCTCTATAGAATCGCAAAGTATGATCAAGATGGACCGAAAATTAATTCAATTTTAGAAATCAATCCAGATGCTATTTTTATTGCAGAAGCGTTAGATTATGAAAGAAAGACAAGAGGCGTAAGGGGACCATTGCATGGAATACCTGTTTTGCTTAAGGATAATATTGAAACGAATGACTCCATGCATACAAGTGCAGGTACAATAGCTCTAGAACAAAATATAAGCAGTGAAGATGCATTTCTCGTTACTAAACTGCGAGAAGCAGGGACAGTGATAATTGGAAAAACGAATATGACAGAATTAGCAAATGCAATGTCTTTTGAAATGTGGGCTGGATATAGTGCAAGAGGTGGTCAAACAATCAATCCATACGGAACGGGCAAGGACCATATGTTTGTTGGCGGATCTAGTACAGGATCTGCGATAGCAGTTGCCGCTAACTTTACAGTAGTATCTGTTGGGACAGAAACCGATGCTTCTATTTTGAGCCCCGCTGTTCAAAATTCTGTAGTAGGTATTAAACCGACTGTTGGTTTAATTAGTCGTAGAGGAATTATTCCATTTACTTATTCGCAAGATACAGCTGGACCGTTTGCTAGAACGGTAACAGATGCTGCTATTTTGCTAGGGAGTTTAACTGGAGTGGATGAGAAAGATGTAGTTACTCGAAAAAGTGAAAATAGGGCATATCGGGATTATACATCTTACCTTGATGCAAATGGTTTAAATGGAGCGAAGATTGGTGTGTTTAACGATGCACCAAAAGATTATTACGAAAATGGTGAGTATGATGAAATCTTGTTTAAGGAAACGATCCAAGTATTACGTAATGAAGGAGCGACAGTAGTAGAAAATATTGATATTCCTTCTTTTCATAGAGAATGGAGTTGGGGGGTTCCGCTTTATGAACTGAAGCACAGTTTAGATAACTATCTTTCTAAATTACCTTCTACTATTCCGGTACATTCTATTTCGCAGTTAATGGAGTTTAATAAAAACATAGCAGAAAGAGCTTTAAAATATGGACAAACTAAGTTAGAGGGAAGAAAAGATTTTCCTAATACGTTACGAAATCCAGAGTATTTAAATGCGAGATTAGAAGATATATATTTTTCTCAAGAACAAGGCATTGATTTTGCATTGGAAAAATATAATCTTGATGCGATACTGTTTCCTTCCTATATAGGTTCTACTATATGTGCGAAAGCGGGTTATCCGTCTATAGCAATACCAGCAGGGTATATGGAAAGCGGGAGACCTTTTGGAATTACCATTGCAAGCACTGCCTTTAGTGAAGGGATATTAATTAAATTAGCTTATGCTTTTGAACAAGCGACAAAGCATAGAAAAATCCCCAACTTATCATGAATAGAATAAACAAAGAGGACAGGAATCCCTGTCCTTTTTGTTTTAGTGATTAAAGTGAAATATCGTTCTGCTCTGTCTTATGATATTTTAATAAACTAAAAGATAAACAAGCGGAACATAAAATAAGAATAGAAGCGATGATATAAATTGTACGAACACCGAACATATCAGTAATAATGCCAACACTAAGCATAGATAGTCCAGAGGCTGTTGAAAGAAGTGCGCCATGTGCGGTATACATTTTTGATAATAAAGCAGGGGCGACACTTGATTGTAAAACAGTCGTTTGGGAAATATCTCTAATTTGATAACATGGTCCCATTAGAACACATAGAAAAAGCGCAATAAATCCGCTGCTTGTCATACCATATAAAAATGTAAGAATGCTAAATATAAGAGAGCCAATCGACATAGATCGTATTAAATTGTTTTGAATATAGGAACTCATTTTCCATGCCAATAGACCACCAATTAACGTGCCAACATAATAACTTGTATTAATATATCCCCACCATTCTTCGCCTTTATGAAGGATAGTCGTAACGTATGCCATCGTAATAGCACCAATCCATATTGTCCCTGCGAAAGTTTCAATTAAGTCCATATATGTAACGGTACGGAGGGAAGGATTTTGAAATAGGAGTTTCCACCCTTCCAATAAAACAGTACTTTTGGAAGAGGGGGAATCTGCTATTCTTTCAGTATGTATGGAACGTAATGAAAAATGTAATGCAATGCATCCGAAAATCATCAAAATGTTATTAATCATGAGTGTAGAAGTAGCGCCAATGAGAAGAACGACAATACTCGTAAATGAATAAGCAACGGCTTGCACAATTTGTGTTGAAAAGGAAAAGATACTATTTACTTTTACTAATTTTTCTTTCGGTGTAAGGTGCGGAAGAATACCGTATAATAATGGAGCACTCCACCCACTACATAATGAAATGACAAAAATAAAAGTTAATAGAGCTATAATGTTTGTGGATGAGACCGGGAACAAAATCATTAATAATAGTAAAAAGACTGTTTTCAGCCATTGGAGCATATATAACAACGTATAAGATGGAAAACGATTTATTATAAGTGGTGCAGAGATGTTAGCAATTAAATTTGTGATAACTTGTAATAATGGAAAAAGAGCAGTAATAGTAGCTGATTTAGTTGCTATATAAATATGAGTTGTAATAATCATTACATATACGATGTCAGCGAGAGTAATGCATATTTTGGAACCTAAATAGTAGATTAGTGACAGGTTTCTCAATAAGAATATCACCTCTATAAAAAATAGTATTTAGTAATTAGAATAATTATAATTTAAAAATTAAAATTTTTAAAGAATTTAATTTTTTGTCACTTTTTGAAAGGGATTTTCATGTATAATGAAGAATATATTGATATAGTATTATATTAATGATCATTGTAACAGTGAATATGTACAATAGCTTGTAGCAAACGCCCAAGTGTAAGAAAGGGCGGATAAACCATTCTTTTCTTCATATACATATAGAAAATGAGAAAGAAAGTGAGGGTTGCATATGGCTGCTTGGGTAATTTGGTTTATAATAGCTGGTATTTTATTTATCGCGGAAATGTTGTCGATTACATTTTACATGCTTTGGCTTGGAATTGGAGCTGTTGTCGGAGGTCTTATTGCTTTGTTTGCTCCTGATGCACTACTGTTACAAGTTACTGTTGGTGCAATTGTAAGTTTAACTTTGACATTCTTTACGAAAAGAATTTCAAAAAACTTTCGAGAAGCAAAAGGTTTTACTGATACAGTAGATATGCTTGTTGGTAAAAGAGGGATTGTTATGCAAGCGATTACAAATGAAGCGAATGGTATTGTGAAGGTGGATGGAGATACTTGGACAGCTATTGCAGATTCTTCAATTGATGCTGGAGAAAAAGTCGTTGTTATAAAGAGGCATAGTACTATATTACAAGTGAAAAAGGAGAGTGAATAAATATGGTAGCATTAACGTTAACGATTATATTCGCACTAATTGTAGTTACATTTATCGCATTAACAATTAAAATTATTCCTCAGCAAAAAGTTGGGGTAGTTGAAAGATTTGGTAAGTTTCAACGTATAATGCACCCAGGGTTAAATATTTTAATACCAATTGTAGATCGTGTTCGTGTATATCATGACTTACGCATTCAACAAACGAATGTACCACCGCAAAAGGTAATTACGAAAGATAATGTTCAAGTAGAAATTGATACAATTATTTTCTATCAAATTGTTGAACCAGAACTTGCGACATATGGTATTTCAAACTATGAATATGGTGTTCGTAATATTACTTCAGCAACGATGCGTCAAATCATCGGTAAAATGGAACTGGATGAAACGTTATCTGGTCGTGAAAAAATTTCAACAGAAATCCGCTTAGCGCTTGATGAAGCAACAGAAAAATGGGGCGTACGTATTGAACGTGTCGAAGTTGTTGATATTAACCCGCCAAAAGATGTGCAAGCATCAATGGAAAAACAAATGAAGGCTGAGCGTAATAAACGTGCGATTATTTTAGAAGCTGAAGCAGCAAAACAAGATAAAGTCCTTCGCGCTGAAGGAGAAAAGCAAAGTAAAATCTTGATGGCTGAAGGGGATAAAGAAGCACGTATTCGCGAAGCTGAAGGTATAAAAGAAGCAAAAGAATTAGAAGCACAAGGGGAAGCACGAGCAATTGAAGAAATTGCAAAAGCAGAACAAAATCGTATTGAATTGCTTCGTGAAGCGAATTTGGATGAGCGTATACTTGCTTACAAATCATTTGAGTCATTAGCTGAAGTTGCAAAAGGACCAGCAAATAAAGTCTTTATTCCGTCTAATGCAATTGAAACACTTGGTACTCTTGGGGCAATTGGAGAAATATTTAAAGAAAAACAAGCGAAGAAACTACCTTCAAATGATACAGGAAAAGAACAATAAAAGTGAGGAAGAGAAATGGTATACCATTTCTCTTTTTTTTGTGCGTATATTCTGAAAAGCTTGTACATATCCATGTATAAAGAAGGTGATGCAGTGAAAAAGTATGCAACTCGAATACATGGGAAGAAGCTGATTTCGTTACTCCTTTTATATGCGCTAATAGTAATTATGATAGCGTCGATTTTGACGTCATTTTTACATACAATGAAATCGAATTATGCAAATCAATGGTTTGGAAAAGTATCGATGCAAGGTTTTGTTCAAATGATAGAAAGTGAGAATCGCTATTACGGATTTGATTATTTTAAGAAGAATAAAAGAGAGTCAGTTGGGAATTTAATGTTCTCTATCGCGACAGATTTGAAAATTAAAGATTTAAGAACATTCGTCGGTAAAGAAGTACCTGGTATGTCAAAGTATTATTCTAATATTATCGTAGCTGGGGAAGGGACAAACTTGACAAATATCCCAAATGAATCTAGTGTACCGATTGAAGAAGTAACGAAAGAACGGGAAATAGCAAAAGATAAAGTTACAGAAGCGGAAAAGAATAATCCGGTTCAGAAAAAGAACGGAGCGAAAAAAGGTGAAAGTGCAGTATATATTTATCATACACATAGCTGGGAATCCTTCTTTCCATTATTACCAGGGGCAACTGATCCATCTAGCCCAGATGTAAATGTGTCTTTACTAGGGAAACGTATGAAAGAGCAACTTGAAGGACAAGGAATTCCGGTAGTTCATGATAAAACGAATATGGGTGATTTATTAGCGAGTAAAAAGTGGGTATGGTATCAGTCATATAAAGCGTCTCATGAATATGTAAAAGAAGCATTAGCACAAAATAATAAAATTGCGTTTCCGATTGATATACACCGTGACGATCAGCGTAAGAAAGTAACAACAAAAGTAATTAACGGAAAATCGTATGCAAGATTATATTTTATAATTGGGATGGAAAATGAAGGCCGTGCTGAAAATGAAAAAATTGCAAGAGCGATCAATAGTTATTTAGATGAAAACTATTACGGATTAAGTAGAGGGATTTTTCCAAAGTATAAAAAAGATGGAAATGGCGTTTATAACCAAGATTTATCGAAAAATGCGATGTTAATTGAAGTTGGTGGTGTTGATAATACGTTAGATGAATTATATAACACAATTGATGTGTTAACAGAAGCGTTTAGTAAATATTATTGGAATGATGCGGAAAAAGTGAATGGATGAGGGACGGGAGACCGTTCCTTTTTTATTTTGGAATCTTAAAATGTGATATAATGGAATTTTATGAATGTTAAATAAAGGGAGAGAGAAACATGCAAATACTACTAATACGCCACGGAGAATCAGAAGCTGATATTTTACATGTGCATGAAGGTCGAGCTGATTTTGAGTTAACTGACAAAGGGAGACAACAAGTACAAAGACTTGTACAGAAAGTGAAAAAAGATTTTGCACCAGATTTCATTTGGGCAAGCACATTAAAACGCGCTCGTGAAACGGGTGAAACATTAGCAGAAGCAATTGGTTGTCCAATTCAATTAGAAGAGGAATTAATGGAGTTTAATAATGGAGTGCAAGCAGGCTTATCATTTGAAGAAGCAAAGAAATATCCAGAGCCAAAGTTTCTTCATGATCGTTTTGAAAACGGGGAATCGTTTATTGAGTTTCGAATGAGAATAGAAGGAATCTTTTCTAAAATCTTGACAGAGAATACATATGACCGAATTGCAATTGTTGCCCATGGGGGCGTAATTAATAGTCTATTACGTGCATTTTTCAAAATGCCAATTTCAATGGACTACTATTTCAAAATGGGAGATACGGGAATAAGTTTAATTGAAATTGAGGGTGAACAAAAAACGGTGCATTTCATTAATGATACGAATCATTTGGACGGGATGTAAAGACTTATGTACAAAATTGTATTTTTCGATGTTGACGGTACGTTATTAAGTGAGATTGATAGAAGCATGCACGAAAGTACAAAAGAAGCGGTACAAAGATTAATAGATAAAGGAATTCACGTAGTTGTTACAACTGGAAGACCATATAGTTTATGCTCACAATTTAAGGAACTAGGTATAAATACGTTTATTTCAGCAAATGGTGCACATATAAAATGTGGGAAAGAAGTTATACATAAATCAGTACTTTCAAGCGAAATCGTTCATGATATTTCAAATTTTGCTGAATTACATGGTCACAGTGTTTCTTACTTTACAGAAGAATTTGCAATGAATAATATTGCTTCCAAAGATGAACGTGTCATGCGAGCGTTAAATGAAACCTTAAATTTAGAGCAGTATCCTGACAAAGATAGAAACTTATCAGATGAGATGTATTGCATATGTCTGTATGCTGATGATACAGAAGCTCAAAAATTCATTGAAAGATATCCAGCACTTACGTTTGAGCGTTTTCATGGTTACGTTATAAATGTATTGGAAGATAGTAAAGTATCGAAGCTAACTGCAATTCAAAAAGTATTGGAACATTTAAACATTAGTAAATTAGAAGCCATTGCTTTTGGCGATGGTGGAAATGATATTGAGATGTTGCAGTATGTAGGATTAGGAGTTGCGATGGGAAATGGTGGAGAGGAGTTGAAGAGAAGGGCTGATTTCGTTACAACGAAGGCGAGTGAAGGCGGAATTTCTTATGCCTTAAAGAAGTTGCGCATTATTTAAAACTAATAGTTAGTCAGTGTGAAAAATCCTGTTTTATTAATGGCTTTTGTTAATATGTATACTGTTTTAGGGAATTATTTGAGCTCTCCTACTTACAATTTAACTGCAGAACAAATCCTTTATTTTCGCTTAACAGGGCTGTTTGGTATGTTGCTGTCACCACTTGCAGGTCGTTTAACAAAGAGGTTTGAAGTAAGGAAAGTTCTTCAAGGAGGATTGTTGATTGCTATTTTTAGTCTAAGTTCAATGGGCTTTGTTTCGTATCTATCTCTACTTGTAATGATGAGTGTCTGTTTTGTAATAGGTATTGCTATATCCGTTCCGTCTTTAGTTTCTCTTGTAGGTCAATTAGGAGGGGAAATTAGGAATGATACTTTTTATTGGTTTTGTAGCTTCTCTATTTATAATTAATGAATGAGTGGAAAATCACTCAAATAAAGGAATGCGAGGATCTTTCATATGCTCGCATAATAAAATATGAATTTGTCCACGATGATGATAAAAGTGTGCAACGATTTCAAGTAACCATTCAAAGCGCGAATAAGAAATACCCCAATAGGCAGTCATAACTTCTGCTAATTCTATTTGGGAGTAGGAAAGAAATGTTTTAGAGAGAAGGTTGTAACCTTCAATCATCGTTTGTTGCATGTGAGCAACTGTTACGGGGGTACGTTCTATATAAAAGGTATGTAATTCTTTTTCTGGAATACCATTTAAAATGAGTAAATCAGCATGACAAATAAGAGAAAGATGTGCACACATTTCAAATAATGATCGTTTTGAGTGAATCGGTTGTATTTTTAAATCGTTTTCACTATATTGGTTAAGCATATCAATAGAAGTATCAATAGCAACTTTTAGTTGATGCAATGCAGATTGAACAAACATTGTAATTCTCCTCGTCTCCGTATATAATAGTTTCTTGAGGATATTATATCATACTCAAAATTCCGAAAATTCTAGTAGTTTGACTAGCATAATGAAAAGTATTATATTGTAAAAGGTCATATGAAACGTGAAATAGAATGGAATGCAATTATTGAGTTAGGAGTTAGACCAATGAGTTTGAAATATGGAAGAGATACAATTGTAGAAATTGACTTAAATGCTGTAAAACATAATGTAAAAGAATTTAAAAAACATGTAAATGATGAAGAAATTAAGATGATGGCTGCTGTAAAAGCGAATGGGTATGGCCATGGGGCAGTTGAAGTTGCCAAAGCTGCAATTGAAGCAGGAATACATCAACTTGCAGTTGCATTTGTAGATGAAGCAATAGAATTAAGAGAAGCAGGAATTACTGTGCCGATTTTAATTTTAGGATACACACCAGTAGCGGCTGTAGAAGATGTAATTCAATATGACGTTATGATGACTGTTTATAGAGTAGAAGATTTACATGGTATAAATGAAATTGCAAACCGTCTTCAAAAGAAAGTACAAATTCAAGTGAAAATTGATACAGGAATGAGTCGTATCGGTTTACAAGAAGAAGAAGTTAAACCATTTTTAGAAGAATTAAACCGTATGGAGTATGTAGAGGTAGTAGGGATATTTACGCATTACTCTACGGCAGATGAAATCGATAAATCATATACGAATATGCAAACAAGTTTATTTGAAAAAGCTGTTAATACAGCGAAAGAATTAGGAATTCAAATACCATATATTCATAGTTCAAATAGTGCGGGATCAATGGAATTAAGTAACACATTTCAAAATATGGTACGCGTTGGAATAGGAGTGTACGGTATGTATCCGTCAAAAGAAGTGGATCATTCAGTCGTTTCTTTACAGCCTGCGTTGTCGTTAAAATCAAAAGTAGCTCATATTAAACATGCGAAGAAGAATCGTGGTGTAAGTTATGGGAATACGTATGTAACAACTGGTGAAGAATGGATTGCGACTGTACCAATTGGTTATGCTGATGGTTATAATCGTCAATTATCTAATAAAGGCTATGCGTTAATTAACGGGGTTCGAGTACCTGTTATTGGCCGTGTTTGTATGGATCAGTTAATGTTGGATGTTTCAAAAGCGATGCCAGTACAAGTAGGAGACGAAGTAGTATTCTACGGTAAACAAGGTGAAGAAAATATCGCAGTAGAAGAAATAGCGGATATGTTAGGTACAATAAACTATGAAGTTACATGTATGCTAGATAGAAGAATTCCGCGTGTCTATAAAGAAAATGACGAAACAACTGCAGTTGTAAATATATTAAGAAAAAACTGAATCATTTCGATTCAGTTTTTTTATTTTTTTTATTCATATCAAATGCGAATATACCCTCGTTATGTAATACGGAGTAAACTTTGTGAAACACACTTTTTAGTTCATCTAAATTAAACTATCACCGGCAGAGATGACGTAGTGGAATTGCTCATTTATATTGAAATAGCGAGCGTCATCGACGATAAAGGTTGCATCTGGTGCATTTTTACGTGCATACTCAATCATTTGAGTAGAACCATCTATACCAGTTACTACAAAATTATTATCAAGTAGTTTCCTAGTAAGATGACCAGTCCCGTAACAAAGATCTAATATACGAGAGTAGAGAAGAGCATCTTGTAAAACGAGGCTGGGTAGGAGGATTCAACAAAATGTCCCCAATGTTCATTATAGATGTCTGCTAAAATATCATAATTAGAATAAATTGTTTTTTTAACATATATATTCACCTAAATATTCATTAAATTATAATAGTCATGCCTCGTTTTAATTTCAAAACCACATTGTGTATATAGTTTTAAAGCGTGGATATTTTTCGTTTCGACGTCTAATTCAATTGTTGAAACTCCTTCTGTAATAAGGGTATGTACTATATTACAAAGAATATCTTTTCCGTATCCTTTACCTTGATAAGAAGGATGAACGGCGAATCCTGATAGTGTAGTAGATTGCTCTTGTTTAGAAACTGTAATTGTTCCTATCACTTTTTCAGCAATAAGGGCACTGTAAACTTGATGGGAAGATGAATTCATCATTTTTTGTAACCATGCAGTCGTATTTTCTACTGAATCACCAAAAGCTTTACTAGAAATTTTAATAAGATCAAGAAGTGATTCTGAAGTTGCAAGAGTAAGCTGTATATTATTATCTGTTGTTTTTTGAATTTCGTTTGTTTTGCACTCCATACTATATTCACTATATAAATATGGTAACTTCATATGTTTTACAAATTCATTCCCAGAAATAGAATCCCCATTAATAATAAGAAGAGCTTCATCTGTCTCTCTATTTTGTATTTCTTTCATTGCAGTTTGTAAAAGGATAGTTCCGAAACGTTGTTTTCTAAAATGAGGATGTACAAAGCCTATTAGTTCAAGCTTTGTTGGTCTTTCGAAATCATACATATTTAAAGCGCCAATTAATTGAGTACCGTTATAAAGAAGAAAATCGTTTATATAATCTTCATTTCGATTTTTTAAAAAGTTGATATGTAAATCTGAAGAGTAATCAAGATTGTCTTGTTGCCCACAAATATAAGTCAAATCCTTCATTTGCTGTATTTCACTTTCTGTTACAGAACGCTTTTTCTGAATAGCCATTGTATACTCCCTCTCATTCGTATTTAAAAATAGGATGGGTGACTTAACCATTTTTTTAATTCCACATTACCTTGCACAGATAACAGTCGGTATAAATAACGATAAGGCTGTCTATATTCTTCTAAGTGAGGAATAGACATAATTGTTTCGTAACCACTTTTAAAGGCATGTGCTTCTTTTTCGGTAAGTACATATTCTAGTCCGATAAAATCAAGTTCTCGCGGAGCAACAGCGTAAGCTTCACTATCTACTAAACCCGTAATAGTTGTACCGTCAGATAAAAATTGAGTAGGATCCATATCAATTAAGACGAGTGTAGATTCCTTTGGTACGGACAGGGAAGAAAGTTGTGATTCAAAGGTAGGGAATGCATTTTTTATGCTTTCATCATCGGAATAAAACATATTCACAAGCTCTTTACTCACGTTTAAAATATGTGATTGGAATTCATCTAGTGGAACTTGGAACGTGCCTGACGGATTTCCTATGAAATCGGCTTTAAATTTATGTATTTCTGCAAGTCCTTTTCCTAGGCTGAATAAAATAGAATCTGGTTGCTCGATAAAAGATTGAACTGTGTTACCTACTAACTTTTCGACCACCACAAATTCACGGCTATTTAAAACATGTTTTTCTAATATTGTTGGGATAGGAAGATTCGTATGTTCTTGCAGCAATGTATGTACAGTTTCTAAATGATGGACGTTCCTTGGATCAATTCCAAATAGATTTTTACATCCCCACCAAAAATCATTATTTGGTTCTTCATTCATTTTAGAAGCACGAACGATAACTTCTGTATCTTCTGTTTGAACGAGAAAAACATCACTTGCATGATCTTCATAACCTGGGTGCAAGGCTTGAACGGATAGAATAGGTGAATTGAATAGTTGTTGTAACATGAAAAGACTCCTTTTTCTGTAAATTCCATAAATTCATTATATAACAGATGATGTGTTATGAGGATAAAGATAAAAAGATAGACAGTATACTTACATTTATAGTGAAAACTCATTAAAAATATTATATTTCTCTATTTTTGTATGAATTGTCTAAAAATAATGGTGGTAATACTTGAATGTAAGACTCGTATCTTTAAATCTATGAAGAGTAAAAGTAAAATTAAGCATTCATTTATAAGATTGTGAATCACAATAATGTAGACTATAGAAAATATTTCTCAATAATAAAATGAAGAGAAAAGCATGAAGAAGTAGAATGCATTCATTTATAATAGACTTAAATTAATTAATATAATTAATTGTTAATTTTATTATATTAATTGGATAGGAGAGAATGTTATGGCAAATGTACTCGTAATAAATTTTCCTGGGGAAGGTCATATTAATCCGACTTTAGCTGTTGTAAGTGAGTTAATTCAGCGAGGGGAAACAGTTGTTTCTTATTGTATTGAAGATTATAGAAAGAAGGTTGAAGCAACAGGTGCGGAATTCCGAGTGTTTGAGAATTTTCTCTCTCAAATTAATATTATGGAACGAGTAAATGAAGGTGGGAGCCCTTTGACGATGCTATCTCATATGATTGAAGCATCAGAGCGTATTGTTACTCAAATTGTAGAAGAAACAAAAGAGGAAAAATATGATTATTTAATATATGATAATCATTTTCCAGTAGGACGTATTATAGCGAATATTTTACAATTACCAAGCGTTTCATCCTGTACAACGTTTGCTGTTAATCAGTACATTAATTTTCATGATGAGCAAGAATCGAGACAAGTAGATGAAATGGATCCATTATATCAATCTTGTTTAGCGGGAATGGAAAGGTGGAATAAGCAGTATGGAATGAAATGTAATAGTATGTATGATATTATGAACCATCCTGGTGATATTACGATTGTATATACTTCAAAAGAATATCAGCCACGTTCAGAGGTATTTGATGAATCGTATAAATTTGTAGGTCCATCAATTGCTACTCGAAAAGAAGTGGGGAGTTTTCCTACCGAAGATTTAAAAAATGAAAAAGTGATTTTCATTTCTATGGGAACAGTTTTTAATGAACAACCTGCTTTGTATGAAAAATGTTTTGAAGCGTTTAAAGATGTTGATGCGACAGTCGTATTAGTCGTTGGTAAGAAGATAAATATAAGTCAATTTGAAAATATCCCGAAAAACTTTAAGTTGTATAATTATGTCCCGCAATTAGAAGTTTTACAGCATGCTGATGTATTCGTGACACATGGTGGTATGAATAGTTCGAGTGAAGCGTTATATTACGGTGTTCCATTAGTTGTAATTCCGGTAACAGGAGATCAGCCATTCGTTGCAAAACGATTGACTGAAGTAGGGGCAGGCATAACACTTAATCGTAACGAGTTAACTTCTGAATTGTTACGTGAGACTGTAAAGAAAGTAATGGATGATGTGACGTTTAAGGAAAATAGTCGTAAAGTGGGAGAGTCGCTTAGAAATGCTGGTGGATATCAAAGGGCAGTTGAGGAAATATTCAAATTAAAAATGAAGCCGTACGTAAAGATTAAATAGATGTTAAAAACACACTTACTTTTAATTTGTAAGTGTGTTTTTAGTATTACGCGTTACATGTATTACATAAAAATAGCGATAAAGGTGAAACTTTTCTGTATATAAATCGATACCTTTGAATTAGTAGTAAAATTACGTTAAAATAATACTAAGAAAATATATAAGTTTTGGGGGTAATGAATGAAGAAAGTATTTGAATACGTATTATTAACAATTGGCTCAATTATAGTAGCAGGTTCATTAGAGCTTATTTTAGCACCTAATGGATTAGTAGATGGCGGGGTAACGGCTATTGCTATTATGGCAAATAAAGTCGCAGGATTGCCGCTTTATGGTGTGTTCTTAGGAATTAATATCCCAATTTTATTATTTACTGCAAAAGTAATGGGAAAGAAGTTTTTTATCCGTACATCTTATGCGAATGTAGTTACAACACTCGGATTAATTTATTTAAAACCATTTCCAGCAATTACGACTTCTGAGTTATTAATTGTACTTTATGGTGGAGTACTGTTTGGAATTGGTGTTGGGATTGTTGTTAAAATGGGTGGAGCAATTGACGGTTCAGAAATGTTAGCAGTTTGGATGAATAAACACTTTAATGTACCGATTAGTACATTTTTACTTGCAGTAAATGCAGTTATTTTCATCTTTGTTGCTATTTTATTTTCAATCGAACAAGCGATGTTCTCGTTAGCAATTTTCTATATTGTTACGAAGATGATTGATTTTATACTAGATGGTATTAATCAAGGTAAGAGCGTTATGATTATTTCTAGTAAGAATAAAGAAATAGGCGATTTACTTATGAAAGAATTGCAACTATCTGTTACGTATCTACATGGAGAAGGTGGTTTTTTAGGGGAGCATAAGAGAATCATTTATTGCATTACAAACCGATTCATTTATCCGAAAATGAAAGATCTCGTTCTCTCTGTAGATCCAACGGCTATAATTGAAGCTTCCTATTCAACAGAAACGACTGGTGTGAAACGTCCGGGAAGGAAAGCTAGGTCAGGTGAATAACTAGAAGAAGGCTGTCCAAAAAGTTATTTTGGAACAGCCTTCTTTTTTATTTTGTTGAATTGTTAACATGTTACAAGTTAAACCCACTGTTAACAAGTTTCCTTGCAACTAGGAAACCAAGCATCTTTCAATAATGTAGCCAACGTTTCAATTTTATTTTCCGGAATACTACCAAAGCCGAGTAATACGTATGATTCCTTACGTAAATCATTCACGAAATCATATGGAGAAAGTGGGTATAATTTAACGCTTTGTTTTTTAGCGGATTCAATCAGTTCATTTTCATTCATACTGTTATTTACACATAAAACAATATGAAGTCCGGACTGTTCGCCAAGAATTTGAACATTAGCCCCCATTTCTTTCGTAATGGATTTTACTAACGTATGATGTTTTCTTTTATATAGTGTACGACTCCGATTAAGGTGACGTTCCCAATTCCCGTTTTGTATAAAGTTAGCAAAAGCAAGTTGTTGTATTGTAGCGACTGTTTGTTTGAAAATTCCATGCAGTTCTTGATATGTTTTTAAAAGATGTGGTGGTAAAACAATATATCCCATTCGTAAAGAAGGTAAAAAAGATTTTGAGAAAGTTCCCATATAAATAACGCGTTCATTTGAATCAAGACTTTGTAAAGAAGGAATTGGCTTACCAGCGTAGCGAAACTCTCCGTCATAGTCATCTTCAATAATGTATCCATTGCAATCATTAGCCCACTTTAACAATTCTAATCTTCTAGATAAAGGCATAATAATCCCGAGTGGAAATTGGTGTGATGGTGTAACGTATGCGACATTGGAATTTGTATTGTATAAACTAGAAATATCAATCCCTTTTTCATCCAATGGTATGGGATGAATTTGTCTATCACAGCTTTTAATAATTGCGTGTATACGGTGAAATCCAGGGTTTTCAATGCCGTATTCTTTTGTAGGGCCAAGCAGTTGAAGTAGTAGCCAGAGAAGTGGCTGTGTTCCGGCGCCGATCACAATTTGATCAGGTGAAGAATGTACACCGCGAGAATGATATAAATATGTTGATATATGCTCTCGAAGAGCGAGTTCACCTTGAGGATCTTCTTTAGCAAATAGTGCATTTTCGTATGTAAGTATGGATTCTTGTAATGCTCGTTTCCAATTTGTAATCGGAAATGCATTTTGATCAATAAGCCCTTGGCTACAATCATATTCAAATTTTTCTTCTATCAAATTGTTCGTCTTCTTTGCTGCATTTCGTTTTTTATTTGGGATAACGTCAATATCGAAATTTGCTACAAAAATACCACGTTTCGGTTTACTTTCTGCATAACCTTCAGCTAATAACTGTTGATAAGCTGATTCAACAGTAATGCGGCTAATATTAAGTTGTGATGCTAAATTTCTGTGTGAGGGTAGACGTGTGCCAACAGAAATAGTCCCTTGTATAATTTCAGCTTTTATATATTCGTAAATTTGCAAGTAAATAGGTGTGTTACTTTGTAATTGCAATGGGATAGTAAAATCCATATAAAACTCTCCTTTAAAACTGGCCTTATAAAAAACACTTAAACTGCCACTTAAGTAAAGGGCAGTTGCTTTCTATAATAATGATATAACATTTAGAAAATTATTTAAATAGTTAAGGGAGAGTTAAAAATGAATGTTAAAGAAGTAGTAACAGAAGAGCAATTACATGAAGTGTTACCTGTTTTACAGCAATTAAGAACGAAACTTTCAAAAGAGGAAACAAGCTCTTTATTTCGAAATATGAAAGAAGAAAATTATAAACTATTTTCGTTGCGTAATGAGGATGATGAAGTTGTTAGCCTTGCAGGTGTAGCAATTTGTACGAACTTTTATAATAAGAAACACGTTTTCGTATATGACCTTGTAACAGCAGAAGCACATCGTTCAAAAAGACATGGGAAAGTATTACTTTCGTATATAGAGAACTGGGGAAAGGAAAACGAATGTGAGTCTATCGCCCTCACGTCAGCATTTTCAAGAATTGATGCTCATCGTTTTTATGAAAGAGAAGGGTATGATAAGGTGAGTTATTCTTTTCATAAAGAATTATAAAAAATAAGAAGAAGTTGTCCCGCAAAAATTGGGAACAGCTTCTTCTTATTTTTTAAGTTATTATTAAACCGTAAATAGGTTGTAAGTTATGGTATATGTATTTGAAAAGGTTATATAGTGTATTTTGTCGAATTGTTTTAATTTAATAAAGAGAATGATTGGAGCGCTTATACTTGAAAAAAATAAAGAAACTATCAATCCCTAATGATGCTAGAGTTATCGTCATATCTGATATTCATGGAGAATTAAATCTTTTAAAAGAAGCACTACATAAAGTTAACTTTAAAGATGAAGATTATTTAATTATTAATGGAGATCTTTGCGAGAAAGGACGAGATAGCGTAGGCGTAGTAAACTACGTTATGAATCTTGTAAAGAACAATTCAAAGGTTCACGTTGTTGAAGGGAATTGTGAAGTTTTAGTTGATGCTCTTCTAAATGAAAATCCTGATCTTATTAATTATTTATGTATGAGAAAGCACTCGATTTTTAATGAATGGCTAGAGCGATTAGGTTTTTCAGTTCATGAGGGCACTTCAATTCGTGAAGTGAAAGAAGCATTGTTAAGTGAATTTTCACAAGAACTATATTGGCTAACAGAGTTGCCAACAGCGATTGAAACAGAAGATTATATTTTTGTGCATGCCGGTCTAGAAGATAGAGTAGATTGGAAAGAAACAGAGCGCAAAAATGCGATAGCAATGCCACAGTTTTTTAATAAATCACATAAAGCAAATAAGTATGTAATAGTTGGTCATTGGCCTGTCGTGAACTATTCTGAAGAAGCACCGTCTAACAATCCAGTTATTGATAAGGAGAAAAAAATTATTGCAATTGATGGAGGAAATGCAATTAAAGAAGCAGGGCAATTAAACGTATTTATTATTCAGAGGAAACAAACGGGCGATACGTTTTTTTATACATATGTAGACTATTTTCCAGAGTATGAAGTAATAGCGGATTTTAATGCGAATTCAGAAATGCAGGGCGGAGTGACATATCCGTATTATTACATAGAGCCTATCGAGAAGATGCAAGACTACACCGTATGTAAACAAAAGGAAACGAATAATTTACTCACTGTAAAAAATGAATATATGAAACAACTTGAGTCAGGTGAATATACAGTGAAAACCGATATTTCTTGTGCGCAAATAAGCGTTAGGAAGGGAGATATCGTTTCTCTCATTGATGGTAGCTGTTCAGGATATGATTTAATTAAAAAAGATGGCGTAGAGGGTTGGATAGAGAAAGGGATTTTAGTTGAGATAGAAAAAGTGAAAAATAAAACATTAAGCTGAAATAGGAGGGATATAACCTCCTATTTTTTTAAAGGAGTAGATTGCTTGCTGTCTTTAATAAGTAAATAAATCGTACTCGGCAGAATGATAAGCGTCATTCCTAAAAGAATTGCTAGTATAGCATAACCTCTATAGGGAGCAGAAACGATGAAAGGAAGTATCGCTAAAAAAATACCTGCTATCATCATTGAAATACTACTAATATTTGAAGCTCTTTTTTCAAGGTGCTTATCATTCCATTCTAATGAAACGGTTGATTTAGTCGTATCAATTTTGGAACTGAAATAACCTATTAATATAAATAAAAGCCCTAATGCTAAAAATATGAAATGATCAAGAGGAAGTGAAAAGCCAAGAGCGATGAGGGCGATGACAATATCGACAAAAAATAAGAATAGTAACATTGTGTTGCCGATCCAATGGAGAAATTTCTGGTTACTCGCTGCTTTAGATAAAGCTAAAAATACAAAGAATAAGAAGGAACATATAATTATATTTACGATTACAAAAGTGCTTTTATCCATTGTTGATGTAGGCGTTCCATTAAAGTCCCATTTCGTAACAATACTTGATGGTAAGAAGAAATAGAGAATAATATTTGTCATAATAATAGTAAGAAATAAAGCAATACTAAATCGATTATTCACTGAATCACCAGCTTTCTAAATCAATAATTGGTATCTAATAACAAAATTATACAATATAATAAATGATATTAGTTTTGATTTTTCTGAAAAAATATTATAATTATATATGAAATAAAGAGGAATGCAGGAGGGAATTATGCAAAACGTTGTATTAAAGGGGAAGAAAGTTACAATTCGTACAATAGAAGAATCGGATATAAAAACATTATGGAATATCATATTTAAAGAAGAAAGCCCAGAATGGAAGAAATGGGATGCGCCATATTTCCCGTTCTCAATGCAAGAATACTCTTCCTATAAAGAGAAGATGCAAACTCGTTTGCAAGAAGAACCACTGTCAAATTTAATTATAGAAAATAACGGTCAAATTATAGGGACGGTCGGATTTTATTGGGAGCATAAACCGACGCGTTGGTTGGAGATGGGAATTGTTATTTATAATCCAACTTACTGGAATGGTGGCTACGGTACAGAAGCGTTAACGTTATATCGAGATTTATTATTTGAAAAGATGGAAATTGGTAGAGTAGGGCTCACGACTTGGTCTGGTAATGAACGAATGATGAAAGTAGCGGAGAAAATAGGAATGAGCTTAGAAGGTAGAATGCGAAAGTGTCGTTATTATAACGGAACATACTATGATTCTATTCGAATGGGCATGATTCGTGAAGAATGGGAAGCGCTATGTGTAACGAAGGGGTGAGAAAGATTGTACGCTATTATTGCTACATTTGATCGTGTGTTTACTCATAAAATTACAGAACTGCAAAATGAATTAACAAATGTAATCGGAACAAATCAACTAGCTGGAGTAGAACCTCATATTACGTTAGCTGATTATAATGAGTTAGATGTTCATTTGTATACGGAGAAACTAGAGGAGTTTATAGCTATTCAAGAAAATATGGATGTAGTAACTTTTCCTTCTGTTGGAATTTTTCCTACTAATGGAACGGTCTTTCTAGCGCCGACTGTTACCAATGAATTGTTAAAACTTCATCATTCTTATCATGATTATTTTAAAACTTTTCATGACAACCCAAATTCATATTACGTACCGGGAAAATGGGTACCGCATTGTACAATTGCAAATAGATTACAGACAAAGCAGTTTTTAAGTGTAATGAAATATATTTATGAGAAATTTGATTTTGTAACAGCTTCAATTGAGAAATTAAAATT
Source organism: Bacillus cereus group sp. BfR-BA-01311 (assembly GCF_022664295.1). Classification (NCBI taxonomy): domain Bacteria; kingdom Bacillati; phylum Bacillota; class Bacilli; order Caryophanales; family Bacillaceae; genus Bacillus; species Bacillus cereus group sp. BfR-BA-01311. The sequence goes on from NZ_JAKUHC010000005.1 coordinate 90,768, forward strand.
AATTAAGGTGAATTATGAAAATGGTTCTGCCATTTCTTCTAGTATATTAGCAGAATATAATTTAAAGAGAATGGAGACATCGAGATGACATATATAATTAGAGAAATGAAGCAAGAAGATATTCATGCTGTACAATCAGTAGCAAAAATAGCTTGGCATGATACATATGAAGGCATTATTCCAAGAGAAATTCAAGACAGTTTTTTAGACGAGGCATATTCTGATGAAAAAATGAAATATCGTCTTAAAAATACGCATTTATTCGTTGCGGAAGAAGAAGGAGAAGTAATAGGGTTTGCGAACTTTTCACCTGTTAGACTACAAAATGAAGCGGAATTAGGTGCGATTTATTTGTTACCAGATCAGCAAGGAAAAGGGATCGGAAGTGCTTTATTACAAAAAGGAATTAAAGCATTAAATGGGATACGGAAATTGTACATACATGTAGAAGCAGCAAATGAAAAAGGAAAACGCTTTTATGAAGCGAAAGGTTTTGCGGAATTAGAGCAATTTGAAGAAGACTTTGAAGGACATATGATGCAGACAGTAAGGATGGTTTTATACGTATAAGGAGGACTAGTAATAAAAATTTTTGATTTTAGTGAAAAAGTAGGAAAACACCTATCAGTATTTCAATCTAATTTCATCATGTCAAAAATATTAAACCATCAAGGAAATATACATATCGGTGCTATGCATTTACACGAGAATGGAATCATCGGTTATCCCGCATTAACGGGCAGTAAGAACCCTGCCTCAAAATTCAGCGAAAGCAAACAAGCTAGGTGGGGGATTAAATGCCCGTAAAAGCCCGATTGGTTCAACTAATAATCAGTGGGGGATGAATAAAACCCCCACTGATTAAAGTTTCACTTTATCAAGAAGCAGTTGTATCTCAACTGCTTCTTATTGTGGACGGGACAGGATATGTATGTGGAGTAAATAAAGAAAAGATAAAGATAGAGGCGGGACAAGCTGTGTTTTGGGAAAAGGGAGAGCTCCATGAAACAAGTACAGAACACGGATTAACGGCAATTGTTATGGAAGCGGAGAATCTTGAACAAGCGATAGTAATGCCTATTATTCAAGGGGAGTTGTGAAAAATGATAATTAAGGCGAATCAAGAAGAGACCAATGAAATATTAAAATATGCGGCTCAATCGCTTTTTGAAGGGACGAGAGGGAATTGTCAATTAAGTACCGAGAAAGCAATTGAGATTACAAAGCCGATTGTAGAAAAAGGAGCATACTATTTAATTATTAAAGAAGAAAATAAAGTAATGGGATGGATATTAATAGGGGAAAATACAGACTATTTTTCTCGTGAAAAACTTGGATTTATATATGAATTGTACGTTTTCCCAGAATATCGCGGGAGAGGATTATCGCGAGAACTGATGGAAGCTGGTATTAAGGAATTAAAGGAGAAGTATTCAGAAATTCGGTTGAATGTATTTGCTGGGAATTTTGCAAAAGAGATGTACGAAGAGTTTGGGTTTGTTGAAAGGCAGGTAATTATGACTTTGAAGTGAGTATTATAGTCTCAATGGGAGAAAATAATGATTTAGTGGCTACTTTATCGCTGAAATTTAAAGTGAATAAGTCCTTATAAATATATAAAATAGATGGTTTTCCTTTATTTTTTAGTAGATTTATAGAGTATGCTTAAAAACAGATAAATTAGTATTATACAATATATCGTTATTATAGTAAAAGATAAATTTTGGAAAAATATCATTTTTTTGTTTAGAAATTTTTAAATTATTGATATAATCAATTTGTAGAATTGATTATTGGTTAATTTTACTATTTTTTAATTTTAAGGGGGATTTAATAATGGCAGGACAAATTCGTATGTCACCAGAGGAGCTTAAATCGAAAGCGACTCGATATGGACAAGGTGCAAATCAAATTGAGGACATTTTACGTCAACTACAAAACTTACAAAATGAATTAAGAGGAGAATGGGAAGGTCGTGCTTTCGAAGGTTTTGACCAACAGTTCAATCAATTAAAGCCAAAAGTACAAAACTTCGCACAGCTATTACAAGAAATCAATATGCAGCTTAATAAAACTGCAGAAGCTGTTGCTAGACATGACGAAGATCTTTCTCGTAATTTCGGTCTACAATAAGACAGATAAAAAGAAATATATAATTTAGCCATGCAACCATACGTTGTATGGCTAAATTACTTTAAAACTAGAGTAAGATACGAAGTCTTTCATTAGATAGACTCGCAGTCGCAGGAGTGATAAGTAGTGAAAAATTTCAAATGGAGCATCTTGTTGTTTATTATTTTAGCTCTTGTACTATCAACAGGGGTCTCCTATTTAGCATTAAATCAAAATGTTAAGAAAGCTAATGAGAATACTACACCAAAAATGACAGTTGCGTTGGTAAATGAAGATCAGGGCACTGTATTTGAGGGCAATAAAATAGCGTTTGGAGATCAATTTGTTAAAAATGTAAATAAAAATACGAAACAAGAATGGTACGTAGTTAGTCGCGGGGTAGCAGAAAATGGATTGAAAAATAATAATTACAATATGATGATTGTTATTCCAAATGATTTTTCTAGGAAAGCAGTTGCGATTGATTCAGAGATTCCGGAGAAATTAACTTTAAACTACAAAGTAAATGCAACTGGGAATAAGGATTTGAAAGCTGAGGCAGAAAATACAGCTTCTGTTATTTTAGAAGATTTCAATAAGCAAATAATCGACGTTTATTTTGCGAGTATTATCGGTAAGCTACAAGGTGCACAAGATAATATAGGTAAAATAATTGAAAAAGGAAACGTTCAAACAACTATGTATAAAAAAGATATACATAGTCCGTTAGCAAATTACACAAATCAATTTAAAACAGTACAAGATTATACAGGTGTTTCTGTTAATAGTTTCAAAGGATTTCAGGATGTTTTAAAAGGTTTCGGTCAAGCGTTAGATGAAGGGAATAAATCAAACAGTACGTACTTAGATGGTTTTAATAACTTTCAAAAAATGCAAACTGATAACAATTTGTTAGCGAATAATTTCACAAATCAATTCAATCAATATATGAATGATATGAATACAGGCGATGCTTTAAAGCAATTAAGTGCATTGGAATCCGCTAATAAAATTATTTCAAATCAATTTACGTTTTCAGAGAAAGAACCGAATATTTTAACTGATGCTGCAGCGATTCAAAAATATTTAGCAGATGTAAAAAAACAAGTGTCTGAATATGATACAGAACTTGCAGGGAAGTTAGAAAGTGATATTCAAGAGACGGTAATTAAGAAGTTAAAGCAATCAATGTCGAATGATGGAAAGCAAGAAATCTTCATAAATACATTAATGAAACAACCAGATGCTCGAATAAAGAAACAAATCGAGAATTTAATTGCGAAATTACCTAGTTTAAACATGGAAGAAATCGGTCAAAGTGATTTGCCAGATACAACGAAATTACAACTGCAAAATGTAATTCAATTTACACAAAAATATAATAAAGAAAATAATTTTTATTATGATCCTGTAAATAAAATATCTTTAGGAAACGCAATTAAAGAAGTAAAGGATAGACTTTATACAGAGGGAATTACATTTAGTGATACTGCGAAAGTAATTAAAATGGAATCTCCGCAAATTTTGAAGATAAAGATTCCAGAAGAATTTAAACTAGATGGAAGTACAGGATTCTTACATATTGATGATGTGGATCGTACAAGTGACTTTCTTCAAAGCGAAGCAGGAGAAATTACAATAGCTCCTCGTAATGAAGGGGATATAAAGATTAGCTTGGATGTGAAGTTAAAAGATCCAAACATCAATATAGATGTTTTCTCTCCTGTAACATGGCAGTGGGAATTGAGCGGGACTCATAAAAAAGAAACTAGTCCTGAAAAAGAAGAACCTAATAAAGAGGATAAAGGAACACAAACTGAAAATAGCAAGGTGGAAAATGTGGTTCATAAATCACAGTATGGCATAATGCCGTTAGTACACAATGCTAAAACGCCTATTATTCAAAAAACAGAACAGAGTAATAATGGTGACAGTGTAAATCCTGATGCAGGAGGAAAACCTGATACGGGAGGGAATCCAGACACAGGAGGAAAACCTGATACAGGAGGAAATCCAGACACGGGAGGAAAACCTGACACAGGAGAGAAGCCAGACACTGGGACAGATAACGGTAGCAATTCAAAAACTATTGAAAGTACAACGAATCAAGTTGTACATCAAAAAGCAGAAGTATTAACAAAAAATATATCTAGTTTATTAATAAAAGAAGCAGTAGATACAGTCGAAAGTTATCAAGGTTTAATGAGCCTTTACGAAATGTATTATGGGATTGATTTAAGAACGAAAGATGTAGGTCCTAAGTTAGAAGAGGGAAGTTTAGATGCAATTGCGACGGACCAATCTTTGTACTACGTATTAAATAAACAAAGCTTAATTGATTTAATTTCAAATCTTGTTTCATCAAGTATTACTACAGAAATAAAGCAAGATATGTCAGGTTTAAAACAAAAAATAAACTCTTATCAACAATCTATTACTAGTGCGGATCAAAATTCTATGCTACTAGCGGAGAAATTAAATGGAACGACGCAACAAGCAACTAGTATGAATGAAAATTTAGGAGAGTATTTAAAAGGTTTAGCGAAATGGCGTGAGAATAGCTTAAAACTAGTTGAAGAGCAGCAAGTATTAACAACAAATCATGCTGGTGAGCAAACAGCTGTTTTATCGTTAGATTCTGGTATTAAATCATTAATGATGCAAAGTCAGTCATTGGTCGAAAGTTCGAAACATAGTTTAGCAACTTCAGACGATGTATATAAAACATTTGATCAAATCAATGGACAAGCAAAAGAAATTCAAGACAGCGGAACGACAATTGTTTCAAAAGCTGATTTATTATTAAACGACTTTACGAAGAAAATGGAAGATGATAAATCATTCTCCAAAAACTTTACGAAAATTTTAGCGAATAGCCGTATTGGAGATCGTCAAAATGAAATGCTATATGACTTTTTAGCTAGTCCAGTTCAAAAGCAAAATGATGGAGTAATTGTAGCAGGTAATGCTTTTACACCTTACTTAATTGTATTAACTTGTTTCATTGTTGCATTATTTACAGCATACGCAATTGCGAATCAAGAAAAGAAACGAATGCAATCAGATCATTTTGAAGAGAAATTCTCATTAATTGATATGAATGTACCAACTACAGTAGTAGCTTTCGGTATATCAATTGTGGAAGGGATTAGTATAGGTATCATTTCTGGGCGTCTTTTAAAGTTCGGTCAGGATCAAAGTTTACTATGGATTGCGTTCATCACATTTATTATGATGGCGTTTGTATTGGTCTCAACCTACTTATTACGACAAATAAAAATGGTAGGTATGTTTATACTATTAGTATTTTTAAGCATGTACCTATTTTTAACTGAGGCAGTTGGAAGTAAAGTAGATCAAATGTCCTCTGTCGGAAAGATACGTCAATTCTCACCGCTTCAGTATATAGAAAGTTTTCTAAATGATTTTATTAGTGGTAAAGATACTGGGAAAGTTATTTTTGTCGTATTGTTTGTAATTGCCATTATTGGATTGGTTAGTAATCTATTTGTATGGCATAAGAAATGGGAGGAAAAAGAAGTAAATGATCAAACAATGGAGCATAGTGGCTAAGTTATCATTTCTCTCTATCCTTTTACTGTTTGTCGCGCTACCGATAAGGAGCGCGGCTGACAGTTATCTTGGTGATGATGGGAAGATTAAGTTTAAAGTGGATCGACTTGAAGAAAGCGACCAAGAAAAAAATAAAAAGGAACATAAGGAAACAGAATTAGATAAAGCATCGATTGAGTTATTTAACAAAGATATAGAAGAAGAAATTGAGAAAAAGAAAAAGAAAGAACAAAAAGATATGGAAGCTTTGCGAGATTCTCTTTTTACAAAACCAAAAGAGAATAATAGTGTTAAAGATACGAAAAATAGTTTGTTTAGCAGTGAATACATTGTCAGAAAAAGTGCAGATGAAGTAGCGAGTAATGAAACAATGAATGAAGAGCCAATTAGTATAACAATAATATTATTATTTGGCGGCGGCATTCTACTTATTTGCATCGGTATTTATACGGTTCTTCGTAAAAGTTGGAGGTAAAGTGATGGCAATACAAACACATATCAATGTGACAGTAGATTTTAGTAAATGGAATGGAAATACATATGATTTGCGTATTCCGAATCATCAATCTATTAAATATTTATTAAAAAACTTATTAGATACGCTAAAGATTGATAATCATGAAGGTTCACATTTTGTAATTAAAGTGAAAAATAAGTCAATTGTTTTAACAGATAATGATCGTTTAATTGATCACCAAATAACAGATGGAGATATTTTGCAAGTTTTATAAAGAATATTTTTTACTTTTAGTTATTTGAAAATAAGTTATTACGGGTTATAAAGAAAAGGAGAAGAGGATAAACATGACGGAAAAAATAATTCAAATTGATGCAATGAACTATCAATTTCAAATAGAAAAAGAAAATTGGAAATTGGAGATGACCAAATCTCAAACACGTATAAAAGACTTCCGTCAATTCGATATAATTACGGGCGAATCATCTGAATTTGTACCATTAACAATAGAAGAAACGGATGATATGTTTACGTTTCTATATCAAGTAGATAAAAAATTATATAAGTGGGACGATCTTAGCCGTTTTGGAAGAAATGAGAAATTAAGACTACTTCGGAATGTTGCGCAGTTTCGTAAATATTTAAATAAACGAATCACGTTCTTTTTACATCCAGACAATATAGTTTTTAATGCTAATTTAATACCAAGTATTATACATAGAGGAATTCGAGATATTGTTCCGCCAACCCCATTATTAGAAGAGCAATTTTTAACACAATATAAGTGTCTAATTATTGCTTTATTCTCCCAAAAACATAACTTTGATGATTTGTATGCTGGGTTACTAAAAGATGCAAAAGAAACAACATTTGAACAGACCGTTGCTCAAATGGAAAGCTTAGATGCATTACTGCAGTTTCTTGATGACAGCTTTGAGAAGGAACAAACAAAAACAGAAAAAAATATGCAGTTAGTACCTAAAAAAAGCTATAAATCATTTAAATACTTAGCTTTTTCCTTCATAGCGGCGACAGTTATTTTAGCTGCTCCTTTAATATATTTCACTTTTATAAAATTTCCTTATCAAAATAAATTGTTAGAAGCAAATGCAAGTTTCATAGCAACTGATTATGACAAAGTCATTACGCAATTGAATGAAGAGGAGTTTGAATCATTACCGATTGCATCTAAATATGAGTTAGCATTTGCATACATTACAGCTGAAAAACTAGGTGAAGTTCAAAAGAAATCGATTATGAAAAACATTAGTTTGAAAAGTGATGAAAAGTATTTGCTGTATTGGATGTATAACGGAAAAGGTAATTTTGATAAATCATTAGATTTAGCTAAGACACTTGATGATCCTCAGCTTATTATGTACGGCCTTGTTAAACAAATTGAATCACTGAAAAATAATCCAGATTTATCAGGGGAAGAACGTGATCAAAAGTTAAAAACATATGAGCAACAATTAGATGAATATAAAAAGAAATATGGCAATTCATCAAGCGATAAAAATTTGTCGGACACGGAGAAAAAAGAGTAAGCACTTGATGAGACAGTTGAAAAGGAGCAGTGAACACGGATGGAGCAACTATTAGTATTGACTTATGGAGACAAAATATATAAGTGCACATTACATCCAAATGAGCAATCAATAGTGTCGATTGGAAAAGAGTGGACAAATGATATTACGAATCCAAGTTTAGAACAAGAAGTAGAGTTAAAGTGGAATAATGAAGTAAATGCTTGGATGGTACAGGATCAATTAATAGAATTCAATAAGGAAATTGAGATTGGGAAAACAAGAGATGTGAGCTTGAAAATCTTTATATCTATTGTTGGCACAACTAAAGTGTTTGATATTGGAACGAAACATTCTCTTACAGTGAGTCAAAACGATTACGATGATATTTCTATTACCGGGACTAGTGTAGATTTAATGCTATCTCGCGAAACGTTGTACGATTCTTTTAAAGTGAACGTGTATGGCGGGGATGTATTTCATAATTATACGAAGTTAAAAGATAGCGTTATGTTGGAATCAGGAGACGTATTATATTTTGATGGTATTTTATTGGAGATTGGTAGTGAAGACATTCAAGTACTTTCTTCAGAAGATAAAGTGAAATCTGCGTTACCTATTTTAGTAGAATCAGAAACGAATTATCAAAGTGGTTATCCAGACTATCATCGTTCACCACGTATTATTTACCGTGAACCAGAAGAGAAAATGACAATTGCAAAGCCTTCAAGTATGCCATCAAAACCAACGGAGCATTTAGCAAGAATCATTGCACCTTCACTTGTCATGATTGTCGTAACCGTATTACTTGCTATTTTCATGAAATATGGAATGTTTATTATCGCATCGATTGCGATGACATTAGTAACAATCATTGTTTCTGTCACATCGTATATAAAAAATTTAAAGCAATATAAAGTCGATATTGTTGAACGAGATAAAAGCTATAGAGAGTATATAAAACAAAAAACGAAAGATTTACATGCAGAAAGTGAAAAACAGCGTCACGCATTACATTATCACAATCCAAATGTAGAAGTAATACGTAATATGGCAGTTCAAGTAAATCCTCGAATTTATGAAAAAACAATGTTACATCATGATTTCTTAACATTTAGCGTTGGAACAGGACAAGCTAATACGAGTTTTGAAATTCAATTTAATGAAGAAGAATTTAGTCAAACGAAAGATGAATTAATTGATATAGCACGTGAACTAAGACAGCGTTATCTATCGTTGGAAGATGTACCAGTTGTAACAGATTTAATGAATGGACCAGTCGGTTATATTGGTCAACGCTCTTTAGTGTTAGAGCAATTACAATTATTAGTTGCACAAACGGCTTTATTCCATAGTTATTATGACTTGCAGTTTATTACTATTTTTCCGGAAGAAGAAAAAGAAAAATGGGATTGGATGCGCTGGTTACCTCATGGAAGTGTTCGCGATATAAATGTACGTGGATTTGTATACCATGATCGTAGCCGTGATCAAGTGTTAAATAGTTTGTATCAAATATTGAAAGAACGAAAATTAAAACTAGATGAAAAAAGTTCTACTAATGAAAAAATGTACTTTGCACCGCACTATGTCGTTCTCATTACAGATGAAAAACTAATATTAGACCATGTTGTTATGGAATTCTTTAATGATGATCCGAGTCAATTAGGTGTATCACTTGTATTTGTACAAGATGTTATGCAAAGTTTACCGGAGCATGTGAAAACGGTAATAGATATAAGAGATGCAAAACAAGGGAACATCATCTTAGAGCAAGGAGAACTTGTTAACCGTCAATTTAAACTAAATCATGTGCCAAAAGGATTCAATTTAGAAGATATTTCACGGGCATTAGCACCATTAAATCATTTGCAAAACTTAAAAAATAGTATTCCAGAAAGCGTAACATTTTTAGAAATGTACGGCGTTGAAAAAGTAAAAGAACTGAATATCACAAGTCGTTGGGAGAAAAATGCAGCGCATAAATCTTTAGCTGTACCACTTGGATTACGTGGTAAAGAAGATATCGTAAACTTAAACTTACACGAAAAAGCACACGGACCACACGGATTAATAGCAGGTACAACAGGTTCAGGTAAATCGGAAATTATACAATCGTATATTTTATCTCTAGCAGTCAATTTCCACCCGTACGAAGTAGCCTTTTTACTAATTGACTATAAAGGCGGCGGAATGGCGAATTTATTCAAAAACTTACCGCATTTATTAGGAACAATTACGAACTTAGATGGAGCACAAAGTATGAGAGCGCTCGCATCAATTAAAGCTGAATTACAGAAAAGACAACGATTATTTGGTGAAAATGATGTAAACCATATTAATCAGTATCAAAAACTGTATAAAGAAGGCTTAGTAAGTGAGCCGATGCCGCATCTATTTTTAATTAGTGATGAATTCGCGGAACTGAAGTCAGAACAACCAGAATTTATGAAAGAGTTAGTTTCAACAGCGCGTATCGGTCGTTCGCTCGGAATCCATTTAATATTAGCTACGCAAAAACCGAGTGGTGTTGTAGATGATCAAATTTGGAGTAACTCGAAATTCAAATTAGCATTAAAAGTTCAAAATACGTCAGATAGTAATGAAATTTTAAAAACACCAGATGCTGCTGAAATTACATTACCAGGACGTGCTTACTTACAAGTTGGGAATAATGAAATTTATGAACTATTCCAATCAGCCTGGAGCGGAGCAGACTATGTAGAAAACAAAGAGGATAAAGAACATTTAGACGCAACAATCTATGCAATAAATGATCTAGGACAATATGAAATATTAAGTGAAGATTTAAGTGGCCTTGGTAGCAGTAAAGAAGTAATAAGCGTACCATCTGAACTGGATGCTGTTATTGACTACATTCACGATTACGCAGAAATAAATGAAATTGAAGCGTTAGCAAGACCGTGGTTACCACCACTTCCAGAAAGCGTATATTTACAAGACTTTCATGCTATTCAGTTCAAAGAAGCATGGACGAAAGAAAAGAAACCATTACAAGCAACAGTTGGTCTACTAGATCAGCCTGAATTACAATCACAAACACCATTAACACTAGATATTAGTAAAGACGGACACGTAGCGGTCTTCTCAAGTCCAGGCTACGGAAAATCAACATTCTTACAATCAGTCATTATGGATGTAGCTCGTCAGCATAGTCCGGAGCATTTGCATGTGTATTTATTAGACTTCGGAACGAACGGTTTAATGCCATTAAAATCATTACCGCATGTGGCAGACCTCATTACATTAGATCAAGTTGAAAAATGCGAGAAATTTCTTCGTCGCATAGAAGACCTATTAAAAGATAGAAAGCAATTGCTAAGTAAATATGGCGTTGCGAGTCTTGAAATGTATGAGAGAGCTAGTAAAGAAGTATTACCAACAATATTAATTACGTTAGATAACTATGATGCTGTTAGAGAAGCTGGATTTGTCGAAGACTTTGAACGCATTGTTGCACAAATTGTACGTGAAGGGGCAGCGGTAGGAATTCATTTAATGCTTACGGCTACACGTCAAAATGCATTGAGAGTACAAGTAAATACAAATATTAAACTACAAATTGCTATATATATGATAGATGAGGCAGAATCTAGAGCTATTGTAGGAAGAACAGAGTTAAAAATTGAAGAATTAGCAGGCCGTGGTTTAGTTAAAATTGACGAACCAACAATCTTCCAAACAGCTTTACCGACAAATGGAGAAGATGTCCTTACTCGAATTGAAAATATACAAGCTGAAGGAAAAGAGATGGATTCCTTCTGGGATGGAGAAAGACCGAAAGCAATTCCTATGGTACCTGAAGTTCTGGAATACAAGGAATTTATTGCATGGCCAGAAACAAGAAAAATTATTGAAGCAGGCAAACTAACATTTGGTGTAGAGACAGAAAACGTTACGCCTCTCGAATTAGATTTAACGGAAGCGTCTAATATTGTTGTAGGGGGAATTAAGAAAGATGAAGTTGAAAATGTAGTTCATCAATTCCTTCAACAGTTAGCAGACAGTGGACACTTTGACCTAGGTTTAATTGATACAAGAACACGAAATTTCTCAAACTATAGAGAGAGCGCTGCTTTATATGTAGCTGAAAAAACAGGAATTGAGAAAACGATTAAACAAGTTACAAACGCTTATAAATCGAGAGAAGCGGCGTTTAAAGAGGAGCAGGAAGCATCAAGTGAAACAGTGAACCCGGCAGAATTTATTAAGAAATTTAAGCCGATTGTAATCGTAATTGCAGATGTAAATGATATTTTAAGTAATTTAGAAGAAAGCGATATATATAGTTTAGCGGAATTAATAACAAATGGTGCATTTATGGGCATCCACTTCATAATTGGCTGTGATGTCGATTCAATTGACAGCCGATACGACTTAGTTTCAAAAACAATAAAAACGCAATCTCATGTTATTTTACTTAGAAAATCATCAGGCCAAATGGTCTTCGATGTATCTAATAAAGATTTAAGTAGTACAAAGTTAAACCCATTTGAAGGGTATTTTGTTGAAAATCGTTTTGCTACTAGAATTAAAGTGCCAACTATTTAAGGGGGGATTTGCATGGGGATAGAGGAATTAAATAGTCAAAAATCTGGTTTATTAAGTAGTATAAGTCATCAACAAGGGCAATTGGCTGAATTACAAATGAAACTACGAAGGCTAATAACTGCTAAGGGGAAATTTGTAAATAATCTTGAAGCAATTAAACAAAATCAAGAGCAGTTTAAGTCTTTAGAAATAAACGAGAGTAGTTGGAAAGGGCAAAGAGCAACTACTTTTAAAGAAACGTATGAACAACAAGTCATTTCGAATTTAGGGAAGTTTATCGGAGAACTAGGGAGAGTGCAAGAAGACATTGATCAAGCTATACGGCGGCTTGAAAGAGAAATCGCTACATGTGAGTCTAGTATTCTTTCTTTAAGTAGAAGTGTTTCAATGGTTGACGCTAGTATTCAAGTAGAAGTACAGAAGGCGGGGAAATGATAAATGGGGGAAATTAAATTAAATAAAGGGGTATTTGATGCGAAAGTAAGTGATTTGAAAAGTGGTGCTAGTGATTTAGGTAAGACTAAATTTAATGGTATGCAGTTACATCGTACGAATTTAAGTAAACTGAAAAAATATTGTGAAGCGATTGAAAAGTTATCAAAAAAAGTGCAGCAATATGAACAAATACTACAAAAGGATATTAGTAGAATTCAGCAAACAGGACAAGAAATGGTTCAGCAAGATGAAAAGCTTGGAAAAGATTTGAAAGACAGTTCAGCTCACCGTGCTATGTAAAGGGATAGGAGGGGGAAAATATGAGCAAAATCATAGAGTTACAAGAAGTAAAAGAACTGCAAGAGCGGTTTAATTCAAGTGCTGAAGAGTTAAATCAACATTTGGAAACATTGCAGCAAAAAATAGAGGACTTTACACAAATTAACTCTTTTCAAGGGAAAGCTGCTGATACTATTAAGAATCATTTATCTACAGTTCATGGAGCTGTTATCACTGGATTTACAGTTACAACGGAAATGTTAAAAAGTCAATTTCAAAAAGCAATAGAGGAGTTTAACAATGAGGTTGACAGTGATGCAGATGCAAAAATTCATGGAAGTTATTTGGATGATGTAAAGAAAAAAGTTAATGGATATAGTGAGGGATTTAGCCACTCTAATGAAGAGGCGAAAAAAACAGTAGGTACGATTAGTGACATCGTCGCAATTCAGTATCCATCATCATCAAGCATCACTGAAGGCGCTGTAAAAAGCCAAAAAGAAATCAGTGATACATTAGAAAAATTAGAGACTTATAATAGTAAGCAAAGTGACCTGCAAGAGTTTGATGAATTAATGCGTAAGATAGATGAGGGAATGAAACAAATAAAAGTGAATAATGGGAATTTGTCTATCGCTTCAATAGGGAAGTTATTAGCTGACACATCAATTGGAAATATCATTAAGGGATTGGCAGATGGCATGACTAAGTTTGATATTGGGAACAAGGGAGCTAAGGCTACTTTAAATGCCTACATACGTATGCATTATGTTACAAAGAAATTGGGTTTGGAAGTCCTTTTTGATCCTAAAGGCCGAAAAGGTAAAGGGGCATATACATTATCGACTCTTAAGAAAGAAGATATGGTTTTAGCAGAAAGAATACTTAAAATGGATAATAAAGATGACGTTTTATTCAAATATTTAAAGGATAAATTAGAATTTAAATTCGAGGGTTTGAAAACAACAAAGGAACAAATAAAAAAGGCACGCAGAAATATTTATAAATTACCAGAGTTTCAAAATTACGCAGATTTTCGGATGGATCGGGTGAACCAAGGATTGCCTACCGCGATTGGGAAAAAAGGACTGAGTTCATTTAAAGCCGCTTGGGCAGACGGCTTAAAGGATATTAACCCTATGAAATGGAAAGAATCGTTTAAAGGCCTGGGTAAAGCAGGGGGGATATTGAAAGGAGCAGGTATTTTTGGAGCGGTTGTGTCAGTTGGAGGTAATGTTGTAGACGCTAAGCAAGGTGTAGATGATAGAAAAGATGGTTGGCAGTTAAAAGATGTAGTAGATATAGCAACAGATTCAGCTGTAGATATTGGAGCAAATGCTGGAGCGATGGCAGCTGGTGCTGTAGCAGGATCGTTTTTCCTTCCGCCGCTTGGTACTGTGGTTGGGGCTGGTGTTGCAGTGGTTGCTACGGCGGGACTGAATTACAAATGGAAAGCACTTGGTGGTAAGGACAATATCATTGATATTACTAAAAAAGGAATTAAAAATGTAACTGGAAAGGTAACAGAAAAACTTAAAACTGTATTTTGGTAATTAGACTACACGAGAGGTGCATATAGGATGATGTGGAATATAAAAGAGGAAGAATTAGATAAATTTAGAATGACATGTAGACAACGTTTAAGCCCTGAAAGTGCTGTGGGATTTATGCTTGGAACAATATTTTATATTTCGATATTTATGTTTGTTATTCTTGTAGGAGGTTTGGATTACTATAACAATTTTTTTGATAGAACAATTGTTAAGACCGAAATTGTGTTATTTAGTATTCAAATTATATTTTTAATTATATTTCTATTTCCGAAAGCGTGTTTTAAACTTCAAAAATTACAAACACTAGTCATATTACTTTATGCGTTTCAACTCGGAACAATATTATTTGCAGTTTCGATTGTTTCTGAAATGGCTGATAATTCAAATGGTAGGATATATACAGGGCTATTATTTTTAGGGGCAGTTATTGTTCATATTGTGTCAACGATTGATACATTTAAACAGGCAAGTGAAGGAGCGTTTAGTAGCGATGAAAGGTCCAGTTCGTTTTTTACTAAAACAAAAGGAAATGTGATAAAGGGAGCTACAATATACGTATTAATACTTCTTATTTTGTTGTGTTTTCAACATGATTATACGATTGATTTTTTAGTTATGTATGTGGTAGGTACTGTTTTAATGTATACGATAGCCATCGGTGCAGCTGAATTTCAGCTATTAGCGTATTGCAGATTTAAATTCCCTTCATTTAACATATCGTGGGAGCAACATAAAAGAGAGTCTCCAAGATATCAAAAGAAAAATAAAAAAGGTAAATCAAAACGTAAGGCGTAAAGGAAATGAGTATAGTAGATTTAAATGTTCGTCATTTACTATAATGTGGAAGGAATATGAAGGAGAGCGTAAGTGACATTTGAAGAAACATAAAAAATATAGCCAAGAGAAAGTATAGTAAAAGGAGTAGTTATTATGAAAATTCAATATAAAGCATTATCACTTTTAAATTTAATTAGTATTACTCAAATTGTAAAAAAAGAAGATTGGTTATTACCTGCTATCGCACTGAGAAATCAAGTTGTTCATAATGGAATATATGCAGTAGGTCCCGTTCTTTTTAAATATCAGCCATTGGAAAATGAACCAGAGTACGGTGAATATACGTATTCTGTTCCAGTAAATGAGCGTGTTAAATTAGGAGAGAATTCTGCATATGAATACGTTGATGGATTAATTATTGAAGAGGCATTAAGTGTTCGATTTACTGATGAAGATGGTGATATTGAGGAGGCTTATAATTTAATACATGAGTTTGCAGAACAGCATCATATTAAATTAGATAACGGTTTTTATCACGTATGTTTAGACGTATACGGTGACATGTGGCTAGATATTTATGCTCCTATTATAGAAGTAGGTGAAACAATAAAATGATAATTGAAGGACAAAGTATTGCATATACAAATGTTGTTTCGAAAGAGTACTATTTTCATTACGAAGATATGGAAGAAGCAATTGAACATTTTATGTCAGAAATTGCAACAGCGAATTTAACAGTAAAAGGTCCGATGTTTTATGCTTTGAAAAATATACCATCTGATGAAAATATGTACGTTGAATTATTCATGCCAGTAAATGAAGATAAAATTCCAACATCAGAAACACTTCAATTTAGGAGCTATTATTATGTTGATGAGATGCTCATGAAACGATATACGGGAGATTATGAAAAATTAACAGAGCAGGTATATGGTGAAATGCTTCAGTATATGGAGGATAATAACCTGAATTTAGCCTCGCCAATTTATCATGTGTTTAGCGGTGATGAGTCTTTACAGTATGTTGAAGTGAAGATTGCTGTATTTAATGAAGAATAATATTTTAAGCTTGTGACTTTTAACATATGGAAACATCATGAAATATCATAAAAGAGATAGTTTTGAATAGGGTTTGGGGAAATAACATAAATAAAACCTTCTCTTCTCGTTAGAATGAGGAGGTTTTTTTATTCTAAAATCTATATGCAATTGATTGAATAGTTCGACATGAGATTTTTCAGTTGGGTCAATCTGTATGGGGAGTAGTTACGTTCTGCAGTTCGCTTTGTTCTTATTTTGAAAGGGAAAATTTATTCGAAAGTCAATTTGGAAAGAGGGAAAGGTGTTATTTTGGATAAAAATCGGAATATTTCGGAAACAGAGAAAAGTTTTTTTGAAAGGACAATAGTATCTATCTATAAAGCGTTAGAATTTATAGTGAAATATACAATGATTCTAATAATAATAATGTCAATATTTGTGATAATTGCTGCTGTTTATTTTAAAATATATGAGGGTATAGGGGCAGGTGTATTTCTCTTAATCTCGTCATTATTTGCATATGTGGTGTTTTTTAAGAAAAGTAAAAATGCCTAAATTAATAGTGAAAATAAAATTAAAAAGATTAACTATAATACGTTATTTCAAGAGGGAAAGTTTTGAATATGGCATGAATGTATAACAGCAAGAAAACCTTCTCTTTTCATTAAAATGAGAAGGTTTTTATATTTAATCTACATGATTTAAATGAATGTAGTTAAAGGTGGGACACTTGAATGCGGAATGTAAAAGAAGATTCAGATAAATTCTAGATGATATGTAAACATCGTTGGAGTCCTGAGGATGCTTTAGGATTTATGATAGAAACAATAAGGGAACGTAATGAAACTAAAAATGCCTAGAGTAACTGGTGACAGTATGAAGTTAAAGAGGAAAGCGAAGCAAGATTATGTGAATTCCCAATTTTTATATGGGCTGTCTTGGAAGGTTCTACAACACAAGTAAGCAAAGGGAAGACTTTCCTTATTATCGTTTTCTTTCTCTTAATTGCAATAGGGTTATCTATGATAGGAAACAAATAAGGGGGAGTGCAGATGTTTAAGAAGAAGGAGAAAAAAACATTTACGTTAGATTGGTAAACACACAAGGGGAAATCATTCGAGAGTTTAATTGTACAGAAAAAGACTTGCGAAAAGTAAAAGAAAATGGTACTGAAATTCGTTTGGTTGGAGATAACTCATATGAGATGGTAGCAACCGATGAACAATTACAAAAACTAGCAAGAGCTGAAGCAGAAATCGAAGCGGAAATTAAGGCATGGGAAGATGCTTTAAATGAGAGTTTGGATGAACGCGAAGAAAGAGAAGCGAGACAGAAAGAATTGAAAGAAAAGAATAAATGGAGTACAAAGAAGAAAGTAATCGTATTTGGACTGATATTTTTTGTATTTATTGGATTACCTATTATCGAAGGGTATCAAAATAGTAAATTAGTTGAAGAAGGTACATCATTAAATGCAGAAATTGTAGGTAGGCATGTAGAGAAGGAATTCATGTTTACACACCCCACATTAGTAGTTGAGGTAGATGGTAAAAAGCATAATGTATGGGTAAGTGAAGAGACATATAACGGAGCAGAGTGGTTAGGTAGACTAAAAGTCATCAAAACAAAAGATGGTAAAGTTGAGAAAGACCCTAGATATGAGGGGGAAGACTTAATTACGAGTTATTAAGCAGTATGTTTTTAATATTCGCTGCTCAAATTAAATAACATTATTATTTGCAAAAATCGAATCCATTAAAATAAAAAACAAATTTTAAATAACTGTAATAACCTCCTAGCATATTGTTGATGGGAGGTTATCACCTTTCTGAAGATAAAATTAAAGCTATATTATCTCGATACAATTGTGATAACAGTAACGTTTTTACTAAGTGAGTGCAGTTTCGGGGGAAACAAAAATAGAGTATGAGGAATATGCTTAAGTGAAAGAGAGAAGAATATTTAGAGCTTTTGAGGAGAAAGAAGGCTATTTGAACTATCAAAAGCATTCTGATTATGTACGGTAATTAATGTAGTGATGATATACATAAAAGATTATCTAAATTTAGTTAAACAAAGATGAATGTACTTGAAAAATTAGGAATGTAATGGGATTTTAGTGAATGAAAATTATTTAAACTGTATAGAAGGTGAAAAACTGAATGTGGAATATAAGAGAAGAAGATATGGGTCTTTTTGAAATTGAAAATAGAAATCGATTAAGTCCGGATTATATAAGAATTTTTTATGGGGGAGTTTTTGCATATACTTCTATACCAATGCTCATCATGTTTTTAGGTGTTTTGCTGAACGGTGATAAGATTTCTTTAACACCATTTGAAACATTTTTGGTACGATCTGAGGTAAAGTTATACATTTTGGAGTTGATTTTTTTAATAATTTTCATGTCTTCAAAGGTTGCTTTTAAATTACAGAAACTCCAAGCCATCGTGACTTTATTTTATTCTTTTCAATTAGCAACATTACCATTTATCGTTATGATGGTTGAAGGAATGTTTGATTTTCCAAGTAATAATGAAACGTTAGTTTATATTGGTTTAATAATGTTAGGGGCGCTTTGTACTCACATTGTAACTACAATTGATGTTTTTAAAAAGGCAAAACATGGAGGATATAAATCGGAAGGACCAGCCGTCTCATTTTTTACTAACGCAAAATTATATTTATCGATTGGAATGACAATTGGTGTAATGGTTCTACTTATATTAATTTTTTTAAATCTTAATTATACATTTAGCCAAATGGCAATTTATGTTGTACAAACAATAATATTATATACATTTGCTGTAGTATCAGCAGAATTCGTCCTATTAGTGTATTGTCGCTTTAAATTTCCAGCATTTAATATTACGTGGGAACAACATGAAAAGGAACGCCACGAATTTATAGCAAATAGAAAAAGAATAAGAGAGAAAGAACAAAAGCGAAACAAAAACTGAAATGAAAGTTGTAAATGATAATCGTAAACTTATATAGAATAAATGCATTATTCATAAGTTAACTAGTAAAGGGAGGGATGTAATATCTTGAATAAAGATCCCAAAACTGTAAAAACAGAAAAAGGTTTATTTGAAAGTGTAATAGTACCTATTATTGTCGGGATCATGTTTATCTTTTAATTCTATATAAAGTAGCACAGTTTCTGGGGAAGTGGATTGTTATCTTTGGAATAATATTTTTTATTGGTAGTATATTTCTTTGCATATATCTAGAAGAATATGGAGGGGGATTGGGCGGTAGGATAGGGTTAATATCAATGTTACTGTTGTATTTTATGTTTATTAGAAAAAGTAAAAAAGCTAGTTTAATATGAAATACCAAAAACATGTATTAACTCTCAGTTTGTCTACAAAAATAGAGTTAATACATGTTTTTAGAAAAGGTGGTGTCATTATATGTGGAACATAAAAGAAAAAGATTTAGATGCATTTAAAATAATATGTAGAAATCGTTTAAGTCCTGAGGCTGCTATAGGTTTTATATTAGGTTCAATCATATATACCTCATTAATAATGTTAGGTGTAATTTATGGTTTAGTGAAATTTGGTTGGTCTGTATATCCTAGTTTACTAGATGAAACAATTATTAAAATAGAGTTATGTTTGTATAGCTTACAAATCATTTTTCTTATTGTATATTTATTTCCCAAAGCCCGTTTTAAATTTCAAAAGTTACAAGCTATAGTTATATTGTTATATGCACTTCAACTTGCGACTATAGGATTTGTAACAGTAGTTGTTTCGAGTATTTTTGGTTATTCAAATAATCGTATTACATTGACTTATGTAGCCTTATTATTGTTAGGAGCTTTTATTATTCATATTTTTACAACGATTAATACCTTTAAGCAAGCTAGCAAAGGCGCATTTAGTAAGTGGGAAAATTCAGTTTCATTTTTTAGTAAGACAAAAGATTTATTAATGATTGCCTCTATACTATATGTAGTAACTCTCTTAATCTTAATTTATATTAATAATGATTATACGATGGGGCAAATAGGTTGGTATGCCGTATTGACCCTTATACTATATTCTGTAGCCGTAGGCGCAGCAGAGTTCCAATTATTAGCCTATTGTAGATTTAAATTTCCATCATTTTATATTTCATGGGAGGAACACGAAAGGGAACGTCAGAAAAGACTAAAGCTTTATGAAGAAAAGGAAAAAAAGCAAGCCAAAGAAATAAAATAAGTCTTGCTTTCTGAAAATTCGAACGGAATATATAAACAATTAAGGATTGTATAAAAATCGATGCTATTAAAAATTAAAGTATCTTCAACATAATCTGTATGAGTTAATAAATACCGGTAAGTAAAGGTGAACTATATTACTATCAAAATGGGAATGTAATGAACCTAAAAATGCCTAGAGAAATCAACGGGGTGTCAGTATGAAGTTAAAGAAGAAAGCTAGGATGATGATAGTTCTGTTAATAGTATCAAGTTTATTAAGTGGATGTGGTTTTGGGGAGACGAAGATAGAGTATGAGCCATTTGTCAAAGCTTTGGATGAAGGTGACATGAAAAAGGTAATGTCCGCTAGTGATGATGGATATGCGTATGTGAAACAAAGAGGTATATATAGTACATATGAGCAAAAGGAAGATGGAGAGCACAGTAAAACAATCTATCAAACTTCGAAAGGCATATATAATACGAAAGATAAAAGTTTATATGGAAATACAATACAAGAAATTACCTCGGAAGTAGATAATAAAAATTATAAAGAAGAAGTTAATTATAGTACAAATATTAGTTATGAGAATGGACAGGTACAAAGTACGGATTCAAGTCTGGATGTTTCATACGTGAACTTAATTGTAGATCGTTTAAAAGGGATAGGGAAACTAAAGATGAAGCCAGGAGGTGATATAAAAAAGTTTGATCAGCCTAGTACTGTGGGATATAAACTAACTGAATTAGAGTTTCAGAGTATCATTAATGATAAGTTGAAAATACAATATGATGAATATGGTGGTGGATCAATCGCATTGCATATTGATTCTAAAAATGGTTCAAAGCAGATATTGGAGGTAAGTATTGTAATAAATTATAAGAAGCGAAATGATGAAGGTAAGTTAGTAGAATATATATCACAAATACATACATCTTTTGATAGTCACCAAGGTAATAATCAGGATGCGAAACAGGAATATATTGATTTTAAAGCACAGTATAATAAGAAGCAGTAATATTAAGGAGAGCATTTGCACGTAATGATAATAGCGATATAAGTGGAATAAATGTTTCATAAATATAGTGGAAAGAATTTGAGGATAAACGCCCCGATTACTGGAGTAAATGCAATAATTGGGGCCGTTAATCTGTCTGAATTTAGTTTGAATACATAACATGTTTTAGTTAGAGTATTGCTCCGCAAGTAGTTTTTCCATTTTCATAATAACGGTGTAAAGTTTTTGTATAATCTGCTTTTACTGCTAGGTTACAACTATTTCCGCTTATAGAGTCCCCTTATTATCGATACATCGTCCACATTCCAATGTCTTTAAATCCTAGTCGTTTATAAATTCGTCCAGCAGCTGGATTGTTATAAAATAAACAAAGTGTTCGGCCTTCTTTCGTAAAGTCTTGGATCATTTTTTGTAATATGAGTGAAGCGTAACCATTTCCGCGATAATTCGGGTGTGTACATACACCAACTACCATAGCGGATAATGAATTTTCAGCGGAAGTAGAGGCGGATGCGATGATAGCACCGTCTTTTTCAATATAATATGTGCGTCCTGTATTTGTTTTGAGAGCTTGTCTTAATATTTTCTCTGATTCATTAACAACTGGAAATTCAGCAATGTTACCTCGCAATTGCATAATTCGCTCTACATCATCTAGTGAGGCAAGTTTAATTGTTTCATGAATTGGTGTGCTAGGTAAGTTGTTGTCATTTAGACATTCACAAAAATACATTTCATTTTTGACGCCTAATTGTAGACTTGGAGCAGTTTCAAAATTTTCTACAATAGTTGACTTACCAGAGAGTTTAAGCGGCTTATATGTGGAAAGAAGTGCCTCATAATCAGTGGTAATAAATTCTTCTTTACTATAGGGTATAAATGAATCGTGGAATCGGAGTAGAATTGATTTTAATGTTCCATTCTCTTTAAATACGCCCCATAGTTCTTGAAAATCTGTGTCATAACCGAAAGCTTCAATATCTCCAATAATAAACAAGTTAAGGGCTGCTTCTTCTTTTAGGTAAGCGAATACTTGTTCATGATCTTTCTTTGTTAATTTTCGCATCATAACGAATCGACCTCTTTTTTTATTTTTCTAAATATTACAACTTAAGTTTTTTGAAATCAATATAAAATTTTATGTTTAGTTCACAAACTTTCGGAAAAACTAGGAAAGATATGACAAAGGAGGTTATGAACGGTGGATCATCCAATTCAAGGGTTAATGAAAGCAGCAATGGAAAATTTAAAAGAAATGGTCGATGTAAATACGATTGTTGGAGAGCCTGTTCAAACGGCTGACGGTGGTGTGGTGTTAACTGTTTCTAAAGTAGCGTTCGGTTTTGGAGCAGGAGGTTCTGATTTCCAAACGAATGATGGACAAAGAGCGAACGGTAACCCTGCATTTGGTGGCGGTAGCGCGGGTGGTGTTTCGATTACACCAGTAGCATTTCTTGTGGTGAATAAAGATGGAGTAAATATTCTGCATCTACAAAATGCGACACATTTAGCAGAAAAAATGATTGAATTAGCTCCACAAACAATTGATAAAATTCAATCGATGTTCCAAAAAGAAGAAAAGAAAGAGGGAAATCATCATCCTCAAAACCCTGATGAAATCCTTTAAAAACGCCTGCTTATGAGCAGGCGTTTTTTCTTGTAATCACTATGTAATAAAACACATGAAATTGTAAATAGTTTTTGAAGTTTTTTCTATGTTTCTAAAATTTTTCATGTTAAAATATGCTATAGAATTGAAACATATAAAACGAAGGTGGCTAGGTGCTTTGTCTGGAGGATCTGACCAAGTAAAGAATATGATATATATTAATGGTAATCGTCGAGGTCATTGTTTTATTACATCAGGAATTACGTTTAAAGAGTTTGCGAGTAACATCCCTTCACCGCTTCATCAAGTGTTGCTTTTGAAGCACAACTTTGAATGGACGGATTTTCATTATCATACTTTATTTGAATATGTTGAGGAAGAAAATATACATAAGTTAATTCAAGCAGAGATTGATGAATTTGATGAATTTTGTTGGGTAGATTTTGATGATGCAAGCGATTTAGATGAATTAGAGCCGAAAGAAATTGCAGAATTATTATATTTGGCTCACAAAAAAGAACCACTTGCAAGAACATTCTTTCCGCTGTTGAAAAATAGATTTGTTTATTTTTCACATGATGACGGATGGTACAACAAAGTGTATTATCGTAGAATTGCTGATTTTGTAGGAATGTTAAGTAAAGTCATTCCGTATAAACTCGGTGCTTTCGGTAAGAAACGTTTTTCTTTCTTCCAAAAATCAAAAATTTTCCCAGCGATTTCAAAAGAATTGATTATGGGACTGATTCCACTCATGGAAGATGGTCTTTACATAGATCTAGCAGGGAAGATTGAGTCAAGAAGAGGTCTTGAAATTCCGGTATATGTAGTTGGTTCGTATGAAAGTACGGATGAGGTGTTAGATAATATCGATGAATTGAAAGAGGAAGCAACAGAAACAGGTTGGCTCATTTTTGATAAGAAAGAACAAGAGTGGCAATGGGTTGTTGACTAAGAAAACTTGGCGTATGAAGTCAAGTTTTCTTGTCATTTGAAAGGAGTACAAATGAAGAAATATTATACAATTGTGGGTATTATAAGTATTATTCTCGTGGCAATATTACTTATAACTTGTCCGAAAGAATCAGATTTTAAAGTGTATGTACAGGATAAGTATGCGTTGAATTGTAATGAGAGTAGTTTTGAATGCACGCAAAATGTAGATGGTAAAAAAGAAAAACTACAATTTGAAAGTACAGATGCACGAAATGGTGTATTCTTTATGACTGTAAAGCAAACATTTAAAACAGAAGCTGGTGTTTCAAAAGAATATAGCGGAGTAGGAATGTTTGGTACATTTCTTTTTGTTTCAGAGAAGACTTTCTAGTAATAGAAGGTCTTTTTTTTATGCTTATGTTCATATAGATGAAGTAAGACAAGCATAGGAGGGATAGCGATGAAGAACACATGTATCGTTTGCGGCGGTGAGGAGTTTTTTTCCTCAACGTTATATGCACGTACGAAACAAGATTGGGCATATGCACCAAACATGTATCGATTTGAAAAAGTATTTATTGAGCATCGAGATGAAGAAAATTATCCAGTGTTTCAAGAAATTACAGCGAAACATTGTTGTGGATGCGGCCATATTATGTTGTATCATGAATGAACACACCAAGTATGACTTGGTGTGTTTTTTTAAAACGCTGACAAAGCAAGCGGATAAAATAAAGTGAATAAAACAGAAAAACTACCAAAACCAATGGCTGTATATCCAAGTGTTCTTGCTCCGAAATTGACAGCTAATAGGCCAACTAAAATTGCTAGGGAGCCGAGCGTAACTGGATAAAAAGCAATGGAGAATAACGAAAGAAATAAAGCGACATAGCCTACCATTGCACCGGTATTTGTACCTTCTATCTCATTTGCAATTTCTTTACGCTTATGTCTAATTGGAATGCCAGCTGGTGATATTTCAGCTGCATACTCTTCGTTTTTTTCACCACTTTTAAAATGATGATTTCTCTTTCTTCGCATGTACATCCCTCTCTTTCAATTGGGTGTACCTATAGTATCTTTCATAAAGAGAAGAACATGAGTATGAGTTAAACCCAAGTAAAGCAAAAATTGGAGAATAAAGATTCCTTCATTAGCATGTATATCTCCTTATGAAGATAAAACAGGAATTTTGGAAAATGATGTAGAATGAAATGAGTGATAAAGCGTGAAGGTAGGGGAATGTATGACGAAATTTAATTGGCATGAATCAGCAGAAAAGAAATGGGATAGTAGCGCAGAGTTTTGGAATCAAAATAGTCAAGAGATGTGGGACAGTGGTAGCAGAAGTACAATTATTCCGTTTTTTGAACAATACGTGAAGAAAGAAGCACAAGTGCTCGATGTTGGTTGTGGTGATGGGTACGGTACATATAAATTAAGTCGCGCAGGCTATAAAGCAGTGGGAGTAGATTTATCGGAAGTGATGATTCAAAAAGGTAAGGAGCGCGGAGAAGGACCGAATTTATCTTTTATAAAAGGAGATCTTTCTGCATTACCATTTGAAAATGAGCAATTTGAATCAATTATGGCAATTAATTCTTTAGAATGGACGGAAGAGCCATTACGAGCGTTAAATGAAATAAAGCGTGTGTTAAAGAAAGATGGATATGCATGTATTGCAATTTTAGGACCGACAGCAAAGCCACGAGAGAACAGTTATCCTCGCTTGTATGGAAAAGACGTTGTTTGTAATACGATGATGCCTTGGGAATTTGAACAGTTAGCGAAAGAACAAGGTTTTAAAGTTGTAGATGGCATCGGCGTATATAAGCGCGGAGTAAATGAGAAGATGTTAGGTCAACTACCTACAGAGTTACAACAATCGTTAACATTCTTATGGGTATTTATGTTAAAAAACGTATAAAGAAATGAAAGAATTTTTAGGAGGTAAATAAGTGCAGAAAATACAAAAAACTGATACAATATCATCAGAACCAATTAAAGGGGGACTAGGGTATATGACAACTACTACAACAGTGAAATCCGATATTGAAATCGCACAAGAAGCGAGTATGAAGAAGATTCAAGAAATTGCAGCTGATTTAAATATTTTAGAAGATGAATTAGAGCCATACGGGCATTATAAAGGTAAGTTATCTCTTGATATTTTTAAGCGCTTACAAGATGTGGAAGACGGTAAAGTTGTTTTAGTAACAGCGATTAACCCAACTCCAGCTGGAGAAGGTAAATCAACAGTAACAGTTGGTTTAGGTCAAGCTTTTAACAAAATTGGTAAGAAAACAGTAATTGCACTTCGCGAACCATCTCTTGGACCAACGATGGGATTAAAAGGCGGAGCAGCAGGTGGCGGTTTTTCACAAGTCGTACCAATGGAAGACATTAACCTTCACTTTACTGGAGATATCCATGCGATCACAACTGCCAATAACGCATTAGCAGCGTTTATTGATAATCATATCCAACAAGGAAACACACTTGGAATTGATACGCGTAAAATCGTTTGGAAACGCTGTGTTGACTTAAATGATCGTGCCCTTCGTAACGTAGTAATTGGTCTTGGTGGACCTGTACAAGGTGTACCACGTGAAGACGGTTTTGACATTACAGTAGCATCTGAAATTATGGCCGTGTTCTGCCTTGCAACAGATATTCAAGACTTAAAAGCGCGTCTATCTCGCATCGTAGTTGCTTATAACTTTGCAAATCAACCTGTAACGGTTAAAGACTTAGGTGTAGAAGGTGCTTTGACACTATTATTAAAAGACGCATTAAAACCGAACTTAGTACAAACGTTAGAAAATACACCAGCTATTATTCATGGCGGACCATTTGCGAATATTGCTCACGGTTGTAACAGTGTTATCGCTACAACAATGGCAGCAAAATTAGGTGATTATGTTATTACAGAAGCTGGATTCGGTGCTGATTTAGGCGCTGAGAAGTTTTTAGATATTAAAGCTCGTGCAGCTGGCATTAAACCAGAAGCAGTTGTTATTGTTGCGACGATTCGTGCGCTTAAAATGCATGGCGGCGTTGCAAAAGATCAATTAAAAGAAGAAAATGTAGATGCATTAGCAAAAGGTATGGAAAACTTACAGAAGCATGTTGAAACAATTCAAAGCTTCGGTGTGCCTTTCGTAATTGCAATTAATAAATTCATTACAGATACAGATGCAGAAGTTACATACTTACAAGAGTGGTGTAATGAGCGTGGCTATGCAGTATCCTTAACAGAAGTTTGGGAGAAAGGTGGCCAAGGGGGAGTTGACCTTGCTGAAAAAGTACTAAAAGAAATCGAAAAAGGTGAAAACAACTACGCACCACTTTATGAATTAGAATTACCATTAGAAGAAAAAATTCGTACAATTGCTCAAAAAGTATATGGCGCAAAAGATATTGAATTTGCTCCGAAAGCACGTAAGCAATTAGCTCAATATGAAGGAGAAGGTTGGAGTAATCTACCAGTTTGTATGGCGAAAACACAATACTCTCTTTCTGATGATGCAACAAAATTAGGTCGTCCATCTGACTTTATCGTTACAATTCGTGAGCTAAAACCATCGATCGGTGCAGGCTTTATCGTTGCGTTAACAGGTACAATGTTAACAATGCCAGGTCTTCCAAAACAACCAGCAGCACTTCAAATGGATGTAAATGAAGATGGAAAAGCAGTAGGTTTATTCTAAAAGGTTGTAATTCATCTCGTTTATCTGTAAACTATATATACATCATGTGGCGCCTTTCCATCGAAAGGCGCCTGTTTTTTGGAGGAAATTATGTTTGATCCAACTGCTTTTGACAATTTAAAAGTAATCGTAGAAGGTGCTGTGTATGATTTTGATCTACATGGAGATATTCTTGTAACAGATCGAAAAGATATGATGGATCTTGCTTCATTAAGTCGTATATATCATATCTCATTTCAATTAACAGAACCGTTTGAACCATTAGTAGAAGCAACATTTTCATTATCTGTGGATGCAAAGAACTTGTCTGGTGAAATACTAGAAGTGCCTCAGTTTACACCAGGTTGTGAGATGAAGCTAGCATTTTCATTCCCGTTAGAACAACCAGAAGTAAAATGTGAAGAAATTGAAACATTAATGCGTTCTATATGGGGAAAAGAAAGAATGATTATGCAGAAAGTTTCATACGAATATAATAAGCAAGCGATTTCATATCATAATAAGGTAGAGGTTCTATTTCAAAAAGCGATTACAGAAGACCATGTTGATGATTTAATAGCTGTTATTTCACACATGATAGAAACGGTGCGAACAATACAGCATTTTCTTCAAAAATAGAGATAAAGGAGAAAAACAAATGATAAAAGATATGCAACCATTTTTACAACAAGCTTGGGAGAAGGCTGGTTTTAAAGAGTTAACTGAAATTCAAAAACAAGCGATTCCAACTATTTTAGAAGGACAAGACGTTATAGCTGAATCTCCAACTGGAACAGGAAAAACATTAGCGTACTTATTACCCCTTTTACATAAAATTAATCCTGAAGTAAAACAGCCACAAGTTGTTGTTTTAGCGCCAACACGTGAACTTGTAATGCAAATTCATGAAGAGGTTCAAAAGTTTACAGCAGGAACTGAAATTTCAGGTGCATCTTTAATTGGTGGTGCAGATATTAAGCGCCAAGTTGAAAAATTAAAGAAACACCCAAGAGTAATTGTCGGTTCACCAGGCCGTATTTTAGAATTAATTCGTATGAAAAAGCTAAAAATGCATGAAGTAAAAACAATTGTATTTGATGAGTTTGATCAAATTGTAAAGCAAAAAATGATGGGCGCAGTGCAAGATGTAATTAAATCAACGATGCGCGATCGTCAATTAGTATTCTTCTCGGCGACAATGACAAAAGCGGCAGAAGATGCGGCACGTGATTTAGCAGTGGAACCACAATTAGTACGTGTAACACGTGCAGAATCAAAAAGCTTAGTTGAGCATACGTATATCATTTGTGAGCGACGCGAAAAAAATGATTACGTAAGAAGAATTATGCATATGGGCGATGTAAAAGCAGTTGCGTTTTTAAACGACCCATTCCGTTTAGATGAAATTACTGAGAAATTGAAATTCCGTAAAATGAAAGCAGCAGCTCTTCATGCAGAAGCAAGTAAACAAGAGCGTGAAGCGACAATGCGTGCTTTCCGCGGAGGGAAAGTAGAAATTCTACTTGCTACTGATATTGCAGCACGCGGTATCGATATTGACGATTTAACACACGTAATTCATTTAGAGTTACCAGACACAGTAGACCAATATATTCACCGCTCAGGACGTACTGGACGTATGGGTAAAGAAGGAACTGTCGTGTCTCTTGTAACACCACAAGAAGAGCGTAAATTACTACAATTTGCGAAAAAACTAGGCATCGTATTTACGAAGCAAGAAATGTTCAAGGGATCATTTGTAGAAACGAAACCGAAAGCACCAAAGAAAAAGAAACCAGCATTTACTGGGAAGAAAAAGCCTAGATAAATGATAGGGAAGGCGTAACTATTTGTAGTTACGTCTTTTTTGTTTGTAAACAAGCGATAATGGGAATTGTATTAGTGTTTTTAATGTGCCTATCATATATATGCTTCTACTGGGAGTATCGAAAAAAGGGTAGTTTATTTATTTGGTTTATACGAGGAAATAATATAAAAAAAGTCGAATATTAAACTGACACGAAATAATAAAAAGAAGGTACACATATGGATAGGAAATTAGGAATGTTTTTAAATACGAAACATATTGAAGTAAACGAAGGAATACAAAAAGCAAGGGAATGGGATTTAGAATATATTCAATTATATGCTATGAATAAAAACTTTAACTTAGCTAATATCTCAATGGTAGAATGGAATGCTTTAAAGAAAAGCTTATCTTTTAATGGAATAAAGATTCCATCATTAGCAATTAGTTTTGGAGAAAATGGAATTATGGGAATAGAAGCTGAGAGTGCAATAGATCAGTTTAAATATATTACTGACAGAGGTTTGGGGCTTGGGGCAAAGATCATAACAGCTCATATTGGAAAAGTTCCAGATGATGAAAAAAGTGCCTACTATGATAAAATGCTACGTGTTTGTAATGAAATAGGGGACTTAGCGTTCAGATTTGGAGGATTCTTCGCCATTGAGACGGGATCTGAAAAAGCAATAGTATTAAAACGATTTTTAGAAACTGCAAACTCGAAAGGACTAGCTGTTAACTTTGACCCAGCAAATTTAATAAGTGATGTAAATGAAAATCCGGGAGAAGGTTTGTTACTACTAAAAGATTATATAGTACAAACTCATATTAAAGATTGTAAAGAAGTGAAAAGTGATCGTTCAAGTAAGTATATTGAAGTCGCAGCAGGGAATGGTGAAGTAGATTTCGATATATTCTTCAAAGTATTAGATAAAATTGGATTCGACGGATATAACATGATTGAAAGAAATGATTATTTTGATGAACTGGATGGGATGAGTCAGTCGATAAATTTTGCAAAGAAGTACATACCAACTCAAAAGGAATAACGATAGTATTTGTAGAAAGCTACATAGAATATAAAAACCATTAGGGGGAAATGTAATGATCCATAAAGTAGGACAAATTATGTTATATGTAAATAATCAAGATGAGGCAGTAAATTTTTGGACGGAAAAGGTAGGGTTTCATGTAGTTGCAGAGGAAGATAATAAGCAAGGAATGAGATGGATTGAAATCGCTCCGAAAAGCGGTGCAGAAACGAGCATTATATTACATAATAAAGAAGTTATTTCTAAAATGAGCCCAGAATTGAATCTTGGTACACCGTCCTTAATGTTCTTCTCAGAAAATCTTGATCAATTATATACAGATTTAACAAACAAAAATGTTACTGTTGGAGAAATGGTAACTATGCCTTCTGGTAAAGTGTTTAACTTTGCTGATAGCGAAGGGAATTATTTTGCGGTTATGGAGAAGAACCAATAATAATATTGCTATGTGAAAATCCCCCTCAAATATATTTGAGGGGGATTAAATTTTTGAAGTGGATTTTTCATTAGAGAGTTGTTTAATAAAAAATACTCCTTTTTCAATCGCTGTCTCAATATAGCCAACGATTTGGTCAAACGTAAATACCTGTAAGTCTTCATGCAAATGTTGCTTTGGATACAACATATCTCCAAAAAGATACTTTCGAAAAGCTAAAACGTTTTCTTTAGAAACCTCTTCAATATCCACAATGTGGGCCTCTTGATTGAGAAGAGAGAAAAGCTGTTGTTCTTGATCGTAATGATGAAGCAACTTTGCATTTAACAATTTAAAATCGTTATAGTACAGGGGTGCGATAGTTTCGTCATTCTCTATTCTATTTTTTAGCCAAGGTAGAAAAAATCCACTTAGCCAATTATCATCGGCAATGAGATGGGTATAATAGCCTAAAATAAATGGGGAATCTATATGTGATTCATATTTATGAAAAAATGAATCATAATCTATTCTTCTCGTATAGTTCTTCGTTGTACCGGCATAAAAATGTGAGGTTCCTTTTTCTTTTTTTGAATGAACAGCATCAGGGGCTACAGCTCCAAGTAAGAAAGAAGTCTTATCGTGAATAGATAGTTTCTCAGCAATACCGTTAGCGATAATAACATGCATAATTCGTGATCCCATGAATGCCACCTCTGTTTCCAGTATTCATTTCAGGAAGAGGACTGAACAGTTAGTATTACTTTTCCTGTACTTTTTCTACTTTCGACCCATTCATGTGCTTTCCCTGCATCTTGAAGTGGAAAAGATTTCGTAGCCTTAATTTGTAAACGTCCGTCACGCAAATAACGGAAAACTTCATTTGCAGTTTCTTGGAGCAGTTCAGGACGCTTTTTTCGTGTGGTTCCAAAGCTAAAACCGAGTATAGAGCGGCAACTTGCATGTAAATCTTTCGTTTGAAAGTTACCAATTTCACCGCTAGCATTACCGAAATGAACGAGGCGACCGTAAAAAGCAAGGCAGTTTAAACTTCTTTCAGAAACAGTTCCAGAAATAGAGTCCAAAATAATATTCACTCCTTCTCCGTTTGTCAGTTCATTGACTTTCTCTACAAAATCTTCAGTTTGATGACAAATTACATAATCAGCTCCAGCATCTAAAGCAATTTCTTTTTTTGCTTCACTTCCGACAGTGCCTATAACTGTTCCAGCCTCTAATAGTTTAGCAAGTTGAATAGCAGTAGTGCCAATTCCGCCAGCAGCTGCATGAATGAGTACAGATTCACCTTGTTGAAGCCTTGCAACATTTGCGAGTAAATTATAGCTTGTAAAAGATACGATTGGACAAGCGGCTGCAGTTTGAAAGTCAACTTCATGGGGTAATACGAAAGTAAGATTTTCATTTGCAACAACGTATTCTGCGTAAGATCCATTTTGAGGAAAAGCAATGACACGTTGTCCAGGGTGAATATTTTTCACATGAGAACCGACACGTTCTACAATACCAGTGGCATCTATACCTGGAATAAAAGGTAGTGCTTTATTTCCTTTTTTACCATAACGTGATTTAATATCAGCGAAATTTACACTAGTAGCAACTACGCGAATTAAAACTTGATCTTCTGAAATAGCCGGTATATCAAAATCTGTATATTTCATCACTTCAGGACCACCGAACGACGTTACAACGATAGCTTTCATTATATGTCCTCCTAAATTTGACTATATAAATTATTTTAAATCTTTATCAGAAATTGGAAAATTATATAATAGTTATGTGTGGTTATAAGTGAAGCTTATGAACTCAGTGGATCATTATATTAATTTATATAAAAAACTTTTTCGGAAAAATCGAACGAAATATGAATTACCTGCCAATATATAGTGTAAGACAAAGGAGGGCTGGAATATGAAGGGTGAAATAGATTACGCACATTTAATTCAATTAACTTTATCAGGCAATAAAGAAGCGTATAGCGAATTGTATGATGTAACGATTCAAGAAGTATATAAAACAGCACATTTTTTAATTGAAGATAAAACGGATGTAGATGATGTCGTTCAGGAAGTATACATACAGCTATATGAATCGCTTCGTAAATATGATAGCGGGAAGCCATTTCGCCCTTGGTTAATTGGGCTTGCGATTAAACAAATTCATTCTTATAGAAGAAAGAGGTGGATGCGACTAAGAATTATAAAAAAAGCAGAAGAGCAAAGAAAGCCAGTGCAAATTGATTTTTCTAACGATGTTGTAAGTAAAATATCAAACAAAAAACTAATTGAACTTATTCATAAATTACCGTATAAATTGAAACAAGTTATTATCTTAAGATACTTACACGATTATTCACAAGAAGAAGTAGCACAAATATTACATATTCCAATTGGTACTGTGAAATCTAGAATTCATGCGGCATTAAAGAAACTACGTCAAAAAGAGCAAGTAGAAGAAATTTTTTTAGGAGAGGTAGGGAATGTGAAATGAGTTTAGATTGTAGAGTTAGAGAATCTATACGAGAAGAAGCGAAGGGAATTGTTGCCCCGCCGGAGTTAAAAGAAAAAGTAATTGTTCAAATCAAAATGAATCGCGGGGGAAGTAAGGTGAAGAAACGCCTGATTGCCGGAGTGCTTGCAGCGGCTTTTTTAATTCCGACGACTGGTTTTGCGTATCAATCTATTATGGCGGATGGTATATACGGATCTTTCGAGAATTTAAAAAAACATGCCGGTACGATGACATTAGAGGCGTACATGCGTTTTAATGCAAAATTATCAGAAGCGAAAGATGAAATGGGTTCGAAGGAATATGAAGAGTTTACAAAAGAACTGAAAAAATTAACTAATGCAAAGCTTGTGTACGGAGATTCGAACGGTAATATAGATTATGATCAATTATCACCAGCTAAAAAAGAGGAATTGAAAAAGGTAGTAATGGAGCTTCATCCGTATTTTGATAAATTAAATGGCCATAAATCTAGTAAAGAAGTACTAACTCCTGAAGAGTATGAACAATATATGGAGGCATTAATGTCACATCAAACCGTATTAGTAAAAACGAAATCGAGTGGAGGGATAACGGTAGAAGAAGTGCCTGAGGCGTACAAAGAAAGATTTATTAAAGCGGAGCAGTTTATGGAGTATGTAGATGAAAAGGTGAGATAAGTAGAAAAGCTCATAGCCTAAGCTCTGAGCTTTTCTTATTGAAATGGAAATATATTAACCACCTATTCCTTTTGCTAGCAATAAGAAATATACCAATACTAGTATTACACCATTTAATGCAGTACCAACTATTCCGAATAACCAATTTTTTGATGCTATCGCAAAAATAATGCCGAGTAATGAGAGAATATCTAGTATCGAAATAATTAAAGTTAAATTTGCATTAGGCCCTCTTAGAATAAAGAAAGAAAATATGCTTGCGAGAAACATTAGACACGAGAATCCAAAAAATCTATACATAATAATTCTCCCTTGATTGAAATGTATTTTGACATAGTGCACGATTTTCTTTAGTTTAACATAAATTTCCTAGTGCATATTGAATATTTTCACAATAAAAAACGAGTATAAAATCTACGTGATTTCATACTCATTTTATTATTACTTAAATTTCCTTACCGCATGAATAGCTACTCTTACAAGTAATATCGCACTTATAAATAAACCACCGTAACCAACGACACTTAAAAATTGATCATTTGGCTCTTCCGCATTGTTTGCTAAATGCAATACGCCTACCGAAATCCCACCAAATGCAGTTCCAATAAATGCAATGAGGAATTGTGAGATAAAAGTAGTAATGAACGATGCATTTGTTTCGTCAGAGAAAAAGCCGACCTTTATGGATAATTCTCCGTTTTCTAGTTTTGAACTTAAATCATCTAGTTTTCTAGGAATGCGTCGCATGGCAGGTAACATAGCGAGTAATTCGTTTGTTGCAGCTTCTTTTAAACTAGAATAATTGTTAACCGGCATGAAGCTAGCTGCATGATCTTTCGCAAAGCGCTTCGCTTCGTCCATTAAATTGAATTCAGGATTTAGTTGCAACATCGTTCCTTCTAGCGTAATTAGAGAGCGGAAAGCCCCTGCAACCATTGGATAAAATGCTAATTCAAACTCAGCGATTATTTGAAATAGCCCCTGAATGAATTCTTCAGAACCATTTGTAGAACCATACGTACTTTGGATTAATAATTGACTGATAGATTGTTCTAATCCTTCTTTATCAACATTTGGTTTCTTTTCAACTAATTGAAGCAATCCATCAAGCAAGACATATGAATTTTTGCGCTCAAAGCCGATAAGTAGTCGCTTGAATGCATCTTGTTGTAGTGTTCCTAATCGTCCAACAGAACCGAAATCAAGTAATGCAGGAGTGCCATCACGAAGAATATACACATTACCTGGATGAGGGTCTGCATGGAAAATACCTTTAAAGAAAATTTGCTCTAAAATACAATCAAAGAGTTGCCGTTGTACTTTTTTCGTATCAATTTGTAATTCATTTAATAATGCTGACCCACTTTTAACGCTTACTCCATCTAAAAATTCAAGCACAAGTATTTTTGAATTGCTGTATTCTTGATATACTTTCGGTATTTTTACTTTCGTTTCGCTATTTTTTAGTGAATCAGACACTTGTTCGAAGTTACGAGCCTCAATTTTGAAATCAATTTCTTCTTTCATTGCGATAGAGAAGCCATGTGCTAAATCAAGAAATCCGATATTTTTAGCCCAAGTTGATTTGTTGGAAATCCATAAAGAAAAGTGAATTAAAATATCTAAGTCACGTTTAATTGTCTCAGAAATATTAGGACGTAGTAGTTTAACGACGACATCCTGGTCGTTTTCTTTCAACTTCGCTTTATGTACTTGGCCAATAGAGGCGGCAGCTAACGGTTCCATTTCAAAGGAGCTGAAAATTTCATCTTTTGGTATATGTAGTTCCTTTTTCAATATTTCTTCAACTTGTTTTTGTGATAAACGCGTTACATTTTCCTGAAGGTTTGATAACTCGTGAATAAAAGCAGGTGGTAATAAATCAGAGCGAGTTGATAAAACTTGTCCGAATTTAATGAATACACCGCCGCATTCTTCTAGTGTATTTCGAAGGGAAGTGGCGAGCTTACGATCTGCTTCTGGCGAGCGCTTTAAAGCTAAATATTTACCCATTCCGTGTTTTATTGCAATAGAAGAGACACGCATATATCTTTTTTGTCTACCAATTTTAGCGAAGAATTTTGAAATAGGATTTCGGCTTTCCGTTACTACGTCATCCATTTCGCCACGCCTAATAGGATCAAATAATTCAAAAACTAGGTAACATAGCATCGATACAATTAATGAGCTTCCTAGCCAAAAATATCTATCAACACCGACAACAGATTCATCTTGATAGCGTAAATATAAAAACCAATACAGAGCTGATGTAAGTGAAACACCTAAAGTGGCTGCACTTGCTTGTTTGACAAGATTTAGTTTTGTACCAATTAGTCGACCACTAATAAAAGACATAATGACTGCTAGTAGAAAAAATTGAAAAAACATTGTATCATTCCTCCGAATTTCATTCGATAACTGTATTATACAGGAATATAAGTATTCTAAAAACAAGCCAAGGCAGTACAATCCTTGACTTGCACGATTAAATAAAGTATTCAATTATATTTTTTCATCGTTGCATGATCCTTTTGTATAAAACAATCTAAAAGGGAATAACCAGCTATTAAACTAATAATCGTAACAAAAGTTGTATTTATTAGAATAATATTAACTAAATAAGGTAGGTATTCGGCAAGTGGTGAAAAGAGTAGTGCTGGGGAAAAGGAAATGAATAGTGTAGGCACTGTAATAGCAATAAATTTATCCGGTTGAAAGCTCCAGTTTTGTTTACTCGTTTCGCGATTAATAGATTGAAGGAATCGTAATAAAATGCCAACTATAAGAGGGAAGAGTGTAAAGTAGAATAATCTTGGATAAACGTTAAAGTTCACTTGTGCATCTGTATCTAAATAAAATTGAATTTTTACTCCTACAAATAATAATAAGACGATAAATAATGTGAAGCAGAGGTATAGCATCAATTTTTGCATTATATTCCACCATCCTTTACTCAAAATATATTCAAAAAAAGAAGAGATATACAATAACTACTGTTGTATATCTCTTCTTTTACTGTTAGTTAATAGTGGAGTTTGCTTTTTTTTGCTTCGTGAAATAATCAATAATGCCCATTGCGCTAATTTCTATATCTAGATGTAAAATATTATAAACGGAATGATCTGATGGAACGTTTAACTTTGTAAGATGAGAAGAGATTTTATCCATTAACAAAGTTTGTAAAGCTTTAGTCGCTTCATCGAAATCATTATACTTTTCAAAGACTTCCTTACCAGTCTGAACGAAAATAGGTAGCCAATGTTCCAATTGATTGTATACTTCTGTAACATGAGGGGATGCGCCGTAATGACCGAAATAAATAGTATCTACATTCATGCTTTGAATGTGATTTTTAGAAGCAATCATCGCATCTGGTTGGAATTGTGAAGGGGACGTTGATGGTAGATATAACTCTACATCAACGTCTGCGAGTTCTCTATAATAAATTCCAATTGTATCGCCAGTAAAAATCCCGTTTGTTAATGAATCGTGAATGCTAATATGGTGCTTCGCATGTCCTGGTGTATCATAAAATGTAAGGGTGCGGTCTTTTGCAATTTTTAACATATCACCATGTTGTACAATATGAACACGTTCTTCTTCAATTGGAAGAATTGGGTCAAAGAGTTTATCGAAATCTTCTTTGTAGACAGCTTTTGCACCTAAAATAAGTTTTGTTGGATCAATCATATGACGAGCACCACGAGAATGCACATATAACGTAGCATTTGGGCACTTTTCCATCATTAAACCAGCTGCGCCAGCGTGATCTAAATGCACATGTGTAACGATAATGTTTTTAACATCGTTTAAATCAATATGTAATTGTTGTAAGCCGTCTAAAATATACGGAAGAGAAGGGGCTGCACAAGTTTCAATTAAAGTAATATCGTCACCTAATAAAACGTACGTACCTGTTCGTTCATTATGCTGTAAATCGAAATCATCAATAAGATATAGGTGAGAAGATAATTGCTCTACTTTTTTCATAGTTACCACTCCTTATATACTGCATGTTTTTATTATACGCTAAAATAGAAAAAAGGCAGAAAACGAAGCTCGTCTTCTGCCTTTTTGTAATATTATTATTTCGTTTGTTGTTTATTAACAGACATAATGAACAGTCCAACAATCCCGCCTACTAATGGAAGCATAATCTCTCCTGCTAAATTAAAGTAGGAGCTTAAGAATAAACCATTTACATCGATTACCCAGCCAGTAACATACAATAACATCATATATAGTACGAAATAAAACTCGCGATTTGAAATCGTTTCATGTTGTGCAGTTTTCATAATGAACACCATCCTTTTCTTTTATAATGGAATATAAACTGTCACATTTTGTTCACAATTCAATTGTAAAACTTTCCATCATAAAAGTCTAGTAGTTTGTGTCGAATTTTCGAACAGAAATAAAGCGCTATCATTACAACTTATAAGTACGTAATAAGAGCTGTATATTCACGAATGTAGTATAGTATAAACATAGAATGATAGTGAAGAGAGGGGCAAAGACAATGACAGTTTATGATTTTTCAGCTAAAACAATTACAGGTGAAGAAAAATCGTTAAAAGATTACAAAGGAAAAGCACTTCTTATTGTCAATGTAGCTAGCAAATGTGGTTTCACACCACAATATAAAGGATTACAAGAGGTATATGATAAATATAAAGACCAAGGACTCGAAATACTCGGATTTCCTTGTAACCAATTCGGGGGACAAGAACCAGGTACAGAAGCGGACATTACTAGTTTTTGTGAATTAAACTACGGTGTAAACTTCCCGATGTTTGCAAAGGTTGATGTGAAAGGTGATAAGGCTCACCCTCTATATACATACATGACAGAACAAGCACCAGGTTTACTTGGTATGAAAGCAGTGAAATGGAATTTTACGAAGTTTTTAATCGGAAAAGACGGGAAAGTAGTAGGGCGTTTTGCTCCGCAGACGAAGCCGGTAGATTTAGAGGTTGAGATTGAGAAGGTGCTTGGAGAATAATTAGGAGTTTCACTTTATTAAAAAACGTCTCAAAGAACAATGTAGTTCTTTGAGACGTTTTCTTTAAACTCACATTTTCAAGATTAAATAACTGTATCAAAGCCATCTGATTTAGGTAGAGAAGCTGCTTTTTTCATAAGCACTTCCCATAAGTGTACAGATTTCTTCCATTCTTCTGCAGCCTGCTCCTGTTTATACATAGCGTTCTCATAACTGGCAGTAAGTTGTTGCATATCGGCCGAGTTGTAAAGTGTATCGATATGGAGAGCGTATTCTCGGAATGTTTGACTTTCACTCCGTGGTATGCCAATTCTCGCAAATTGTTTTAAAAGTGCACCGTAAGCTTTTTGATAAACAGCATCATTTTTTCGGTATTTATAGAAATGAATAATAAGAAATGTCATCCAGTTCATTCTAGTGGTGAAGAGAATGTATCCTATAATACTAATTAGTATCGTAGAGAGGAATACGTACCACCAAGAAAAACTAGTTTTAGAATTTGTGACCTTTTTAGTAGAAGCTTCTTCTGTATTTTCTATTAAACTTTTAAGTTTTGCTTCATTATTTCGTTGTTGTATTTGCTCGTTATTAGAATTATTTGCTTCGCTATTTTGTGAAATAGGAGCAGGCGTATTATTTATAA
Organism: Bacillus cereus group sp. BfR-BA-01311; assembly: GCF_022664295.1. Classification (NCBI taxonomy): domain Bacteria; kingdom Bacillati; phylum Bacillota; class Bacilli; order Caryophanales; family Bacillaceae; genus Bacillus; species Bacillus cereus group sp. BfR-BA-01311. The sequence continues at coordinate 130,641 of NZ_JAKUHC010000005.1, forward strand.
AATTATAGGGATTGGTAAATCCTTTTGTTGGTTCGAATGGAATCCATCCGTATCCTGGGAAATATACTTCGACCCAAGAGTGTGCGTTATCGTTCGTGATTGTATAAACATCCGCACCTTCTGCAGAGGCAAGTGTATTGTCAAGAGTTCCTTCTGTATAGCCTTTTACCCAGCGAGCAGGAATCCCGGCAGAACGAAGTAGTACAATCATAGACGTCGAAAAATTATTACAGTAGCCGCTTTTTGTATCGAAAAGGAATTGATCTACATAATCTTGGCTTTTGGCAGGGAATAAGACATTCGTTGATTCGTATGTAAAAGAGTTGTCTGTGAAGTAATTTTCAATAGCTAATACTTTATCATATCGGTTGTCTTTATCATTTGTAAGATTGACAGCCAAGTCTTTTACGCGCTGTGGTAATGACTCGGGAAGTTGTGTGTACTTTGTCATAAAATAAGGGTTTGTTTCTTGACCTTCATTTGTTTTTACAGCTTTCAAGTTTTCTATGGAAAACTCAGGGATCTCATATGTTACTTTATACGAATGTAAAGTAGTAGAAGAGTCTTCATTCATTGTATAAATTTTTTCTGAAAACGGGTCAACACTGTATGATACATCAGAAGAAGCCTCAACTGATACTAATCCTGCTGGATAGGTAAGGTGAGGGTAACTTTTTTGCATGGTAATTGTTGCCTCAGTCGTTTCCGTTTTTGTATTTTGTTCGTACCAGCTTACGACGTCGTTTTTATTTTTAAAAGAAATCTTTTTCGGATTTTCAGAAATTTCCCAGCCTTTTCCTGTATAGAAATCTTTTGTTTCTACTCTCCAATAGTGTTTGTTTTGCGTTCGTGCTGTGAAAACAATTGTAGGATCCGCCTTAAAAGGACCACCTAATCGCGAGTCATCTAAACCATACCCAATTGTAGAAACTTTTTGTTCTTTACTTGCTTCAGATGTGTTGAATTTTAAAAAATCCATTGGGTTTGGCCATTGAGGGCCAAATTTTGGAGCAAAGTATGCGATGGTTGCTAATAACACAATAAATATTGTAAGTGGTCTAAGTAATTTTGAGATTTCCCTAGCATAATTTTGTAAGTGTTCACGCTCTTTTATTCGTTCTACTTGAAGAAGACTAAGCATAAAAAATCCGATGACAACAGTTCGAATAATAGCGTAGTTTGCATTGTATAAATGTAAGTTATGAAAAGTTGCGATATAAATAATAGTCAATACAAGAAATAGAAACCCACGTTTTTTATGAATAATCCAAAATGAAGTGAAAGAACTCAAAAACCAAAATGAGAGAAAAAATAAAACCGTCGGAAAAACTGGAGAAATATCTAGTAAATTCCCTTGGAAAAATAGGGAGGAATTTCGAGACATATCAGAAAAGAATGTTGTTAGCCAAGATGGATTTATAAAAGCATTTTTATAATATAGGGAATGAATGATAAATAGGACTGTGACAATTTTTATTGGAATCTGCCACCTCGTTTGAAAAAAAGAGAGAGCGAAGCAAATTCCTATAAATGTTACGAAAATATCTAATCTACCTACATTTGTAATACCTATAAGGGGTCTTAGCCATTCTAGTAAAAGAAGAAATACACATGCATGCATAAAGAATCTGTTCGTATCCCACTTGTATTTTGTTTGTAATGTTATCATTTGCTCACCTCAAAAAACACGTTTGTATACCGGTTTTCATAAACCGTGTTTACAAATATTTGTCGTTTTTTTAGAGTTTCTATTATACTGATTTCTCGGTGTGAAAGTTGATTCGCTTTTTCTTTCACGACAAAAACCATACATTTTCTATTTCTTATAGCAGCACAATCAGCCGCCTTTTGAATATCGGGAGAAAGATTACTGGTCACGAGTATAACCGTGACGGGCTCATAAATTTTTCTTAGTTCCATGTCTACACTCTGGGAGAGCGGGAATACACTGTCTGCTTGCACTTTTGCTAAATGACAAAGGATTTGTTGTAACTGCGTATCTCCATTGTCTAAAGGGAAAATAGTTTGTTCTTTTCCGATAGACACGAATGATGCTGGTGAATTTTGTTTCAAGACAGCCCTTACGATAGAGGCAGTAAATGTGACGACTGATTCGAATAGAGGAGACTCGGTTCTGTCTATGAATATCATGACATTATGGCTGCGCTGTTGTTCAAACTCTTTTGTCATAATATTGTTTGTTCGTGCAGTTGCTTTCCAATCAATCCATGAAAAGCGATCACCAGGTTTATAGTCTCTGACACCGACAGAGATTGTAGAGTCTTTTGCTGAATTTATATTTGCTGAAAGCGCTCCTTGTTCGAAATGATTTTCCAATTGTCGATATGCTATATCTACATACTGGGGATAGACTAAAAATGTATCTGGAACTGAAAAAGTTACTTCTTTCTCTATCATGCCGAATAAATCGCCAGTTTTGACACGAACGCTTGAAAAAGTGTGCTCGCCTCTAGGGATTGTGTCAATAACATATTGAAACGAAATATTTCGTTTCAATCCTGGGAAGAGTACTACCTTATTCATCTTTGTTTGTTTACAACTTATAAATTGTGGTGGCAGTTCATCTTCTATAACTAAATAAAGTAAGGGAAAAGGAAATTTTCTTTTTATTGTAATCGTGCTTACAAATTGTTCTCCTACTACATATCCATTTTGGTTTGTTATTCGCTTTACTTCAGCGTCCCGTAAAGCGTAGAAGGGGAGTAGTAGCGAATAAAGAGCAATGGGAATTATGCTGTAAAACAAAAACCAACTGACAAACCCTCCTTGAAGCATAGCGTACACAAATGTTAAGACTAGACATAAAGGGAGTAGCAATAACTTCATAACGTGATATAGCGCTCGCAGCATTCGTTTCATCAAGGATTCATCGTCCTTTGAGTAGGCACGGTAGTTCGTGCAACGATTTTTGCGATAACTTGTTCGCCAGTTATTCCTTCAAATTTTGCTTCCATTTTTAGAATGAGTCTATGTGCTAAAACGTAAGGAGCTAAAAATTTAACATCGTCTGGAATAACATAATTCCTGCCATGGATAAATGCATAAGCTTGTGAAGCTTTCATTAAAGCAATCGAGCCACGTGGACTTGCACCTAACTGTATAGAACTGTACGTACGAGTCTGATTAACAAGCTTTACAATGTAATGCTTAATTGCTTTGTCCATACTTACTACCCGTACGCTTTGTTGTAAATAAATTAATTCTTCTATTGTAGTAGTGGTCTGTAATTGAGAGAGTGGATTTGTTTTTTCCATCCGGTTTAAAATTTCAAATTCTTCCTCTGGTGTAGGATATCCCATTTTTAGTTTCAATAAGAAACGATCGAGCTGAGCTTCTGGTAGAGAATATGTTCCTTCATATTCGACCGGATTTTGTGTAGCCATGACAAAGAACGGTTTTGGTAAAGGTCTTGTAATGCCATCTATTGTAATATTGCCTTCTTCCATACATTCAAGTAAAGCAGATTGTGTCTTTGGAGATGTACGATTAATTTCATCAGCAAGTACAAAATTCCCCATAATTGGTCCAGGCTTGAACTCAAATTGGAGCTCTTTCGGATTATAAATAGAAACTCCTGTTACATCTGACGGCAATAAATCAGGTGTAAATTGAATTCGCTTATAATCAGCATCAATGGATTTAGAAAGAGCACGTACTAGCATTGTTTTCCCGACACCAGGAACATCTTCTAATAGCACATGACCTTCAGCTAAGAGAGCTGTCAAAGCTAAGATTGTTTCTTTTCGTTTTCCGACCATTATTTTTTCAATATTATTGATTATTTTTTCTACAGTGGGATGTAATGAATCAAGCTGGGGCATCGTAATCCTCCTAATGTTATTATCGTTTTCTAATCAATTTAGTGGACATATTTCTAATTCTATATGTAGATAGTAAAACTTCTACCTTAAATTCTGAGAATATTCAGATTATTTATTTCGATTACATCTAGTATAATTGTTTCCGTAACTAAGGGCAATACAGTAAATAATGATTTGTAGTTTTATGTAAAATAAGACTCGATATAAAATAATAACATTGGGAAAAATATTTTTACATACAATTTATACTCTTTTCCTTATGGCAGTTTTGAAATAATATCAAAACTCTTTTTCTTTTGCAAAATAGTCCATACCTCAAAATACCATTCTCCTAATAATTAAGATTAACCATAATCTTCACAACGGAACACAAGATTTTCTCACAAACTTATTTTCTACTGAATTTTTGACAATCTCTTGAACTGTGCGAAATGTCACATCTGTATTTTACAACCTCTCTTATAGTAAGGGTATGTAAGAGAGACGTATTAAAGGAGTGAACAGTATGAAGAAAAAAACTTCAGCACTAATGAGACGTTTAAAATATTTTTCACCAATAGATCGTTATAACGATAATCATACACAAGAAACATATGAAGATCGCGAATGGGAAAATGTGTACAGAAAGCGTTGGCAGCATGATAAAGTAATTCGTTCTACACACGGCGTGAACTGTACTGGTTCATGTAGCTGGAATATATATGTGAAAGATGGAATTGTGACGTGGGAAGGGCAAGAGCTTAACTATCCAACGACAGGTCCTGATATGCCAGATTTTGAACCGCGAGGATGCCCACGTGGAGCAAGTTTTTCTTGGTACATTTATAGTCCACTTCGTGTGAAATATCCGTATGTACGTGGTGTTCTATGGAGTATGTGGCAAGAGGAATTACAAAATAATGAGTCACCATTAGATGCTTGGAAAAGCATTGTGGAAAACCCTGAAAAAGCACGAAAGTATAAGCAGGCACGTGGTAAAGGGGGATTCATTCGTGTGAATTGGGATGAAGTGTTACAACTCGTTTCAGCTTCATTATTATATACAGTAATGAAATACGGTCCAGACCGAAATGTTGGTTTTTCACCAATTCCAGCTATGTCGATGTTAAGTCATGCTGCAGGCAGCCGCTTTATGCAACTTATGGGTGGACCAATGCTTAGTTTCTATGATTGGTACGCAGATTTACCACCAGCTTCTCCGCAAATTTGGGGCGATCAAACAGATGTACCAGAAAGTAGTGACTGGTATAACTCTGGTTACATTATGACATGGGGTTCAAATGTACCGATGACGAGAACACCAGATGCTCACTTTTTAGCAGAGGTTCGATATAAAGGAACGAAAGTCGTTTCTGTCAGTCCTGACTTCGCTGAATCTACAAAGTTTGCAGATGATTGGATTAGTGTGAAACAAGGTACAGATGGTGCACTTGCGATGGCAATGGGGCATGTGATCTTACAAGAATTTTACGTAGATAATCAAGTGGAATATTTCACAAAGTATGCGAAGCAATATACTGATTTTCCTTTCTTTGTCACATTGAAACAAAAAGGAGATCAATTCGTTGCTGATCGTTTCTTAAACGCTGCTGATATTGGACGCGAAACGAAGTTAGGAGAATGGAAACCTGTTCTTTGGAACGAGAACACGAATGATTTTGCAACACCTCATGGCACAATGGGCTCACGTTGGGATAACGAAAAGAAATGGAACTTGCGTTTAGAAGATGAAGAAACAGGTGAAAAGATTGATCCACGTCTTTCTTTACTTGGAATGGAAGAATCGATTGGAACTGTACAAATTCCGTACTTCTCTGATGATGGAAACAAAGTACTAGAACGTACAATTCCAGTGAAAAAGGTTATGACAGAAGAAGGCGAAGTGTTTGTTACAACTGTATACGACTTAACGTTAGCAAATTATGGTGTGAACCGAGGGCTTGGCGGACAAGAGCCGAAAGACTTCAATGATGATGTACCGTTTACACCTGCATGGCAAGAGAAAATGACAGGAGTAAAACGTGAGCTTATTATTCAAATCGCTCGTGAGTTCGCAAAAAATGCTGTTGATACGAACGGTCGCTCAATGATTATTGTCGGAGCTGGTATTAACCATTGGTTTAATTCTGATACGATTTATCGCGCAGTTTTAAATCTTGTTCTTCTCGTTGGGGCACAAGGAGTAAATGGCGGGGGATGGGCGCATTATGTTGGCCAAGAAAAGTTACGACCTGCAGAAGGATGGCAAACAATCGCGATGGCAAAAGATTGGCAAGGGCCACCAAAATTACAAAATGGTACATCTTTCTTCTATTTCGTAACAGATCAATGGCGCTATGAAGATACACCTGTTGGACATTTAGCATCACCAATTGAAGGTAACTCACGTTATCAACATCACGGTGATTACAATGTATTAGCAGCACGACTCGGCTGGTTACCTTCTTATCCAACATTCGAGAAAAATGGAATTGAATTATATAAAGAAGCTGTTGCTGCTGGGGCAACAACGCAAGAAGAAATCGGAAAATATGTTGCACAAAAATTAAAAGAAAAAGAACTGAAATTTGCGATTGAAGATCCAGATAACAAAAATAACTTCCCGCGCAACTTATTCGTATGGCGTGCGAACTTAATTTCAAGTTCCGGTAAAGGGCACGAATATTTCTTAAAACATTTACTAGGTACAACAAACGGATTAATGAATGACGATAGTGATTCATTACGACCAGAAGAAATTAAGTGGCATGAAGAAGCACCAGAAGGGAAGCTTGATTTACTCATTAATTTAGATTTCCGTATGGCTGGAACAGCACTGTATTCTGATATCGTTTTACCAGCTTCAACTTGGTACGAAAAACATGATTTAAGTAGTACAGATATGCATCCATTTGTGCATCCTTTTAATCCAGCAATCGGTTCACCGTGGGAAGCACGCTCTGACTGGGATATTTTCACTTCACTTTCTAAAGCTGTGTCAGATTTAGCGAAGAAAATTGATCTTGAACCAATGAAAGAAGTTGTTGCAACACCACTTCTTCATGATACACCGCAAGAATTAGCGCAACCACTTGGCAAGATTAAAGATTGGAGTAAAGGTGAATGTGAACCAATCCCGGGTAAAACGATGCCACAAATTCATGTTGTCGAAAGAGATTATAAAACGATTTATGACAAAATGACTGCGCTTGGACCAAATGCCGGAAAACAACCGATTGGTACGAAAGGGATCTCTTGGTCTGCGGAAAAAGAATATGAGCAATTAAAGAGCAAATTAGGAGTTGTTCGAACGGATTCTATCGCGAAAGGTTGCCCAGACATCAAAGAAGCAATCAATGCTGCTGAAGCGGTATTAACACTATCTTCTACAACAAACGGTCATATGGCAGTAAAAGCATGGGAAGCACTTGAAAAACAAACAGATCTAAAATTACGTGATTTAGCAGAAGAACGTGAAGAAGAATGCTTCACATTTGAACAAATTACAGCGCAGCCAAAAACAGTAATTACTTCTCCAGCCTTTACAGGTTCTGAAAAAGGTGGACGCCGTTACTCACCGTTTACAACAAATGTGGAACGTCTTATCCCTTGGAGAACGATAACTGGTCGACAATCTTTCTACTTAGACCATGACATGATGAAAGAATTTGGTGAAACGATGGCAACATTTAAACCAATTCTGCAACATAAACCGTTCCGTAAGTCACGCCCTGAAGTAGAAGGGAAAGAGATTACACTAAACTATTTAACACCGCATAATAAGTGGTCGATTCATAGTATGTACTTCGATTCATTACCGATGTTAACGCTATTTAGAGGTGGTCCAACTGTTTGGATGAATAAAGAGGACGCTGCTGAAGCGGGTGTTGCAGATAATGATTGGATTGAGTGCTTTAATCGTAACGGTGTTGTTGTAGCGCGTGCTGTTGTAACGCATCGTATACCGAGAGGAATGGCATTTATGCACCATGCGCAAGATCGTCACATTAACGTGCCTGGTACGAAATTAACAAGCACCCGTGGGGGAACGCATAATAGTCCAACCCGTATTCATGTTAAACCAACACATATGATTGGTGGATATGGCCAATTAAGCTATGGATTTAACTATTATGGTCCGACTGGGAACCAGCGCGATTTAAACGTTGTAATTCGCAAACTGAAGGAGGTAGATTGGCTTGAAGATTAAAGCACAAGTCGGAATGGTAATGAACCTAGATAAATGCATCGGCTGCCATACTTGTAGCGTAACGTGCAAAAACACCTGGACAAATCGTCCAGGTGCTGAATATATGTACTTTAATAACGTAGAAACAAAACCTGGAATTGGTTATCCGAAACAATGGGAAGATCAGGATAAATATAAAGGCGGCTGGGAATTGAAAAATGGTGAAATTCAGCTGAAATCTGGTTCGAAAATGAAACGTCTTATGAACATTTTCCACAATCCAGATCAACCAACAATTGATGATTACTTTGAACCTTGGAATTATGATTATGAAACATTAACAAATAGCCCACAGCGTAAGCATCAACCAGTTGCTCGTCCGAAATCAGCAATTACAGGCGAATTTATCGACAAAATTGAATGGGGTCCAAACTGGGAGGACGATTTAGCAGGCGGACATATAACAGGATTACAAGATCCGAACGTAAAGAAAATGGAAGAAGAAATTAAAACAGATTTTGAAAACGTCTTTATGATGTATTTACCACGCATATGCGAACATTGTATGAATCCATCGTGCGTATCATCTTGTCCATCTGGTGCAATGTATAAACGTGAAGAAGACGGGATTGTACTTGTGGATCAAAATGCATGTCGTGCTTGGAGATTCTGCGTATCATCTTGTCCATATAAAAAAGTGTATTTTAACTGGCAAACGAATAAAGCTGAAAAATGTACAATGTGTTTCCCACGTATTGAGGCTGGTATGCCAACAATTTGTTCGGAAACATGTGTAGGACGTATCAGATATATTGGGGTAATGCTATATGACGCTGATAAAGTAAAAGAAGCAGCGTCTGTTGAAGACGAAAAAGATTTATATGAATCTCAGCTTACTGTTTTCCTAGATCCAAATGATCCAGAAGTGGCAGCTGAAGCGAAAAAACAAGGCATTCCTGAAGAATGGATTAAAGCGGCACAAGAGTCACCAATCTATAAAATGATTATTGATTGGAAAATTGCTCTACCTCTTCACCCAGAGTATCGTACAATGCCAATGGTTTGGTATATCCCGCCGCTTAGCCCAATTATGAATATGGTGGAGGGAAAAGGTAGTAACTGGCAAGCAGAAGAGATTTTCCCTGCTATTGATAATATGCGTATTCCAATTCAATATTTAGCGAATTTACTCACTGCAGGAGATGAATCACATATTCGTCTTACATTGAAAAAAATGGCTGTTATGCGAACGCATATGAGAGCAATGCAAATTAATAAAGAACCAAATGAAGCTGTACTAAAAGAACTTGGCTTAACGAAACAGGATGTAGAAGATATGTATCGTCTTCTTGCTATCGCAAAATATAAAGATCGTTTTGTTATCCCGACATCTCACAGAGAACAAGTTGCAGATTTATATAGTGAACAAGGAAGCTGTGGTTTATCATTCGCAGGTGGTCCAGGCTCTTGTATGACAATTTCTTAAATAATGGGGGCGGAAAAATATGAAACAAAGTTTACAAACTGCTTTTTCATGTTCTTCATTTCTTCTCTCCTACCCAGAAATCGGGTGGAGAGAAACTTTAACTGAATTACAAGAAGAGATGGAAGCGATTGAACAGGACGATGTTAAAGCTTCACTTACAGCATTTATAAAACAAGCGCTAAATAAAACGAACGATCAACTCATTGATGGTTACGTATATACATTTGATTTTGGTAAAAAGACGAATATGTATTTAACGTATATGAACACTGGTGAACAAAGAGAAAGAGGGATTGAATTACTAGAGTTAAAGCAGCATTATAAAAAATCAGGTTTTGAAGTAACAGATAAAGAATTACCTGATTATTTACCGCTATTGCTTGAGTTTTTTGCAAATGCAAATGAGCAAGACAGTGAACCAATTATGAGTAAATACAAGGAAAACATACAAGCGTTACAAGTTCAATTAAAAGAAGCAGACAGTATGTATGAACCAATTCTTGCGGCTGTTTTACTCGCTATCGATACATGGGGTGTACAGACAAATTAGAAAGGAGAGTTGTCAAAATGATGGATCAATTTCTATGGGTATTGTTTCCCTATAGCATTTTTGCAATCTTTATCGGTGGACATATTTTTAGATACAACTATGATCAATTTGGATGGACATCAAAATCTAGTGAACTATTAGAAAAGAAAATGCTCCGAATCGGAAGTCTATTATTTCACTTTGGGATTATGTTCGTAATTGGCGGTCATGTTATGGGGATTTTAATTCCAGAAGCTGTATACCGTTCAATAGGTATTTCTGAGCATATGTATCATGTAGTAGCAATTAGTTTTGGGCTTCCGGCAGGTGTTGCTTCTATCATCGGTTTAATTATATTAACGTACCGCCGCTTAACTGTAAAACGTATCATTGCAACGAGTACAAAGGGAGATTATATTGCGCTTATTTTATTACTTATCGTAATGCTAGCAGGACTTTCTTCAACATTTTTAAATATCGATTCAAAAGGATTTGATTATCGTACAACAATTGGCCCTTGGTTCCGAAGTCTCTTTATTTTCCAACCGAAAGTTGAATATATGATGGAAGTACCAGTATGGTTTAAAATTCATATTCTTGCGGGAATGGGGCTTTTCGCAGTATGGCCATTTACTAGACTGGTACACGTATTTAGTGCCCCGATTAAGTATATAAGCCGTAGCTATGTAATTTACAGAAGACGTATTCCTAATGAGCTGAAAAAATAATTTAGTTTTATATGTTTCGTAATTTATAAAGAAAGCCGAGATCTAATTGGAGACCTCGGCTTTCTTTGTAGGTATAAGTATCTAAATAAGACGCTAATCAATACTACAAACAGAAGCAGAACAATCTTCACAAGCAATTTCACATTTTAAAAATTGTAAATCGTGTATTGTAATCTTTCCTTTATGAATAGAAATTGTACCTTGCTTTTTTAATTCATTTAACATTCGATTTACACTTTCACGTGAAGTTGCACAGAAATTAGCAAGTTCTTGATTCGTTAATGGTAAATCGATGAGAATCCCATTTTCCTTTAAAACACCATAACTATTTGTCATTCGTATGAGGGTAGAATATAGGGCACCTTTTTTGCCATGTAATACTAAATCTCGGAACTTCGTTTGCATTCTTCTTAAATGTTCACTAATCCATTTCATAAATTCAAATACAAGAGCTGGTTTTTGGAGTAATTCTTTTTCTAACGCTTCACGCTTTATAACGCCTACTTCAACATCTTCAAGGCATTTTGAATTTAATAAATACTTCGCATTATCCGTGAACAATGTTAATTCTCCAATAATGTCGTATGCCGAACAAATTCGAAGTGTTAGTTCTTGTCCGTCAGCACTAAGTTTACTAATTTGTACTTTTCCTGAGTGGATGATATAGAGTTCGGTTGCCTCCATACCTTCCTGAAAAATAAAACTACCTTTTTTAATTTGCATTTTATATTCAACAGATGCAAGTAATTCTTTTAAATCTTGAGATAATGTCATACTGTTTGCCACAGCAATCACCTTTCTTCTTATAAGCAATACATTTCCTATTTTGAGTGTAAATATGATGAAAATGCAAGAGCTATTTTAAAAATAATGTAAAATTTCAATGACCGTAAAGAGTATGGCCTGAAGATGTGAACAAAATACGAACGGATTTGTGAAAAGTTTTTGAATGGGGAAAGTGATGTGAGAAAAGTCACATTGAATATGTAGCTTCTTTTTTATAATAAAGGCAAATAAAAAAATGAAAGCTTACTAAGGATTGCAGCAGAAAAGAAGGGATAGAGATGCACGAGAACATAAAAGATTCTTTAAAGCGGCCACTTCAAGATTTACGTATTTCAGTTATTGATCGTTGTAATTTTAGGTGTACATACTGTATGCCTGCTGAAGTGTTCGGACCTGATTACGCTTTTTTAAAGGAAGAGCTTTTATTAACGTTCGATGAAATAGAAAGGTTAGCGAGATTATTTATAAGTATGGGAGTTAATAAAATTAGGCTTACTGGCGGTGAACCTTTATTGCGTAAAGACTTATCGACGTTAATTGCAAGACTTACAAATCTAGAAGGCTTACAAGATATTGGACTCACAACAAACGGAATTCATTTAGCAAAACAAGCTAAGGCGCTAAAAGAAGCAGGATTAAAGCGTGTGAATATTAGTTTAGATGCAACAGAGGATCATGTCTTCCAAAAAATTAATGGAAGAAATGTAAGTACGAAACCTGTACTGAAAGGAATTGAAGCAGCGAAGGAAGCTGGATTAGAAGTAAAGGTAAATATGGTCGTAAAAAAAGGGATGAATGATAGTCAAATTCTTCCTATGGTTCGTTATTTTAAAGAACAAGAAATACAGTTACGTTTCATTGAGTTTATGGATGTAGGCAGTACGAACGGATGGAACTTTGAGCAAGTCGTTACGAAGGAACAATTAATAGAGAAAATTAATCGTGTATATCCAATTGAGCCCGCTCAGCCTCGTTACTTTGGAGAGGTTGCGAAATTGTATCGATATGTAGGGAGTAATGCAGAAGTGGGATTTATTACTTCTGTTTCTGAGTCATTTTGTTCTTCTTGTACGAGAGCACGTATTTCGGCAGATGGTAAGTTTTTTACGTGCCTATTTGGAGAAAAAGGAACGGATTTGCGAACGCTTCTTCGAGAAAATATTTCTGATGCCTCACTATTAAAAATTTTACAACATACATGGCGATATAGAACAGATCGATATTCAGATGAAAGAACGGTTGAGAGTGCAAGTAAACGTCCAAAAGTTGAAATGTCTTACATTGGTGGATAGTGAAAGGAGGATTTCTTATGCAAGAGCGTTATTCAAGACAAGTGTTGTTTTCTGGAATTGGTGAAATGGGACAAAGAAAAATAAGAGAAAAGCATGTGCTCCTAATCGGTGCGGGTGCACTAGGAGCTGCAAATGCAGAGGCTCTTGTTAGAATGGGAATTGGGAAATTGACAATTGCTGATCGTGACTACGTTGAATGGAGTAATTTACAACGGCAACAGTTATATACAGAAGAAGATGCACACCAGTGTAAACCGAAAGCAATTGCAACGGCAGAACATGTAAGAAAGATTAATTCTGATGTGGAAATTGTACCAGTTGTAACGGACGTCACAATGCAAGAAATGGAAGAGTTAACGAAAGAAGTGGATCTCATATTGGATGCGACTGACAACTTTGATACGCGTCTACTTATAAATGATATTTCACAAAAAGAAAATATACCTTGGATATATGGTGGATGCATTGGAAGTTATGGTGTAATGTATACAATTCTTCCAGGAAAAACACCATGTTTTCGCTGCTTAATGGATCATCCTATGGGCGGTACAACATGTGATACAGCGGGGATTATTCAGCCAGCTGTACAAATGGTCGTTGCTCACCAAGTGACAGAAGCAATGAAAATATTGGTGGGTGATTTCGAGGCGCTGCGAGGAACAATGTTATCATTTGATATTTGGAACAATCAATTTCTCTCATTAAAAGTAAATAAACAGAAAAAAAGTACATGTCCATCTTGCGGAAATACACGTACGTACCCAAGTTTAACATTTGAATCACAGGTGAAAACGGAGGTGCTATGCGGACGGAATACAGTTCAAATCCGTTCAGGAATAAAGAGAGTTCTAAATTTAAACGAAATCCAAAAAAGATTACAAAAAATTGTACATGTCCAAAAAACGCCGTACTTACTATCATTTCTAATTGATGAATATCGTTTCGTTTTATTTACAGACGGTAGGGCATTTATTCATGGGACAAATGATGTGAAAATAGCAAAACGATTGTACGCAAAATATATAGGATGAACAGAGAGAGTTTCCCCCTTATTAAAGCGAGGTGAAAAAGAATGTTAGCAAAACGTATACCGATTCCAGTGGCAGAAGCAGTTGCACGAGTAATGAAATATGCTCATCAAGGTGAAACAGAAGAGGTTTCTCTTATAGAAAGCTACGGTAGAACGCTTGGAAAAGATGTTATTGCAGATCATGATGTCCCGCATTTTGATCGCTCTCCGTACGACGGGTTTGCGATTCGAGCAGAAGATACGAAAGAAGCAAGTAGCAGTAATCCCATTCTGTTTGAAGTGATTGGTGAAATTGGAGCAGGTTTTGTTTTTACAGAAGATGTGAAAGCATTTCAAGCTGTCCGTATTATGACAGGTGCGGCAATTCCTGCGGGGTGTAATACAGTAGTTATGTTAGAGCTAACGGAAGGATTTGAAGAAAACGAAAAGACTTATATGAAATTGAAACGCTCCTTTGTTGCTGGGGATAACATTTCTTTTAAAGGAGAAGATGTAAAACAAAATAGCATTCTGGTGAAAAAAGGGACTGTTATTAATCCTGGAGTAGCAGCACTTCTTGCTACGTTTGGTTATAGTACCGTACGCGTTGTAAAACAGCCGGTTATTGGAATTGTAACGACAGGAAGTGAACTGCTTGAAGTACATGAACAATTAAAGACAGGGAAGATTCGAAATAGTAACTCCTATATGATAGCTGCGCAAATTGAACGAGCAGGCGGAGTTGTACGGTATTATGGACAATTCGCTGACGATTTTGAGACGTGTTATAACACTGTAAAAAAGGCGATAAAAGAAGTTGATATATTAATTACAACTGGTGGTGTTTCAGTAGGAGACTATGACTATTTACCTGCCATCTATGAGAGATTACGAGCTAATGTACTTTTTGACAAAATAGCGATGCGACCAGGAAGTGTGACAACTGTAGCTGAGGTAGAAGGAAAATTACTATTTGGTTTATCTGGTAATCCTTCTGCTTGTTATGTCGGTTGTGAATTATATGTTAGACCAGTGATTGGAAAATACTTGCATAGGGAAGATTCGCACATATATCGTGCAGAGGCAATTTTACAAAAAGACTTTCCGAAAGCAAACCCATTTACTCGTTTTGTAAGAGGGAGAGTGGAAATTGTAGATGGGCAATTACAAGTTACACCAGTTGGTTTAGATAAATCTAGCGCAATTTCTTCACTTGCAGAAGCGAATGCATTTATCGTTTTGCCAGGGGGAACGAGAGGATTTGAAGCAGGAATAACTGTTTCGGTACTGTTATTAGAATCAAACAACGGAAGTGAGTGGCCGTGGGAAGAACCGCTTCGATCATACAAGTAATAGAAAAATAGGTTGCTAACTTATATAAAGATAAGAGGTGCAAAATGACACATACGTATTATGAAGTAATTGATACACCTATTTCAATTGAAGAAGTTACAAACAAAGTAATTCGTCGTGAGTGTGGTGCGGTTACTACTTTTATTGGTACTGTTAGAGAATTTACGAAAGGTCGACGTACACTTTGTTTAGAGTATGTAGCTTATAAGACAATGGCGGAGAAACAGCTTGAGAGAATTGGCACTGAAGTAGGAGAGAATTGGCCGGGGACATATGTCGCTATTACACATCGCATTGGTACATTACAAATTTCTGATCTTGCTGTCGTTGTCGCTGTGTCTACACTACATCGGAAAGCTGCATATGAGGCGAACGAATATATTATGGAGCGTATAAAACAAATTGTTCCTATTTGGAAAAAAGAGTTTTGGGAAGATGGTGAATCATGGATTGGTGATTAGTTAGAGAAAACAGCATATGGTAATGGCGAGCCTGGAAAGGAGATGAGAATATGATTGAAGTACTATTATTTGCACATTTGCAAGAAGGAGCAAGTAAGCCGGCTTTGCATATAGACTATGAAAATATTACGGTTGCGGAATTAAAGGAAGTCCTCACTAAGAAATACAACATAGCAATTTCAAACGAGATTATGGTCGCGATAAATGAAGAATACGCAAATGAGGATGACATCATCCAAATTGGTGATGTCGTAGCAATGATTCCGCCAGTAAGTGGTGGTTGATTCTTTTCAGCCTAATGATGTTAGGACGTGATTGGGCTGGAGAGAATGAATATAACTATGTATACATAGGAGGGAACAGGATGAAAAGTCCTAATTTTCAATTAAGCTTACAAACTTCTAATCTAATTATCGGTTTTATGGTATGGGTCATTTTATCATCATTAATGCCTTATATTAAAGCGGATATTCCATTAACTGCGGGACAAATTTCTATGGTCACAGCAGTACCTGTTATTTTAGGCTCTATTCTTCGTATTCCAATTGGTTATTGGACGAATCGTTTCGGAGCAAGAAAATTATTCTTTATTAGTTTTATTCTATTATTATTTCCTGTTTTTTATATTAGTGTTGCCAATTCTATGATGGATTTAATTATTGGTGGATTATTTGTAGGAATCGGTGGTGCTGTATTCTCTGTAGGAGTAACTTCTTTACCAAAATACTTTCCGAAAGAGAGTCACGGTTTTGTAAATGGTATTTACGGTGTCGGTAACGCCGGAACAGCAATTACTTCGTTTTTAGCACCTGTCATTGCAACTTCAGTTGGCTGGAGAACGACAGTACAATGTTATTTAGTTTTACTTGCAGCGTTTGCACTTATGAACTTTTTATTAGGTGATCGTAAAGAGAAAAAAGTGAATACACCACTAATGGAACAAATAAAAGGTGTATATAAAAATGAGAAACTTTGGTTTTTATGTATCTTTTACTTTTTAACATTCGGATCATTTGTCGCATTTACCGTATACTTACCAAACTTTCTAGTATCTCACTTCGGATTAGAGAAAGTAGATGCAGGTATGCGGACAGCCGGATTCATCGTACTCGCAACAATTATGCGCCCGATTGGTGGTTGGCTCGGTGATAAGTTTAATCCATTTAAAATATTAATCTTCGTATTTATCGGTTTAACACTTTCAGGTATTATTTTATCGTTTATGCCAAGTATGAACGTGTATACATTTGGTTGCTTACTAGTAGCATTTTGTGCAGGGATTGGTAATGGTACAATCTTCAAACTCGTTCCAATGTATTTCTCAGAACAAGCTGGTATTGTAAATGGTCTCGTATCAGCTTTAGGTGGACTAGGAGGATTCTTCCCACCGCTAATTTTAACATTACTATTCCAATTAACAGGTCATTATGCAATTGGATTTATGGCGCTATCAGAAGTCGCACTTGCTTGTTTAATCATTACAGTATGGATGTATAGCCAAGAGAAATTGTTAGTGATGTTAAAGAATCATTAATAAGGAAAAAGAACCATCCCAAAGTATATTGGGATGGTTCTTTTAGTAATAGGCTTCAACATGTTTTTATTGATATCTCAATAAACGCTTGTTTTCTATAAGAATGTGTTTTTAAAATGAAAAACAGAAGGCTTATGGAATTTTATTTTAAAATATAGAAGTCAAAAGTTATTCATTTAAAGGGTAGATTAGTGAAGGAAATCTTAAATCTATTCTAAAGATCGAACTCATTTTTAGAATGCAAATATTTAATTGAATCGGGATGTTTAGATGAAAAAAATATAAGTCCACTCAAGATAAACAAGTATCAGGTGTGTTAGGTGGTTTAAGCGACAAGTATGGGATTGATGTAAGTATTCTTCGCATAGTAACTGCAGTATCAGATTTTTTTAGGGCCAAATTTTTTGGTAAGGCTAACGGATATTGTGAAAAAAGTACTACACTAAAGAATACAGTTTAGTTCAATAAGATAAAATTATGAATTTGTATAAATAATCCATAATTTTCTTTATGAGTTATATTTGATATGTTAAAGAAAAGAGAGGGGAGGGAAATGAAATAAGAATTTTTGATGAGCATTTTCATATTATCGATTTCAGTTTTCTGATTATTGAGAACTAAGGGTGTTTTCCGATGAATGAAATGTGTCCACATTTAGTAAAGCGTTTAATCCAACTAAAATATATTTAGAATGAGGTTTTAAATGTTTGTATTTATTATATTAGACGTAATATTACCGATATTAATATTGATGCTAATTGGTGCAATCTTACAAAGAAAGTTCCAATTTAACTTAAAGCAGCTATCTACACTTATTACTTATTGCTTAATGCCAGCGGCTGTATTTGTGAATATATATGATATTCGTATAGAAACAGGTTTGTTGCTCCAGATAATATACTATTTAATGCTTTATAGTCTGAGTCTGATCATAGTAAGTCATTTCATTTCAAAAATATTAAAGTTAGAAAAAGGAGAAAGTGCAGCTCTAAAAAATAGCATTTCGTTAATGAATTCCGGTAATTATGGGTTACCAGTAAGTCAATTGATTTTCAGTCACAATCCAGTGGGGGTTTCCATTCAAATTTTTATTGTTATTTTCCAGAATCTTTTAACTTATTCATATGGGATATATAACTTACTATCAGCAACAAAAACAATCGGAGGTATTATTCAATCATTTCTAAGACTGCCTGTATTTCATGCACTCGTATTAGGGGTTTTCTTTCAATCTTTTACAATTCAAATACCTAATTCTATCTTTATTCCTCTTAATCAGCTTGCGAATGGTTTTGTTGCAATAGCACTCATATTGCTAGGGGCACAATTATCCAACATTAAGCTTAATTTTTTCCATCGAGTCATAACATGGGCTTTAATTGGAAGGTTACTGATGGGACCATTATTAGCACTTGCCGTAATATACATACTAAACATCGATGGTATTGTTGCACAATCGTTATTTATTGCAAGTTCTTTTCCTACTTCAAGAAATACATCAACCATTGCTATGGAATATCAAATAGAGCCTGAATTACATGCACAAATCGTTTTATTTTCAACACTTTTCAGCATTATTACAGTAACTGTCGTTATTTATTTGTCATATATTTTGTTTTGAATATACGTGTTAAAACGAATAGATTTGAGGCGGTAAATGATGGCGGAAATCCCATAGATATGAGAAGAAAACAGTCTATGATATATTGGGTATCGTTTACAATTGTACCATGTCTGATAATCAAGTAGCTTAGCGAAAAAAGACACAATTTCGCTTATAATTGACGTTACATGAGCTTAGTTTGATAGCGGTGGGGTGGGAGTGTCAAGTAAGAAATTTTTCTTTATTGATTTTATGCGGTTTTTCCGCAAAATTGTAACTAAGGGGGATTCCAAGTTGAGTAAACAGAATATCAGCACAACAGTTTCAGGAGATATAATTGTTACCCATCTAGTTGGCAATATAAAAACAGATGATGTGTATGAATGGTTTAATGGTTTTGAGCAGGTTTGTCAGCAATTCATTTCTGAAGGGCGGAAATACAAATTGTTGGTGGATAGAAAAGGATACACGCCAAATCATTTTTCTGTTCAAAAAGTATGGAAAGAGAAGTTCTTCAATGAAATCATTTTGAATAACAGTAAGGCAATTGCATTTCTCCTTGAAGAGGGGGAGATAATGGATTATTTACAACAATCTAATACGAAAGAATCTGTGAGATTTTTTGATGATTATGAACAAGCGCTAATTTGGTTGAATGAATATCCAATATAAAACCTGTATTGAAGCAGTTGCTCTCAAGCAACTGCTTTTTTGTCCGTAATTGTTGCCGTTATTTTTCTTCACAGATTCTTGTCCAATTGTTTGTCTGATCCTAAAAAACGAAACTAAAGCAAAAAGAACAAACGCCTCTAAAAAACGTTTGTTCACAGTTAATTCCTATTTTAGCTAAGTGATAGATTACATTTTATGAGTAAGAGAAAGTCTTTTTATAAGTTTAGGAAGGACAGAAGTTAATTCCTGTTTCATACGCTTCGTAAACGATGGGTCCTTACCTGAAGTCGAAATAGTGACAACATATTCATCATTTCGTATAACGCCAGGTGTGTGAAACGATGATGCTGTACCATCACTTACAACGTTAACCCACTGGAAATCATGAGCGGCCTGTTTGACCATCATATTTACAGCATGTTGATTTGTAGCTGCATAAATTAGATGAGCATCTTTAATATCATCATTACTAAAAGTTTTTTGCTTCCAAGTAATATAAGGAAGTTCTTTCATTTCCTCGCAAATCTCGGGGCTAATAACGGTGACGAAAGCGCCTGTATCTTTTAATCCAGACGCTTTTCGATATGCAATTTTACCTCCACCAATGATAACGACCACTTTATTTTGCAGATTAAACATAAGGGGGTACATGTTATACATATATGCATTCCTCCATTCGTTCTAACAATGTTAATTTCATATATGTATCAAACTGTAGGCAATTACAAGTCGTCACGTGATCGTATTTTTTTGTATACAACTTAATTTTTTGAAGCAATAATCCGGTAAAGAGAAGGTAGGGCATGACATATACATGGGATGCAGTTGATGTTATAGTCTTTAGCTCAGCAGTAAAAGAGGGCGTTCCTTTCGTTAAAAAGGAGCATGATACTGGTAGACTGAGTTTTTGTTCGACAGCTGCTCCGATTTGTTGTAACTCATGTATCGGCTGAAAATCACTACTACCTCTCCCTACGAGTAAAACACTACTACCTTGCATTGGCATAGTTTCACGTATTCTTTTCACTACAAGTTCAACCATATGCGGATGCGTACTAAAAGGTTGTACAACTGAAAATGAGATATGTGGATATTGATTTTTCATTTTCGCTATCTCCAAAGGAATATCACGTTTATAGTGAGCTGCTGCAAATAATAAAACAGGTACAATCATTATTTCAGTTACTCCCTCTATTATCGTTTCTGTAACTGCATCCGAAATAGTAGGTGTCGTTAGTTCTAGAAAAGCTATTTTTTGAATTCTTTCGTTTCGCTCTTTCATAACAGATTGAATAAATTGAATGAATTGTTCATTACCTTCTTGTAGCCGGCTTCCATGTCCAACATATACAATTCCTTTCATTGTCTCACCATGTCTTTCTTCATAAGAGTTTCTTGTAATTGATGATCTACGTTATGAAACCCAACTTTATTTGCATAGTGTAAAGTTGGAACGTCGGGTATACGAGAATGGGAGAGTAAGAATATTGATAAAGCCAAGGCGTTTTATTTCTGCTAGAAACGTATCAATAGAAGCACGACCTTCAAATACAATGCTATCCCATGAGAATTCAGAAAGAATACGTGAATGAATTTCATCGAAGCGATGATCAATTGTGTACTCATGAGTCATCATATAGGAACCAGCACCAATTTTTTCTTGAATAACAGCAATTCGGTTAATGTTTCGTCCTAAATAAATCGTTGAATTCGAAGAAAATTGCGCAGGTTTACTGAACAATCCATATTGCATGAGCTTTTCTTGAATAGAAAGGTTCATATACTGAAGTTCTGCCTGTAAGGAACGAATATCTTTATGATATTTACTGCATGATTGCATTAAGATGTCTACACTGTCAGCGGAACAAAATACAAGACGATCAACGTTAAAAATCTTATTGATTTGTTCAGAGGTTACTGTGTATTCTTTCTTTTTGAAAGTTGGAATTTGATATATTTCTGCACCGGACTCTTGTAACTTTTGCTTTATTGCGCTTTTTTTATTTGTTGCAGCTGCAAATAAAACTTTCTTGCCGTGCAATGGTTTACGTTCTTTCCAAGAGATTTGATTCCGCAAAGTAACAACATCACCAACAATTGTCATAGAAGGATTAGAAATATTTTCGTTTTTGACAATAGAAACAATGGTAGACAGTGTCCCTGTGACAACGCGCTGTTTACCAGTTGTACCCCATTCAATGACTGCTACTGGCGTATCTTCTTTTTTTCCTGCTTGTAGTAAGTTTTCACAAATTGTAGGTAAGTTTTTTATACCCATGTAGTAGGCAATCGTGTCGCTATTGTGAGATGAATTATATTTTCCATGATCGGTTAAGGGACCTTTTGCATGTCCGGTTAATAAAGTGACACTATTACTGTAGTCACGGTGGGTGAGGGGAATACCTGCATAGCTACTAGCGGCGATGCTAGATGTAATGCCTGGTACAATTTCATATGGAATATTTGCTGCTGCTAAAGTTTCTGCTTCTTCACCAACACGGCCAAAAATAGATGGATCTCCGCCTTTTAATCGGACAATAATTTTGCCCTCTTTCGCAAATTGAAGAAGGTGTGCGTTAATTATTTCTTGTCGCATAATATGATTCTTTGGCATTTTTCCGCAATACATAAGTTCACATGTTTGTTTTGTATAGCTAAGAAAGAAAGGGTTTAGTAAACGGTCATATAAAACAATATCTGCACGTTTTAAACACTCTATCGCTTTTTTTGTAATAAGCCCTTCATCACCTGGTCCTGCACCAACTAAATATACATATCCGTTCATAATTGCACCTCATCAATTTTTATTTAAAAGGAAGCCAGAGGAGGCTTCCTTTCGAAAATTACATGTATAAATAAATGTCACCGTCAATAACTTCTACTTCGTATGTTTGAATACAGCCGTCATCAGGTTTTTGAACTTCACCTGTTAGTAGTGAGATTTTCCAATCATGCAGTGGACAAAAGACGAATTCTCCAGACACAATCCCTTCTGCTAACGGTCCGTTTTTATGAGGACAACGATTTTCTACAGCTCGAATATCGCCATTTGAAAGGCGGAATAGGGCGATAGACATACCTTTCATTTGCACTTCTTTACCGATTTGAATAGCAAGAT
Source organism: Bacillus cereus group sp. BfR-BA-01311 (assembly GCF_022664295.1). NCBI lineage: Bacteria > Bacillati > Bacillota > Bacilli > Caryophanales > Bacillaceae > Bacillus > Bacillus cereus group sp. BfR-BA-01311. The sequence continues at coordinate 153,222 of NZ_JAKUHC010000005.1, forward strand.
CTTCCGCACGCATAACTTTTATTTTTTCTTTCGTGTGTATCATTTAGATCACAGCTCCTTATTTCACAGTTTCTACTTCATACATCGCTTTTAATGATTTCGTTTCTAGTGCTTGTCCCCATGCTTCCGTATATGTTCTACGAGCTGTTTGGAAACGTTCATTTAACGTAGTAACCATACTTGCATCTTGTAGTATTTCTTTTATGTGATCGAAGCCTAAACGTTCTGTCCAGTAGGCGGTACGCTCTCCGTAAATACCAGTTTCACGATAATATTGCATGTAAGCTGCAGCGATGCGAAGGACATCATCTTCAGTAGGGACAATCATTACAAAATCAGCTTCACGTACTTCTGTACCACCATTTCCGCCAATATAAAGTTGGAATCCATTTTCGACACAAACAACGCCAAAATCTTTCGTCAGTACTTCCGCACAGTTACGCGGACAGCCCGTTACACCCATCTTCATTTTATGAGGTGTATCTACCATTTCTAATGATTGTTCAAGGAGCATACCAAGTCCTAATGAATCTTTCGTACCGAAACGGCAGAAGCGAGAACCAACACATGATTTTACATTACGAAGCGATTTTGAATATGCATATCCCGAAGTCATATGTAAGTCAGCCCATATGTTAGGTAAATCTTGTTTCTTAACACCATATAAGCCGATTCGGCTTGCACCTGTAATTTTCACAAGAGGAACATCGTACTTTTTCGCAACTTCAGCAATTTTCATTAAATCATCAGCTGTTGTAACGCCTCCGTACATACGTGGAATAACAGAGAATGTACCATCGTGCTGGATGTTACCATTCATTCTTTCATTAACGAAACGGGACGATTTATCATCTTCATATTCTTCTGGAATCGCCATACGTAAATAGTAGTTTAAAGCAGGGCGGCATTTCGAACAGCCGTCTTCATGTGCAAAACCAAGAACATTTCGTACTTCTTTTGGAGATTTTAAGCCTTTCTCGTGAATGGCTGCTACGACTTCATCACGGGATAAAGGTGTACATCCACACATACCGGCAGATTGCGCTGAGGCATCAAAAGCATCTCCAAGTGTATGAGATAAAACTTGTTCCACAAGTGGACGACATTTACCACAAGAACCTGCGGCTTTCGTACAGCCTTTAACTTCTTCAAAAGTCGTTAACTCTTGTTCTAAAATGGCGTGAACGATTGAACCTTTCGTAACACCATTACATCCACAAATCGTGTCATCCGCACTCATTGTAGCAACGTCAAATTCACTTTCTTCACCAGCTTTGTGAAGAAGGGAAGCTGGTGTATATTCTTGTATATCTTCTTCCTTCTTTAACATGCTAAAGAGACGTGTACCGTCAGCTGTGTCACCATATAAAACGATACCGACGACTTTATTATCACGAATTAATACTTTTTTATAGGAACGTTTACATTCATCAAAGATTGATATTGCTTTCGTTTGATCATCTTCATAAATTTGACCAGCAGAGAATAAATCACAACCTGCAACTTTTAATTGCGTACCGACGATACTGCCCGAATATCCATCAGTTTGTAAATTTGTTATATGTTTTGCTAGTATCGCACCTTGTTCATAAAGAGGAGCAACAAGTCCATATGCGATACCGTCATGCTCTGCACATTCTCCAACTGCATAAATGGACTCATCATTTGTTAGCATATAGTCATTGACTACAATACCGCGATTTACAATTAAACCAGCATCTTTTGCTATTTGCGTATTTGGGCGTATTCCGACAGCCATTACGATTAAATCACAATCTACAACTTCACCATCTTCAAATTGAATGCCCTCAACATGGTCTGTACCAAGAATTTTTACAGTTTTCTTTTCCATTAGAAATTTCATGCCTTGCGCTTCTAAATCTTCGCGCAGAAGAGAAGCTGCTTTCGTATCTAGTTGTTGCTCCATTAAGTTTGGCATTAAATGAACAACATGTACGTCCATCCCTAAGTCAATAAGACCTCTTGCGGCTTCTAAACCAAGTAACCCACCACCAATGACAACAGCCTTTTTCTTTTCATTAGCGGTATCAATCATAAATTGTGTATCTTCAATTGTTCGAAATCCTGTTACACCAGGGAGAGTGGAACCTTCTACAGGCAAAATAAAAGCACTAGAACCTGTTGCGATAATGAGTTTGTCATATGTAAGAGTACGATTCTTTTCTGTAATAATAATTTTTTCTTCTCGGTTAATACTTTGAACTTTTTCATTTGTATACAAAGTTATTTCGTTTTCTTCATACCAACTGTATTCATTCATAATGATATCTTGCATATTTGTTTTGCCTTGTAAAACATGAGAGAGCATAATACGGTTGTAGTTTGGATGAGGTTCATCTCCAAAAATAGTAATCTCATATGAATCACTATCATGTTTTAATATTTCTTCCATACAGCGTATGCCAGCCATACCATTTCCGATCATAACTAAACGTTTTTTCATTTTCGTTTCCCCTTTTTCTGTGAAATGTTGAACAAAGGATTATGTTTTTATTATAGAAAATCAAAAAAGGAAGAGATGTGATGTTTATCACATTTTTATAATGATTCACAAATTGTTAAAATTCGGATTTATTCGAGAGGGATGTGTATAGTCTTTACCAAATGAAAGAGCAGGACATAAGTATGTATACTCATGTCCTGCTCTTTATTTATGCTCTCGTAATGGCACGTGGAAATAAAATATTATTTTCTAAATGAATGTGCTCAAATAAATCAGACTCTAGCGCTTCAAGACGTTGGTAAACAAGTCGATAAGTACCGCAAGCTCCTTCTGGAGGAGTAAAGTCATTTGTAACTTTACGAAGTTCTTTAATAATGTTGCCTGCGTGGTTATGTTCATTTTCCAACTCATCTACTATTTTACGTAATTTCACATAGTTTTCGTCAATTGGATTTTGTTCAAATTCTAAAATTAATGGGAAATCTTCTGTTTCTTCTTTAATTAAATGCTGTTCTAATTCCATCTTTAATTCGTGAAATAGCTTATGAATTTGAGCTAAGTGAGGCTGACTTGCTCCGTGGACGCGTAATACTTTCGTCACATACGGACTTAACTGTGGTAATTCTTCATTTAAATAGCGATGATGCTTATTTATAACATAATCAATCAATTCACGATAAGAAGCATTTTTCCAATCAATTTCAGATTCATTTAATCGTTTCGTATTATGATAAAGCGTATTTAATTCTGTAAGTACTTCTGTTGCTGATAAATTTCTTTCATCAATTGCATCAATAAGTGGTTTATTACCACCACAACAAAAGTCTATTCTATATGATTTAAAAAGATTACTAGCTTTTGGAAATTGTGTAACAATCTCACCGACAATAGAAGTTTCAGTAAATGTATGTTCCATATGAATGCCTCCATAAAGTTTGAATGTAATATCTAAATTAAGAATAGCAATAAATGAAAAACAATGTGGTGATTGAAATCACTTATAATGTGTCAATTTTAAGGATAATCAAATGAGTTTTATAAAAGGAAGAGGGAGAGGGAATTCGTCATAATAGTTTCTGATAATAAAAAAGAAGCTTACTAGAAGCTTCTTTTTTACTACTATTTTTCACATGCAACTCCATCGCCATCACGATCAAGATGTGAGTCATAACCTGGTTGTCCTTTATATAGAGGAGCTTTCCCGGCAGCTCTAACTGCGGCACAATTTTTGTAATATGCACTACTAGTATTTCCTGAAGCAGGTTGTGTTTGAGCTTGCTGTGCTTTTTGCTCTTCTTGTTGCTTACGAGCTTGTTCATCAGCCTGGCGTTTTTCATCCTCTTGCTTACGAGCTTGCTCATCAGCTAGGCGTTTTTGCTCTTTTTGTTGTTTACGAGCTTGTTCACCAGCCTGACGTTTTTGTTCCTCTTGTTGTTTACGAGCTTGTTCATCAGCCTGGCGTTTTTCATCCTCTTGCTTACGAGCTTGTTCATCGGCTAGACGCTTCTCATCTTCTTGCTTTTGAGTTTTTTCGTCCGCCTCTTTTTTCTTTTCGCTATCTTTCTGTTCTTCATTGTTAGAAGCAACTTTTGTACTAGTTGCTGTCGTTTTTTCAGAAGAAGAATCTGAAATACCTGATAGCGCAACAAAAATGACAAATAATACGGCTGTAATAATAAATTGTTTTTTCGCTACACCTGTTTTCTTAATAACAGATAAGATTGCTAGAACAAGGAAGAATATAAATAGAATGAAACTTAAAGTAGAAAAAAACTCGACGACGGGGTGTTCCGATTTTGTTGTACTGGCCGTTATTAATATAATAGAAATCATAAAAAGAATAACGGTAGGACGTCCATATTGTTTTGCTTTTCCATTTTTCTTAAAGAATGAAATAATACATAAGATTAAAAGAATAAAAGCAATAAAAAATAAAGCTGCACCAATATTACTTAAAATCGTCATTTTCATACCTCGATTTGTAAGATTCTTCTTATTGATTATATAGGAACTTATTGGATATTACACGTTTTATATAAATTTAGAAAGTTAATATTTTTACTAGACTTATAAACATTTATTTTGTATATAAGGAAAAATAGATATATTTCCTATTACGTTTTGAAAGAGATTTCATAAATTATAGTATATCGATTGAAAGGAGGAGATTTGAATGGAATTTCAATTGTTGGTAACTTGTATATTACAAGAAGGTAATGCTTACTTTTTAGTAACGAAGGTAGACGATGTTATTACGTTAAAAGTACCGATTACTGCGGGAGTAGCAGGTTTATTTTTAGCTTTAGGTGTACCAAGATGTTCTTAATTTAAATCTCTATAGTAGAAGGGGAAGGGACATGCCTTCCTTTTCTACTATTACATAATATAATTATGTAAACTTAAATATCATATTTGTGATAGCACGTTTGAAATGGACATGCATATACTATAATGTTTCATTGGATGTTAGCGGTGAAAGGTAGTTTTAATAAGTGCATCCAGTGATGTTTTTAAGTTATGAAAATAAAAGAGGTGCTATTATATATGAAAAGAAAAACATTTGATATTCCAGTTACATTGCGAAGAGAGTGGTTTTTACTAGAGTTAGCTTATTTAACGAAAAAATATGGAATTGAAATTGCAACTAGCAAAATGGATGCTGCACCGTTTTTAAGAGATCAAGTTACAGAATCAAAGATAGGGAAAGGGTTACAATACGATAAATATGATGATGAATATATAATTGAAAATTAAAGGGTAACAACAAAATTAAATTAATTTATAACAAAGTATAAAATAAAGCAGATTCTAAATATAGAATCTGCTTTATTATGAAGTACTTGTAGTCAACTAACCTCTTTCTAGTGTTTTTCCTACATATTTCTCTTGCGTTATTCCAAAAGATTCACGAAGAATGCGAGCATAATCTTTAGATTCTATTGGTCGTTTATTTTTAGTGCCTTTAAAGGTTTCTGTATAATTTTTATTTGTTAATGATATGTGACCATAAGTAGTTAATTTACAAGTGATAGCCCCTTTATTAAAAGGAGATTCTTTATGCTCTACAATCACTTTTTGAATGTTATTCACTTTTTTCTCATCTATTGGATCTACAGTGAAAGCATAGCCTATTTTCCATTCGTTTGAAGGTTCAGATTGTAAGAAACTTGTAGATTCCCCGTTAGCTCCTTTTCTCATTTCTAAAATATGCGTACCTTTTCGAGTATTTCGCTTACGAATTCGATATTCTCCTGTTTGAGAGGAGATGACTTCTCCGTTAAAAGGGACTGGATGTAAAGGGAGATGAGATGCAAAACCTGCATCCACAACATAATCTTTATCCTCATGACTTAATATGATAATGACATGACCATCATCGGGTTTCCATTTATTATCGTACAGATCATAAACAGTACCGGCTACTTTGTATACTTGAAACCCACAATCAATTAAAAAATAATACAATAAGGAGTTTAATTCATAACAAAGTCCACCTCGTTTTTGAATAAGTAACTTTTCTATTAAGTTATCTTTTGAGATATTTTTAATAGTACCTGCCATAATATCAAGATTTTCATAGGGGAGAATCATTCCCATTTTTAAGAGAATTTCATCTAAATCATCAAATGTTATTTCTTTTGCAGGAATTTTTAAGCGTTTAAAAAACTCCTTTTGTAAATTGGTCATCATAAAGTATTCTCCTTTCTTTTTACAGAATTTTCTTCTGCTCACCGATAGGTTAGTACTTCTAAAAAGTTAATTCAAGTGCGCGGAAATTATCATAATATATGTTTCTGGAAATGTGATTGTTTTTTCTGAAATTTCAGTTTAATTTTTAATCGTAGGAAAGTCTTATAATATAAGCTCCTTTAAAATTAGTTTGTATTTAATGAAAAGAAAGTACAGATCTTTATTATATTTTTAAATAACTAACTAGTAATAAAATGTTTTTTTACTAAAATTTTTTCAAGATTTGTATGCTTTATATAAACAATATTGATTTGAAAAATATCTGGATGTAGCTAAGTAAACAATTATTGAGAAACTTTTTTGTCGTATTCTATCAAAAGGAAGAGGTAGAAACAAAGAGAATAACGAGAGTTAAGAAAGAGGGTATACAACTAGTAACCTTCTAAAAATAGGGCTAACATCTTTTTAAAATAAAAGATTAGCTATTATTAAGGAAGGGAAAATATAAAATATTATAAAGAACACCTTCTTTCAAAAAAATAGGGGGAGTAATATGCGACTGATGAGAAGATGTGTGGCCTTACTAATTGTATTTTTTATCATGGCTCCAACGATTAGCACAAATGTACAGGCAGAAGTTGTAAAAGAGCTTGGAAAGGGGTTTCCTGATACAGAAGTATTCACACCTGGAGAATGGTTTTTAGGCCAAAAACCTGCTAATTATGATGAGAATAAACCGCCAATTCTCTTTGTACAAGGAAGAAATGGTAATGCTGATAGTTGGTATGGAAAGACAGTATATCATGATATAAATGATATGTATGATTATGCTTTAAAAGCAGGCTATCAAACAGTGTTTATACAATTGTATGATGCTGCGGGGAAAGGTTCGGCTAGTCAGTGGGATAACGGAAAATTGTTAGCACAAAAACTGGAAGAAATATATAATCATTTCGGTAAAAAAGTTAATATTGTAGCGCATAGTAAAGGTGGTATTGATACACAAGCCGCATTAGTTGAATATGGTGCGAATCGATTTGTTGGAAATGTTATTACACTTGCTACACCGCATCACGGCTCAAATTTAGCAGATTTGTCATATAGTTGGTGGGCAGGGTGGCTTGCTTCTATATTAGGTCAAAAAGATGATGGTACGTACTCGTTACAAATAGGTGAAATGGCAAAGTTTCGTTCAATAATAGATAACAACCCAGCAGCTAAATTAAACCGTTACTATACGGCTACTGGAACTAGCTGGGGGCCAACATTTTCTGCATTATCTATGGGTGGGGTATATTTATCATCGTACGGTTCAAATGATGGACTAGTAAATGAATGGAGTGCCAAGCTATCGTACGGTACACATTTATTTACAGATTTCAGATTTGATCATGACAATATAAGAAAAGGATCAGCTGTTTTTGCACGAATTGAACCATATTTACGTACGACAAATGTGGGATTACCAGCTTTAGTAGCATCCAGCACTAGTTCAAATGAAAATCTAGAACAATTAAATACAACTTCAAATCAAAATATTTTAGGAGGCGAATTACCACAAAATCAGTGGATAGAGCAAAGTATTTCTGTTGATAAAAAGGCTGAAGGAATAGTTTCTGTACTAACTGCTTCTTCTGATGTTGAAGTACAAATGGTATCTCCAAAAGGAAAAATCTATGCAAATAAAGATAGCGCTATAACTACTAGTGAAGGCGAATCTTTCTTTAATGGGGCGACAATTAGAACATTTAAGTTTGATAAATTGGAAGTAGGCGAATGGAAAATCAAAATGATGGCGAAGCAGTCGAAAGATGCATATTTAGTTGTAAGCGATTACAAGGATGGCGCGCCATTTGTTCTTCAAATGCCTACAAAAGTTAAAGTAAATAAACCTGAGTATAAACTGAAAAAATCACCTGTAGCACCTGAAATGAAAGGGGATCTTTCCATAACAGTAAGAGTCGTTAATAAAGAAGGTAAGTTAGTCTCTGAATTTAATGAATTACAAAATGTTAATACGAATACATTTACAGGTGCTTTGAAAGATATAAAACAACCGGGAGTATATAACGTTACGATGGATATAAAAGGGATGAATAAAGAAGGAAAATCATATAATCGTACGATTGTTAAGTCGGTTTATGTAGAGAAATAAGGAAGAATAAATAAGTATAATAAAAAAGTGCAGAAATCTTGTGTTAGAAAGAATTCTGCACTTTTTTGCGTGATGAAAGATAATAAAAGTCGAAGAAAACTGTTATTCAATAAAAAAAGATGCTGAAATAGCATCTGAATGTAAAGAAATAATATTAACTTAGTTTTGTAACTGTTAATTCAACTGAATTTATACCATTGTCACAAGTTGCAATACTTTGACGATTAAAACCACTATTATTTCTAAGTTGAAGAGTTGAATTAGCAGGCACTGTAACAATCGTTTCGCCAACAAGTTGAAGACATTCGTTATTTGATGAAGTATTCATTTGAATAGCGAAGTCACCTTGACTATTAGCAAGTGGATTGTTATTTAAAAATATGGTTATGACTGGGATATGTGGAAATACAGGATTTAAAGTAGTATTAATACTGGAAATGAACGAAACTCTATAATCACCAGCTTGTCTAAAGTGTATAGTAGTGGGATTTAGTAAGGAAACACCTCCAGCTAAAGGTCCAACGTGATTAAATGGAAAAGGATCGCCAAAAGGAACAGTTATAAATTCAGTTTGCCAAAAAGTTCCGTATGCAGGACAGCTTCGTTTATGTGAATGGTCACATGAACATTTTTTATACGAGTTTGAAGAATGATAGTATGAACCCAATATATTACCTCCTATTCTTAATAAATTTAAACCACATAGTAGTTTATGAAGGTGAATCACAATTGGCGTGTATGCTTGTAGTATAAAAGGAGATAGATGTGGAATATAAAGTGGTCAAATGATGAAATGTAGTATTTGGGTATTACCTGTAACACCTTTTGAAGATGATAAGGTTCATAATTTGATAGAAAAATAAATGGAATTTCTAAATAGATTGAAGTAACGAGGAACCGTTTATCCCGCTATTTTCCGAGCAGTAAGACTCCCATCTCAAAATTCAGCGAAAGCAAAGAAGTTAGGTGGGGATGAACAAAACCCCCACTCATTAAAGTTTCACTTTACTATATTAATTTCGTCTGACAAACAGCAATATTATCTTTCGCTGTATGGATGTTATCATTTGGTGAAGTTATGGCATTTAACTGTATGTATATTAGGTTATTCAGTTTATTTTTTTATTTGCGTAGCTGAGCAGGAAGAAGTCAGAAAATATAGAATAATGTACATATGAAGCATCGTTTGTTTTTGGTGTGAATAGTAATTAAAGATACGCTAAAATATTTAAAATTGTAACGAAAGAGAGATTAAATAATAGAGGGAGCAACTTACATGGAAAATATATTAAAGGTATCTTCAAAATCAAGCCCAAATTCAGTCGCGGGTGCAATAGCGGGTGTACTAAGAACAAGTGGTAATGTGGAAATTCAAGCGATTGGGGCTGGAGCTATAAATCAAGCGATTAAAGCAATTGCGATTGCAAGAGGGTTCGTCGCTCCAAGTGGTATTGACTTAGCCTTCGTACCAGCATTTCAAGAGATTTCTATCAATAATGAAGAAAGAACAGCGATTAAATTAATTGTAGGCCCTAGAAAGAAAAGGTCTTAGTAGAAGAGAGTGTTACTATAAGGGGAAAAGACCAATAGACTTCCCATGTTAGATACGTTATTTTATGTAACCGATTCTTGGGTGTGGACATGGCATTATGCCGGACGCATGTCTGTTAAGTTCTCCTTAAACTTAGCGAGTGTTCTAGATACTTAAAAATGCCAAATCCTTTGTGATATAAGGGATTTGGCATTTTTGATGTTTTTAAAAATAAACAACCCTAAAACTGCTCATTTAGAAGATTTAGTTTTAGTAGCGGCCATTGAACGTTTTTATGATAGTTTACCTGATAAATAGAAGAGTTTACCAATGAAAAGTAACTGGGGGATTCAAAAAATGAATCAAACTATTTTAGAGAAAGTCCTAAAATTTCGGGATGATAGGAACTGGAAGCAGTTCCACAATCCTAAAGATTTAGCTATTTCTCTTTCTTTAGAGGCGAGTGAGTTGTTGGAGAATTTTCAGTGGAAAAGCAGTGAGGAAGCTGTAGAAACAAAAAAAGAAGACATGAAAGATGAGTTGGCAGATCAATTGGATATTGACTTAGAAGAGATTATTATAAACAAAATAGAAAAAATAATAAAAAATATCCAGTAGAGAAATCTCGAGACTCTAAAAAGAAATATAATGAAATTTAAAAAAGGTGGAATTAAATATGTTATATCTTTTTACTGCAAGTAAAGATAGTGCTATAAAAAATTTGGAAGCTACTATTGAAAAAACATATCCTATTTCTACATGTTTAGCAGATTTAGATGCCGATACAGTAACTAAACTTAAAGATAATGAATTACATGAGAATGTATGTATGTGGGGAGCAACTCCTGGTTCTTCAAATGTTGATAGATGGGAAAAGTTAAAAGAGGGTGACGGGATTTTAGCATATTCTAAAGGGGAATTTAAGTTTTTCGGGACAATTTTTGCTAAGACTCATAACCCAGATGTGGCTAGAAAAATTTAGAAAACAAACGATAATGATGAAACTTGGGAATACATCTATTTTATTAAGGACCTAAAACCTGTGAACATTAAAGCAATCGAATTCGCAGCTTTCTTTGGCTACAAATTGAACCATACACCACAAGGATTTACTAATATTGATTCGGATTTTAGTAAAGTAAAGATTGCAGAAGAAGAGAAATCGGAAAATCGAAAAAAACTAAAATGGAATCTGGTAGGGAAGTATGGCCTCGTGATCCGAAAAAAGCTAAACAAGCTATTAAACAGGCAGAATTTAAATGTGAAATAGATGACACACATGAAACATTTGTATCGGGAGCCAGCCGAAAAAATTATATGGAGGCCCATCATCTAATACCGTTAAGAATGCAACATGATTTTGAAAATAGTTTAGATGTTGTTGGAAATATAGTTAGTATATGTCCGAACTGTCATAGGTTGATTCATTATGGAAGAGACAAAGATAAGAAAAAAGTTTTAGAACTTCTCTTTGAATAAAGAAAAGATTCTTTGAAGAAGTTCGGTATTGAGGTATTTCTCAAAGAGCTATTTGGATACTATGGAATTCTAAAATAAGAATATTCATAGCTATAGGGAAGGTAGAATGTTTCATACTTAAACATAGGTATTATTGTGATGGAAATTTAAATTTCGTCTTTTGAAAGTATCAATAATTTGTATTATTTTTATAGGGTTATATATTTTTCTTTTGCTCTGCTGTATAGCAGAGCTCTTTTTTTGTCGTACAAAAGCCACCTATATATGTGAAGTGCACCCCAATTGTTAGGCTGTGTCTAACAATTGGGGTGCACTTCAGTCCTGTCGGGCGGCTTCTTTTAATTTATATTCACCAATTCATCAAACTTAAACTTAGTATTCAAACCAAAAGCATCTGTACAATATATAGTTTTCGTCATCGGTTCAATATGTAATACATTTATGTACATGTCTTGCACCATTCCATCACGATAGTATGAGATATGTATTTCTTCTTCCTCGTGAAAAGATTGCATTAACGCTCTTTCTATTCGTTCCATAGTATCTTGTGTTAAAAAAGGTTTAGGTACTTTATATTGTTCCTCAAACATTCTATGTATTTCCTCGTATTGCTCCGGTATTGAAGCAAACGGATTCCATTTCACCATACCTCTTCCACGTACTACAGGAAAGCCGTTATATTCCATGATGTAATACCTCACTTTTGTTTTTTTAACTCCACTACAAACAAACGTGTGTTCTTTTTTGGTTTGAAATGGGACCATTTTGTTAACATGAATATTCAAAAATAATTTTTTCAAGTTAGAATATTCAAAAACTTATTTATGCAAACAAGCATGTCATGATAACATTTAACAAAAGGGGGTAGAAGTAGATGAGTGTTGACATTATTTCTAAAGAAGAAATCACAAAATTATTAAACGACTGGTATCAAGCTATGATTTCACAACGTGTATTACAGTCTCAGAAAATAAAAGAAGATATTGCAAATAAAATCAATAATATTAAGGAAGACCAAACAATATTAGTCTACTACGCTTTATTGAATGCACGGTATAAACTGCTAATTCGGGATATGGATAGTACAAAAGATATTCTGGACAAAATCGAGCCTTTACCAGAGTCTACAGAGACATTTTTAGAGTACTATCATCATTTATTTAAAGCAATTTACGCTATTAATAAAGCAAACCATAGTGAAGCAAGAATGCAATTTGAAAAAGCTGAAACGTTTTTAGAGTACATGCATGATGAAATTGAAAAAGCTGAATTTAATTATTGGCTTGCAGTCCATTACTATCACGTATTAAAACCGATCCTAGCAGTTCAATTTGCTACAAAGGCGAATGAAGTATTTTCAATTAGTCCAGGGTATGAATTAAAAACTGCAGCATGCTTAAATACTTTAGGAATGGCACACATTCGACTAAATGAATTCGAAAGTGCAGAGGAATATTTACTTTCAGCACTAGGTACCTTCCAAAAATCTAATGATGAACTTCTTATTAAACGAGTTAAGCATAATTTAGGACTTTTATACGCAAGTCAAAACATGCCAGAGTTAGCAATTAAACACTTAGAGGATTCATTAGAAAATAACGCTAAAACTATGTTTCTTTTAGCAAGAGAACATTTTAAGTTAGGTTATAGTCATATCGCTAATGAATATATTGAGAATGGCTATAAGATTAGCGACTTATGTTATCGTCATCATTTCCGAATTTTAAAAGCAGTACATAACTATGTACCGCAAGAAGAATTAGAAAATGTGGTTATAGAAGGTATTTCGTATTTTGAAAAAGAAGAATTATATGATTGGGTAAAAGAATATGCTTCTCTTTTAGGTGAAATATTCTATGGTTCAGAAAATCATAGAAAAGCAAGCAAGTATTTGCACATCGCTTTAGATGCAGACAAAAAGAGCATAGAAAGAAGGGCGCTAAAATGAAAAAAGCAATCTTATTAATGATGATGTTATCCGCTGTTTTTACTTTTGGTCTTACTAATGCAAAAGACATACCACAAAACGAAGCAATTGAAGTGTTTATGGATCATGGAGAACATATTTAAAACCTAAGGAAGAGGGCGCTTATAGTGTCCTCTTTTTAATATCTATTATTTATATGATGAGGTTGCAGGTACGTCTTTTGGTTATTGTTTGATAAACGTAAGATGTTTCTAAAAATGTGTATACAAAGGTGTATTTTTGTACTGTATATGTTCACGTACTATATAAAAAAGTATGAAAATCTATAAAAATAATTATTTCAATAAAATTTGTTTTAGATATTAAAAAGTGCCAAAACCCTTGTGGTATAAGGGGTTTGGCACTTTTGTGTTTTTTATATTTTATCAAATAAACAACCCTAAAACTGCTCATTCTTCTCCCAAGATTCAACGATATAGTATGGAAAACCTTATTATATCAAGGTTTTTAAGTGGTGATTTCCCTCGATGCTCACATTTTGCTCACATTAAATCTTTTCATTTTTTATCAGGTGTTTTCATTAGATTTGATTATGCTCTCGAAGTTTTCCGCTGCTTGTTGCTGCATGTTCTGTGTGATGTGGCTATACTTGTCTAAAGTCATTTGAATAGATGAGTGTCCTAAGCGATCTTGTACGATTTTAGGGTGTTCTCCAGCCTGAAGCATGAGTGTAGCGTGAGTATGTCGTAAGTCGTGTATACGAATTCGGGGAACACCAGCTTTTTTATAGTGATCATTCAAAAAGCGATGGGGAGCATCTATATGTAAGGGCGAATGTATCGTATTGCCAGTGAAAATATAGGCCTCTTCATTCAAGTGTATACCCCAGCGAAAAAATTCTTTCTTTTTATAGGAATAGTAAGATTGTAACTTCTCTATAACAAAAGAAGAGATACTAATGTTTCTATTTGAAGACTTAGTTTTTGTAGCAGCTTTAAAAAGTCCTTTTTCTGTTTTTACAAGCGATTTATTAACCAGGATACGTTTATTATCAAAGTCAATATCTTTCCATGTTAGTGCAAGTAATTCTCCGCGTCTCATACCTGTATAGATTGCGAGTAAGAAGAACATATGGTACTTGGTATTTTTTTCTTTTAAATACTGGAGGAATCGATTACATTCTTCGCTAGACCATGTTTTCATCTCACCTTGCTCTTCACGTGGTTTTTTAACCTTATTCATTATATTATCATGTATGATTTCCCATTCTACAGCGTGTTTGAAAATGCATCTTAGGCAGCGGTGGATATTGCTAATTGTACCATTTGACAGCCCTTTTTCTTTAAGTTCAGCATAGTAGCTTTGAATCATTACGGACTTAATACTTTTAATTTTTTTATAACTAAATGGGGGAAGGATATAGAGCTTAACTAAGCTCATGTCTTTTTCATAAGATGTAATTTTTAATTCAGCTTTACGAAGAGGCTTTAACTTTTCCCATACATCTAAAACAGTTAATTGTTTGTCATCAAAATATATTCCTTTCTCTATCTCTGTAATCATCGTTGCAGCAGCATTTTGGGCTTCTTTTTTTGTTCTAAATCCACTCTTACTTTTTTGCTGGCGTTTTCCTGTGGCCGGATCTATACCGATATCAATTGTAAAAGACCACGTATTTCCACGTTTACGAAAACTTCCTTTCATATTCAAAACCTCCTGAATCGTTATCTTTGAAAATTAAAGTATTGTGATATTTTGTTCTGTAATTTACTTGCTAATAATTGATTTTTATAATGTAAGAGCCTTTTTTCAGCAAACTGTGTTGTTACATTGAATTTTTCTGAGATTATATTTGCTTTTAACTGTAGGGGAGGAAGCTTTCGTAACATAAAAGTAGGTACACAAAATTGTTGTGCGAAATTTTTAGCTTTTGCTTCCTGATAATCTAGAAACATTTGATGCATTAATAATTGATTACCAGAATGAAATAGGATGTGACAGGTCTCATGGCCAAAATCCTCCCATTGTTCTTGCTGAGAGATACGATTATCAATAACTAAGTTAGCTATTTGATTTCTTTCCATTGCATGACTTCCAAACGGAGCGAAGTACAGCCAAATGTTTAGCTTTTTCGCAATCTCCATCATATCAATTTGCTCGGGAACAATAATAGATAAGGATTGGTACAAGTGCTGGATATAGTCTTCAAGTTGTGTTGTGTAGTAGGGTTGCGATTGAAACAAAATAGTTCACTCCATTCAAATTTAAAAAAAGAACGTATGTTCTTTTTATTATAATATAATAAAAAAAGGATGTTTGGAAGGGGATTGGCATTTATAATTTAATAAAAACATAATAAAAAATTAAGATAATATATTTTACGACTTAATAACTTGTCAGAAATGAAATGTTAAGATACGGTAATGGATGAATGAAATATATGGTAAAGTGGGTTGAGAGAGTGCGGAAATGAAAACAAGCATAAAACAAAATAAGTTATGGAACATTTCAATTTATGTAGAGAGACACTGATTTCTATGGGAAAAGAAGGTTTACCTTTTTATGAAGATGAAACAGGAATTTGGAGATAGCGGAACTTGATAACTAATATTATTTTTGATTATGTTTGTCTAATTACTATATTTAAACAATTTGTTGGGTGGGTGATTTTATGAGACCAGGTGATTATATAGGAAACTATGAGATTATTAGTAAAATAGGATCCGGTGGTAATGGAATAGTTTTTAAAGTCAAAAAGAAAGATGATGGTGAATTTTATGCATTAAAAACTATTAAAGTTAACATAAAAAATTTAAAGAAAAATTTCAGAGAGCAGACCCGAATAAAAAGATTTATTAATGAAATCAATGTGGTAAAAAATGTTCAGAATGAAATACCTGGAGTACTTCCTATACTTGATGATTGTATATATGAAATTGATCAAATTACTTATAAGAATAAACCGTATTATGTAATGCCTATAGCTGTATCTTTAAAAGATAAGATAGTTGAATATGATATCGAGGAGAAAATATACTGCATAATTGAGCTGTGTAAGACATTAATCGAACTACATAAAAGAGGAATTGCTCATCGAGATATTAAACCAGAAAACATATATTGGTTAGATGGAACTTGGTATTTAAGTGATTTTGGACTAGTCAAATATCCTGAAGGAGAAGAACTTACTAAAACGCGTGAGGCCGTAGGACCTTGGACTACGTTGGCACCAGAAATGAAAAGAAATGCGAAAAATGCAACGCCTTTTCCTGCAGATATTTATTCATTAGCTAAAACGTTATGGATGATACTTACAAACAATTATAAGGGATTTGATGGTCAATATAACTATAATAATTCTTTTATCTCACTAGAGACTTATTGCAAAGATTTAAATAATCCTCATTTAACAACTCTACATCTGTTATTAAATTCAGCTACGTCTGATGAGCCCCAAAATAGACAAGATGCGTTAAGGTTTTATGAGGATTTGGAAAATTGGATTGAAATTAAAGATGATTTCGAAAAACGTTCGAAAGCAGAATGGGATTTTATTATACAAGAAATATGTCCTTCACAAGCTGAAAGCCTAAGTTGGAGAAAAGTAGACACAATTGTAAATGTATTAAGTAGTATTAGTAAATTGGGCTTCTTAAATCATGTGTTTCTACCTAATAAGGGTGGCTTAGATTTAATAGAGTGCCAACTGTCTAATCAGAAGGGCTATATAGAATTAAATTTAAATAATATTACAAGGGTTATAAAACCTAAAAGGCTTAGCTTAGAGACTTTTGATGATCCTCAGTGGAATCATTTATTCTTGGAGACTGAAGAAATAGCACCAAGTGGGGTTTATGAGTATGACATTTCAAGTAACCCAACTGAAGAATATTTATTAGAAATAGAACCAGGGAAATATATAGAGCCTTATCATGCTAATTATGGGCATTTTAAAGGAAAGACGTTGCCATCCTCTAGTAGATCAATCACATTAGGATTAAAAGGAAGTTATGTAATATTTCCTAAATATTCATTTTATAATTTAGGAATAGATGGATATGATGGTCTTCAAAATTTTTATAATACGCCTGAAAAGTTTAGGGGATTTATTGAAAGTATTATTGATAAGATTGAATGGAGAAAAAAACATCCTGAAGAAGTGGTAATGTTAGAAAAAATAAAACAACAAGAAAAGGAATTAGAAAGAAAAGCTTATGTTGCGAGATATGAAGAAGAAAAAAAACAAATTTTAAATTACTCTAAGAAGTACAATTTAAATTTTTGTGAAAATTACACTCAAATTCCTGTGGATAAATGTAAATATTATATTGAAATTGGTATTGTTCCTTCAATTACTTTATATCCAACTAAAAGATATACTTTTGAGATAAAAAAAGAAAGCGCAATAACACTTGAAATGTTATTAAATCGAGAAAATAAGTTTGAAAATTATCTGGAGTTTTATAATTGGGAGGAGGTAAAGGAATTTGTAAGTAAAATAAAAGAAGACTATAGTAATTTTATTAATCAATTTGAGATATTAAATAGTATGTATACATCTATCAGATTAAAGAGGATTTATAAACCATCAACAATATTTACACAACAAGATATAGAAAAATTAATATTTAATGCAAATGACCGAGTAACAAACCAATTAGTGATAAATCATGAGGGAGCAGTTGAACTGATTTCGATAGAATCTATTGATGATAACTTTAAACTAGATAATTATCCTGTAGTTGGCGAAGTTTTTTACAAACAAACTAATTCAGTGGGAAATACAGCAGAATATTCTTCTGGTGATTTAGAAGAGATGTATAGGTATATGTTAGATACTTGGTATCGACATTTAGTAGATGGTGAAAGGAAGAGTTTATCTGATTATTGCATGTATAGCATAGAAGAACTATTAGAAAATATAAAAATTGCAGCTCGAAAGTATAAATAGTTTTAAAGGTTATATTTTATTTTCTATTTTTAAACAAGGGTCTATTAGATTATACAAATTGGTGTGAATTTTAATTGTAACCAAAATATTTATCATAGGTTTATGAGGAATATTTTGGTTTAATTATGTATAGAACCTAAATAAGCAAACCTGAAAACAGGCTAAAGTTGCATGTTTTTAGGTTTGCTTATTTTTAAGGCTTACGATCCTCTTCTTTTAATTTAATGAATTCCCAGAATTTTTTCAGTTCTGCACGTTTCTCGGAAGAAGCGTCTTTAATATCTTTAAACCACAGGCCTAATTCTGGATCATTTATGATAGCATCTATGTCTGAGGGGCTAGTTTGTTTGAAGTCAGATCCTCTGCCTATTAAAAAATCAGTAGAGACAGAAAAAAGATTTGCTATCTTTAAGATAGTTTCCATAGGTGGTTGTTTAGTATCATTTTCATATGCTGTATATGTAGTACGGGCAACACCTAGTTGATTAGCTACATATGTTTGTGTCCATGCAGCGTTTTCTTTTTTTTTCTCTTCTCGCAAGCACTTTAGTCTTTGACCAAACGTATTCAAAGTAGTCACCACCATTGTTTTTTAATTTTACTTTTAATTATAAACGAATTTTTGTGTTACTAATAGTAACTTGAATTAATGTTCCTAAAGGAAACTTTCTGTTGATTTGTTCCTTTTAGTAACGTATAATTTCATTAAGATGTTCCTTAAAGGAACGAGGAGGTGATCATAATGAGAAATTGGTTAAAAGAATTTAGATGTGTAAGAGGTTTTACTCATCGAGATATTGCAAATAAATGCGAAATATCTAGAAGTTATTATACACATATTGAAAATGGGACAAAAACACCGTCTGTAAAAATAGCTCGAAAAATAGGAATGCATTTAAATTTTAAATGGACAATTTTTTTTGAGAAATGATGTTCCTTAAAGGAACAATTTATCCTATAAGGAGGTGATATCAATGATTAACTTCGATATCGAATCATTTCGTCAAATCATCCGAGAAGAAGTACAAAGAGCAACAGAACATCTTCAGCCAATGAAAGAATTACCACCATTTTTAACTATTACAGAATTAATGGAACTATTACATATTAAACGTACCAAAGCATCTGAGTTATTAAACCGTTCTGATTTTCCAGTATGTCGTGAAGCCGGGGTTCTTATTCCTACACACCTTCTTTTTAAGTGGATGGAGAATCACACTGAATGGGTAGAAAACAATACGGAGTATTACAATACATTTAAAGAATCCGTCTAATAACAAATTACCATAGTAAGTTGTCACAAATAAATAATGCTTTAGGTACGAATGGGGGAAGTAAACGATGTCCATAGGAAAAGAAGTTGCTATGGCACGA
The DNA here is from genome assembly GCF_022664295.1 of Bacillus cereus group sp. BfR-BA-01311. NCBI lineage: Bacteria > Bacillati > Bacillota > Bacilli > Caryophanales > Bacillaceae > Bacillus > Bacillus cereus group sp. BfR-BA-01311. The sequence goes on from NZ_JAKUHC010000005.1 coordinate 172,793, forward strand.
AAACGAAAGGGAATCACCCAAGAACAACTCTCCTTAGAAATCCCCGTGAGTCGTGAGTCACTAGCAAAATATGAAACTGAACAGCGACGATTACCAGAAGATTTAAGAAAATGCATTACAGAAGGAATTGATGATCCGCAGTTATTTTTTAAAATGTGGAATGAAGCAACAGGTAATGTAAGTATCCCATTCTTTAATGGAGAGCATATAGATATTCATCCTACAAGCATGAGGTACATGGTCAATCAAGAAATAAATGAAGCTTTGAAACAACTCGATACGGTATGTTGGTTTAAGCCTTCACAAACTTGGTCCGAAAGTGATAAAGAAGATTTGAAAAAGGTAATGCATGTAGTCTTGGATGCTACAGGTTCGATGATGAGCCTCGTAGCGGTCCTATGTGATCAATATGGTATTTCAATGAAAGAAGTCTTTAAGTACTGGAAAGTATCATTACGAGCAAGGAAGTATATAAAAGCTTAATTTAATTATTTTATTGCGGAGGTTTAAGTTATGACGATTGATTATGCAAGTCCAACTTTAAATCAATATAAAGCTCTAATTCGTAAGGAAGCAAATTTATATGGTGATATTCGAATTGCAGCAGTTTGTGGGGACTATATGAAAGCTAGGGGTTTAAAACAAGAGAAGAAATTAATGGAGATAAGAATTCGAATTATAGAAGCAGCATTTGTTTTGAAAAACAAAAAGAAAAAAGGAAAGGCCACCGCGTAGCCTGCGATAGCCAATCATGACAATAGATGAATTGTAGCATACTTCAATTTAATGCGACAAGCAATTGTGCTTGTCGTTATGATCAGAAAGGCTGAGTTCCCATTTTTTAATAGATTCTGCTTTTTCTTTCTGTTCATAACGATGCGTACAGTATCAAATTACTAGAAATGAGGAATAAGTCATGAAATCAGAATGTAATCGTCTGTTTGATTTAGTTCTACCAGGGGATTTTACCTTTGCAAATGAATTACATACTTGCATGGTTACATGTCTTCATAATCTGTTCAATGCTGAATCGTTGGATGAAGCAAATCGTTGGGAAATGGAATTAAATCGATGTACACAGGAGTTTAAAATTCTACGTAATGCAAAAGAGGAGCATGAAATATCTAAGAGTTATCGTGTAGTTATTAAAAGGTTTCAAGAAAAGGGGATTAACGCATCATTAGTTAGTCGTAAAAAATAAAAATCTATCACTTGGCAGAGTGATAGATTTTAGACTCTTATAGAGAGTCTTTCTAAAAATAGAATTGGATTAAGTATATCAAAGCAAATCAAGTAAAACAATGGAGGATGAATAATATGGCAGTTTATAGACCTGTTCAAGTTTCATATTGGCAAGATGCTTTCGTTTTAGATCTTACACCGGAGGAAAAATACTTCTACTTATACTTAATGACTAATAGCAAAACTTCTCAGAGTGGTATCTATGAGCTTCCATTACGAGTGATAGAAATGGATACAGGGTATAACCGTGAAACGGTTGAGAAGCTGCTAGAGCGGTTTGCTGATTACGGGAAAATTTATTACAACAAAAAGACGAAAGAAATTATGTTGCTTAATTGGCTTAAATTCAATGCCATTACAAATTTGAATATTGAAAAGTGTGTGTTAAAAGAAATCCAGAATATTAAGTGTGAAGATTTTTTAATTGATTTTTATGAGACATGTTTAGAGTTAGAAAAGCAGCAAGATTTTAAAATTCCTCGTATTAAGGAATACTTCCAAGTTCGTTTTGAGTGGCTTATAAGGGGCTTCGAAGACCCTATGAAGGAAAAAGAAGAAACAAAAACAGAAACAAAAGAAAAAGAAAAAGAAGAAACAAAAACAAAAGAAGAAGCAGCAAGCTGCTCAAGTGATAAAAAAGTTGCAGAAGAAAATCCAATAGCATTTTATGAGCAAAACTTTGGAGTTCTTAAACCATTTGTGGCTGAAGGGATTAATGCGTGGATTGAAGATTTGAATGCACAGCTTGTTATCAAAGCTATGAAAATAGCTTTAGAAAAGAATGCACCTAATATGTCTTATGTACAAGGTATTTTAAGAGATTGGCATGCTAAGGGGTATAAGAGTATTACTGATGTTGAAGCTGCACAAGCTCAATTCCGTAAGAAATACCAGTCTCGTGGTGGGAGAAGTAATGCTCGAAAAGAAATTGTTCCTGATTGGTTACATACTCAAGATACGGAAACACATCCTCAGTCAGTAGAGCATAGTGAAATCGAATTAGAAGCTGAACGGAAACGTTTAGAACAAGTGTTATCTAAATATAAAAAAGAGGCTTAGGAGGATTGTAATGCCAAAGCAGTTAACAATATTTGATGTTGAGCCTGTAGTAGCATTCGATACTGAGAAAGCACACATTCATCGATTAAATTCTAAAGTTCGTTTTACGGATGTAGTTGTTCAAGTACCAAAGCAAGTAAGAGCTACTGATGAATTAAAACCAACAACAGCGCCAAATGATCAGTATGAATTATTTGAGGAATATACAATTGGAATTTGGAGATTTAAGCGAGTGGAAGATAAGCAGTTCGATTGGGAAGAAGCGGAGGAGCTTTGCAAGTCTGCGAGAGATAATAAAGAACCGATTTCAATACGACTTTATTTATCATTAGAACAATCATTTATTCCCGATAATGTTGTGGAATATCTATAACAAAATAAAAAAGTCGAGATTGCTCCCGACTTGCTTCGACAAAGTAATTATAACATATAGGAGTGATCTTGATGGGAATTAGAAAAGAAAATCTTGTAGAAATGACAGCTGAAATAGATTTGAAAATAAACGGAATATATGTTGTTAAAAATGGTCAGGTCCAACTAATAGAACCACCTCAAGGAGGATTTGGTGAACAATCATTTGTATATCAAAGTGGAAAAGTAATTCGTATGGAAGAGCGAAAAACACAGTTACTTTAATCAAATTTGAATTTTGTTAAGAGATGAAATGTTGAACAAATGTGAATAATTAGATGATACTAGGGTGAAAGAAAAAGAACCCTTTAAAAGGATTCTTTTAGCGAGTCAATCTAACAATCACATTCGTAATCACGGTAATATTCATCGCACGAATCATTCTTATCATTGCAGCAGATACAAAAAGTTTTTTGGATTAAAATATCAATAAAATCAAGGATTTCAGTATTATTTGTGAGGGTAAGGCTTTGGAAATCTTCTACTTGAAATACCCTTGTTTCATCTGGGACAAGAGTGGCGATAATTGGTGTGGGGGACCTTCTTGTTCGAATAGTTACTTCAATCGAGCTGACATCACTGGGAACAGATATTTGAATTAATGTTTTATTGTGGTTATTGGTGAAATCTTCAAAAACTCTTCTTGAAGCGCCAGGGGGTACGATAATAGTTAAAGGTGAATTTTCAGTTGGGGTGGTATTTGAACCAGCTACGGTATGAGTTTCGATGAAACAGTTATCTTTTTGATAGTGAGAATTTGATTGTTCTTTATAATACTTGTTACGAGAATCATTTTGATTATTGCAGCAGATACAAAAAGTTTTTTGAATGAATATACCAATATTGCTATTGATATTAGTATTATTTGTGAGAGTGAGGCTATGGAAATCCTCTACTTGGAATACCTTGGTTTCACCTGCAACTATTGTTACAGTGATTGGCAGACGAGAACTTCTTGTTCGGATAGTTACTTCAATTGGTTGAGAAGTACCGGGAATGCGAAGATCAATTAATGTTTTATTGTGGTTATTGGTGAAATCTTCAAAAGCAGTTCTTGTAGTGTTAGCTGGTACGTTGAAATTTAAAGCTGTATTCGAACCAGTTATTGTATGGGTTTCGATAAAACAGTTATCTTTTTGATGGTGAGTATACGATTGTTTTTTATAATACTTTTTACCATCTTTATAAAAATAATCAGCCATACTTATGTTTCTCTCCTTTCTTTGAGATATCTATATATTTTATTTAAAAAAGAATAGAGTGTTTGTACAAAATAATAAAATCCGCTCTCGTAATTAATTAAAAACGTTATTTGATATGTAAATGTAAGAGCACTTCGGGAAATGCTCTGTAAAAACTATTCGTTCTAAAAAAGAATATAAAATATTTTATGAATTTATTTTTGATTTTGTGTGTGTTTTTTTGTACAAAAATTTCTTTGGAAACTGAAAACTAGATGCTATTATAGCACCTAGTTTTAAAGGAGTACTTGTACTAGTTTAATTTGACAATATTTAATTCCAAAGCATTTATTCCATTATCGCATGTACGAATGTCTGTTTCGCCTACAAAGCTATTATTTATAAGTTGAAGTGTTGAATTGGCTGGGACTGATAAAATAGTGTCCCCAATGAGTTGAGAGCAATCTACATCCTCTGAATCTTGTATTAAAAGACCGAAAGTAGCTTTGAAATTTGGAATCAGACTGTTATTTAATAGTATAGAAATGGTAGGCGAATAAGGGAATGAAAGGGCTACAGTCAAGTTAATCGAGGAAATGAAGGAAATTCGATAATCCCCAGCTTGTGTGATATTAATTGTGGTTGGATTTAACAGAGAAATTCCCCCTACCATAGGGTCAGCCTGATTAAAAGAAAAAGGGGATTCGAAAGGGACTGTAATGATTTCCGTTTGCCAAAAAGTTCCGTAAGCTACTGATAGTGATCCAGTCGGCCCAGTCGGCCCAGTCGGTCCAGTCGGCCCAGTCGGCCCAGTCGATCCAGTCGGCCCAGTCGGCCCAGTCGATCCAGTCGGCCCAGTCGATCCAGTCGGCCCAGTCGGCCCAGTCGATCCAGTCGGCCCAGTCGGTCCAGTTGGCCCAGTCGGCCCAGTTGGCCCAGTCGGTAGTGTGAATGGTGGAACAGGTGGTAAAGTAGGTCCAACTAAATTAGGATTTATTGCAGTGGAAGATAAAAAATCGTCCATTATATTTTCACCTCTGAATAGTTAGTATTACTAATAGTAAATGCAGGGGGAGAGAAAAGCGAAATGGACAAGTGAGGAATTAGACAATGGAATTTTCATAAAAGCGTTATTTTGTATGTATCAAAAAAGAGCACCTTGTATGGGTGCCTAAATGGAGTGTACAGAATGATCAAGATAATTACTTACCACCATTTTATCTATATGTTTCAAATACAAAAACAGTATAAAATAGTTATTTTGCATAAAAAAACAGGAGTGCGTGGCCAAAGCACTCCATGATGCTAATGACAACACCTTTAAAAGTATATGAATGATTTTCATAAATATGTTTTTAAAACTTGAAACAAAATCGTTAGTTATTTGAATAGAAAGAGGAATTCAATTAAAAAGGGCCTGTTATAAACTACAGACCCTTTCCAAAAAAGACAATGTAGATTAACTGATTCAACAGGAGCCACCGGTCCAACGGGAGCGAAAGGAATCACAGGTTCAATATTAATATATGTCAAATGAATTTAAATATGATTAATCAAAGAATAATTTAACAAAACCCTTATTTCAACAGAAAAAAGAGCGCACGGGAAAGCGCTCTTTGAACAAGATTAAAATCGAAAAGTATCGGCAATTAAATCTTATGTATGTTTTCAGTTTATGTGCAAGGTTGAATCAAATCTTTATTTAAATAAAAAGAGCGCTAATCGAGAGCGCTCCTTATACCTCATTATAACGATAGTGATGAACTCACATTATATAGAAAGGCACTATTATTGTATGTCAAAGTATGAGATTAGTGAATGGATTTAGATAAAATAGTTATTTGAAAGTAAATAAAAAAAGAGCACACATATAAGTGTGCTCCTAGAATAAAAGGTTTGAACGTATGGACTGGAGTGCCCTATACAATAACATATGCTTGGCCAGTTAAAAGGTGAAAAAGTTTGTATAAAATTGGTGTGTAATCGTGAAATAAAAAAGAGCACTTACAGAAGTGCTCTTAGTAAAATGTCTATCCCTCTTGCTGGTAAAGGGTACATGGTATTATATGTGATGTTTTGATGATCGTGAAACATTTTTAATAAAAATGCTATTTGGATAGAAGTAACCTTTTTGAAAAGGACCTGTTGTGAGGGTAGGTCCTTTTTCGAAAAGGCTATTAAAAGAGTTTAAGTTAAGGCTACTTATATAATACAAGATATCGCTTATTGCTTCTAGATATTTAATGTTGAAAAAATTATGTACTTAATAAAAAAGCTATTATGCGTCTGAAAAAAAGGAGTGACTTATTAGGACACTCCCAGTCGCTAATAAATACCCAGTCTCATTAAAGTATATGTGAATTTTAACTAATAATGATTATAAAAACTTCATTTTGTATTAAGTTGGAATATAAAAGGGCACTTAGTAAAGTGCCCTCGTGACGAGACCGGTTTTATAATGACTATTTTATAAAGAAAGGAACTCAGAATATTATATGTGAATTCAGTTAATTGTGTGCCTTTTTACAAATAAAGAGCAGCTAGCAAAAGCTAACTGCTTTGTTGTCCAACAAGAGCATCACCACAATGCTTTGTAACTTAAAAGTTACAGTTATAGTATAAACAAAATTGAAAATGTTATGCAGGGAAAGCTTAATAAAAATTTCATTTTGTATTAGTTTAAAAGCCAAAAAGAGCACTTCATAAAAGTGCTCCCATGACGAGTTTCATTTTCTAAAAGAAAGGAATACACTATATCATACGAAGTTTGTCTGAAATGCGCTTGTGTTAATTAATTAGTATTTGAAAAAAGAGCAGCTAGCAAAAGCTAACTGTTCAACAGGTAATAATTTTTTTAGAGCAATCATCATACTAAAAGAAGATTGTACATTTAAAGGAACAATTTAACTTATCCGAGCGCCTTCAAAATAGGTTAGGCTCGGAATGCCAACAATATTTCCATTTGTTGATCCAGCTTCAGCAAATATATCAACTCTGTCACCAGCTTGTAATAGTGCGATAGTAGATGTTTTTACAATAAGTGATTCATTCGGTGAGCCACTTTGCTCGTTTCTAGATACACTAATTCCATTTACTCGTATGTCTAGAGTTATTGAGGACGATGAACCTGGAGTTGGGGTAAAGGCAATGCTTGTATCAAAAGTATATATACCATTTTGACGAGGAACAAATATCGATGTAGATGGATCATACTCATTATTAATATCAAATACCTCAACTGGAAACAAAATTCTAGTAGGTTCATTAGCAATCAGTGGTTGAAGGGTATTTTGTGTAGCCTTAAAAGCTGATTGTCTTTCACGATCATTTTTACAATTACAATACACTTTAATAATCGTTTTATCCGAGTCATGGCAAGAAGATCTGTGCTTTTTGTAATCATCTTCATAATAATAGCAATTATTACTATCAGAGTATTTTTTTCTATTCATTTTGCAATCATTCACTCCTTTTATTCTTATAATTTAATTTATTAGAAAAAAAGGAGAATTGAAGCGGTGTTTGTCCACATAATTTAAATTTTTTGACAGGATAATCAAATATAGGAGTTGAGAGAAACGCGAGTAAGAAATTAAAAACAGCAGCTAGCAAAAGCTAACTGCTCCAAACAGGGATGTAACTCTAGATGTATGTATAGTATTGACGAAATATTGAGTTTTATTCAGTGGGTTACTTAAAGGTTTTTGTTTTATATTAATCCATATCCCACAAACAAAATAAATGCTAAAAACACAAATAATGACAATATTAGCAGGATCATTACTTTCCAATTATTTATCTTAGAGAATCCTATCAAACTAACAAAATATGTTCCTGTTGTAAAGACTAGTAAAATATATAAAAGATAAAAATATACTGTATCCATAATAGAGTCATTCATTGTAGGTGGCGATACTTTAAGGTATAAAAAGAATAAACTAGTACAAATGATTGAAAATATAGAAGACCATAACTTTATTGTATGTTTTAAGTTTTCCCCTTTGTTATTAAAAATGTTTTTTATTATATTTTATTGGAAATTAAAGGGGAAAGAAATAGAATGTGAATAGTAAGAATGTTTTTAACGAAAAAATAAAGTGAAAGCAAACTGAATATAGTCCGGCTAGAAAACTAGAGGACACCAATTTTTAGAGCAGCGATAAAGCTGTTTTAAGAACTGGTGTCCTCTTTATTTTTGAAAGGGGATGTGGGGAATGAAGGTATTAAAAGATCAGGTACGTGAATGGAAAAAGCAATGAAAACAAGCTAAGAAGAAAAAACGAAAAGAGAAATTTAGTACTCGTGAAATTGAAGATTTGATGAGGATGCATAGACCTTGTAATGAGTAGAGACGTGGAGCTTTAAGACAAAATTAATTAAAAAATAAAAAGGAGTGGTCTTACATGACTAAACAATTATCTTTCTTACCAAAAATCGATAGAACGGCAACACAAGAGGAATTAGAAGGCGTGTTGGAAAGTGTACGTATACATAGACAATTCGGGATGATGCGTAAAGAAATGAAGGTCACTCCTTCTTATGAAATGCGTGAACACGGTCCTACACATGCAGTTGGTAAACCGTTAGAAGATGTTGCATTAGCAAATATTCAACAAAGCAAACGAGAAGAGTGGCTTGAAAGAATTTCATTACGTATTGATCAGTTTCTAAATCGATTAGGAAACGGACGTGCAGGAAGTATTCAAAGAGATATTATTTATAAACGTTATTTAGAAGAAGAGGACGTATGTGATTACATGGTTTATAACGAAATAGGGATGTCAGAGCGCACTTATCGACGTTGGAAGTCTAAAGCGTTTTATAAACTTGCTTTTGCACTTGGATTAGAAGTTTATGAGACAGAGGAAACGGGAGGTAATGAATAATGAATTTCGTTCAACCGATACGTGATCCGGAGCAAATACAGCAGATAAAAGATTATTTTAAGGAGAAGAGCTTGCGTAATTACATTCTCTTCATTATAGGAATCAATACAGGTCTGAGAATCTCGGACATTTTGAAATTGAAGGTAGTGGATGTCAAAGGTAGTCATATATCTATGAGGGAAAAGAAAACAGGGAAACAGAAACGAATACAAATTACTGCAGCACTGAAAAGAGAACTTAAATGGTTTATTGAAGAAAGAGAGGATAATGAGTATCTATTGCAAAGTAGACAGGGTAGTAATCGTCCGATCGGTCGTAGCATGGCATATAAGATATTAAGTGGAGCAGCGGCGGAGTTTGGGTTAGATGAAATAGGCACACATACCTTGAGAAAGACGTACGGGTACCATATGTATATGCAAACAAAAAACATAGCCTTACTCATGGAGATATTCAATCACTCGTCAGAGAAGGTCACGTTACGTTATATAGGGGTAAACCAAGATGCAATGGATAAAGCAATGACTAGGTTTAAAATCTAAGCATTGCTTTTTCTTTTTAAATCTAGGGGGATTGTAGCATTTTGAAGAAATTTCACGCTAAGGGTATTCAAGATTTTATAGAGTTCTAGTAATAAACAAGAACTCTAAAACCGCTCTAGGATAGAAATGTATAAAAAAATGCATAGATCCATAGAACAAAAAAGGTTCCTTGGTGAGAGTACGGTTTCCTCTCTTGTCCTTGCTACCGAAAATAGGACGTTATGTTAACCTTACATGTATAAGATATACATCATAAATTTTATTAGGCGTAAACAAGCATACAAGCCAAAGTATTAGATTCGAATATAAATAATTATATTAAATTTCGAAAAAAAGGAGATGATTTGTTTTGAACTCATATTTTTCAAAACAAAGATGCTGTCGTAGACTTTTTCCAGCTTTTCCACCTGCTGTCCCTCCGATCCCAGAACCCCAAGGACCACTAACGATCATGACATGGAACATCTATTTTGGAACTATCTTAACGCCTTTATTAGGAACCACTCCAGAGCAACTCCCACAACGCGTTACTGAGGTCTTTACACTATTTCAAGCAACAAATTTTCCGGTACGAGCAGGGGCTATTGCTGATCAAATTGCAAGAAAAAAACCAGATATATTAGGTCTTCAAGAAGCAGCAATATGGCAACTTTTGTTACCTCAAAATTCTGAAGTAGCAGTAGAGTATGATTTGGTTTCGATCCTTCTCAAGGAGTTAGAAAAAAGAGGATTGTATTATGAAGTTTTAACAATATTAGACACTACGGACGCTACGTTACCTAGTAGCACCGGCTTCAACGTTCGATTTGTAGATCGAGATGCGATTTTGGTGCGAAAAAATTCAGGACTTAAGTTCTCAAATATACAAACAAAGATTTTTGAAGCTTTTCTTCCCGTTCCAGTTGGCGGTAATGTTGAAAAACTCCTGTTTGGTTTTATATCTGTTGATGTTGAAATATCTGGAAAGAAATTTAGACTCGTAAATACTCATTTACAACCCGTTACACCTGAAATCCCCCAAACACTTCCAATACAACTCGCTCAAGCTAGCGAACTTTTAACTGGCCCAGGAGCGACTGATCTTCCCTTAGTATTCATAGGGGATTTCAACTCAAATTCTGACGGCAGTGGTCCATCTTACAATCTTTTGATAAATGCTGGATTTAAAGATACATGGACTATCGCAGGAAAAGGAAATGGATTAACATGTTGCCAAGATTCTAATGTATTAAATTTGATCTCGCAACTATTTGTTAGAATAGACTTAATTCTCTTTCGAGGCGATTTCAATGTTGAAAAAGTGGACGTTGTAGGAGAAGAGCAAGAGGATCGTACACCAACGGCGCTATGGCCTTCTGACCATGCAGGAGTTGTGGCTAGCTTGATTCTTCCCTCCTAAAGAAAAGATTATATTAAAAGACTCTGATAAATAAAGGATACAGTCAGAGAAATATGAATAACGATAAGCTGCTACCCCCATAAAACAGATGATTTATCTGATCGTGTTTTATATGGTCCCCTAACTATAGGCGGTGATATTGTAATGGGATCTATCATAATTTATTTAATTAACTATCGATAATGAGACATTATGTTAACTGAATATGTATAGAATATACATCACAAATTTTATTAGACAAGTATACAAGCGAAATTACTTGATTTGAATATAAATAATTATATTATGTTTCAAAAAAAGGCGGTGAATTATTTTGAACTCATATTTTTCAAAAGCAAAGAGATGCTGTCCTAGGCTTTTCCCTGCTTTCCCACCTGCTGTTCCTCCTATTATTGTGAAAGCTAAATTTCTTTATGTATCTAGTACTGACGGCGACATCGATGATGACACTATAGAAATTTATAATATTATCAATCCTACAACTCCTGTACGCGTAGGAGAATTTGCATCTATAACTAGTTTAGGTCCTGCGGGATTAGCTATTACAGGTACTACTCTTTATATCGCAAATTTAGGCGATGGTGTAGAAATTTACAATATTACTAACCCTATAGCCCCTATACGCATAGGAGAATTTGGGACAGCAGATTTAAATGTTCCTGATCAATTAGCTATTACGGGTACCACTCTTTATGTCTCAAATGGTGGTGATAATACAGTAGAAATTTATAATATTACTAATCCTACGTCCCCTGTTCGTATAGGCCAGTTTGGCGCTGGAGATTTAAATGGTCCTTCTGGCATGACTATTACAAATTCCACTCTTTATGTAGCAAATACTGGAGATAACACAGTAGAAATTTATAATATTACCAATCCTATGGTTCCTATACGAGTTGGCGAATTTAACGCAGGAAATTTAAATATTCCTGCAGGATTAGCTACTATAGGTACCACTCTTTATGTAGCAAATGCTGGAGATAACACAATAGAAATTTATAATATTATCAATCCTACAACTCCTGTTCGTGTAGGAGAGTTCGGCGCTGAAAATTTAAATGGTCCTGCTGTATTAGCTATTACAGATACTACCCTTTATGTAGCGAATGTTTTCGGTGACAATATAGAAATTTATGATATTACTAATCCTACAACCCCTATACGTGTAGGACCGTTTGGTGCTGGAGATCTAGATTTCCCTAATGGATTAGCAATTTTTACAGTATTCGGATACGACCACCAATAACGATGATTATGTAAATAAGCTGTCCACATGGGCAGCTTTATTTTATGTTTCCACATAGCGTAGGTTATTTTGCAAAATGCTGGTGGTATCCCTATACAGTTACTCATAATTTTCGAACTGTGTAACTCAAAAGAGAAAGTTAAATGAAATCAATGATACCAAGGGATTCAGCAAAGAGTTCAGTTACACACAATATAAGATATGGGTAAGTGGCAGTATCAAGGTATCGAATGGTGTATATACATAAATATAAAATGCAAGGGGGAGGTAATTGTGATTCATGTTAAATGAAGAACTATTAGAAGCAATAATTAGATACAAAAGGAATACTGGAAAAAATCCTGATGTGTTAAAGCTAAATCCAACTTATTTTAGAAATATGCTAGAAGAATTGAATTATCCACATTGGATTATTAAAAAGAAAATGACAGAAATGAAAAAAAGTATATTCGGAGTACCAGTGGAATTAACAGATGGAGTGGAAAAATTTGAGCTATGAAAACGTTGGCAGAATCGTGACCGATTTTTGGCAGGAAATGTGTCGGTTATTTTGGAATTAACGTGTTATATTTGTATTGTGGGAAGTGGCGGAAAACACAACTCATTATGTTGTTTTTAAAATTCTAAACGGTTCGTAATGATGGCGCATAAAATCCGAAATCAGCAGATGGTAACGATTGAATGATACCGTTATTAAGGAGAGCTTTTGCTCTTCTTCCAGTTACTTAATAATGCATAAAAAGATTGGTGCAGCAATATTAGGTGATTGGAAGAAGGGTAAAACTTCATTTACCGTAATTAAAATACAAATAAATAATTGATATCAGAGCATCCATAACGGGTGCTTTCTTCTTTGTTATATAGAAAATACATATTAAACGTATTTAAATACGTTTAATGTGTAACATGAATTGACCAATGGTACAGATATTAGATGTTAAATGTACCGTGAAACTCTTGGAAATACAATGATGGGAAATTATAATGATATTGATATATTACGGGAGAAGGCGGAATTGTAGGAGTAAAGGGAATGTGCCCAGGTTGCATACCATATTGACCATATGAAGGATATTGAGGTAAATGTTGCCAAGAAGAAGCTGGAGCTACAACAATCCTCATCGGTAAAGGATTCATAATATAATCACTCCTAAAGTAGTATTCATGTAATAGGGTATGCGCTTACTGAATATAGATGTGCACAATCTAGGCCTATAAACATAATAATTAACGAACAGAAAATACGGTTACTAATCTTATGATGTGTCCATTAGGGATGTTTTATTTTTAGAACAAACATGTGTATAGCAATTAGAGCAGGCGCTGCCGTGATCTGGGTGGTGTCTTGTTTGTTGTTAAGGAAAGATAAGCGCAAACGTGTTGCATTTATTATGAGGTGATACATATGGAATTAGAATTATTAAATGATTTAACAGCAGAGTTAAAGACACGAGTTTTATCTGATGCAGTTACATGGGAATTAATTAATATTATTGTATTGGATCATTTAGAGAGAATGACAGATAAAACAAAAATGAATGAAATGGGTATAGGGATGTATGGTGTTAAATGGGAAGATGTTAATTTGAAACCATATGCAGCGCTAGATAATGTTATTGGTGTTAATGATGCCCATCTTATTAGCGGCCTTTCTCCTGGTCATATAAAGAATCTATGTGCAGCAGGTGCTATTGAATCCAAAAAGGTCGGCAATACGTGGATTTTAGATAATGAGAGATTTAGAGTATGGTTTGAATGCTCCCAATTAAACGAAACAAACTCAACACAACCCAAATATTGTAAGGGGTGATGGTATTGTCAAATGTGCAATATACTGCTCATGCAAATAATGGTAGTAAAGATGCTACAGAATATGTAAATGCATTAGCTTATATATCTTCATTTTTGTTAGCTTATTCTGATCAGAAAGTTATCGATAAATTGCTAACTCAATCCAATGAAAAAGAAACTGAACTAATTAATGGTATTTTAAGTGGATTGCAACTGCGTTTGTCCGAAAACTAGTGTCTCAAAAACAAAACATTATGAGACACTGAATATATGGGCCTTAAAACCTATAAAAATGGTATAACAAATGTCTCAAAACTATGTATCAATTAATAATTGATTTTGATACAGGAATTTGATACACTTTTTATATCAAATAACAAGGGATGATGGTGCATGATATTCGGATATGCTAGGGTTTCTACTAAAAAACAAAATTTAGATATGCAATTGGATGAATTAAACCGTTATGGTTGTGAAGAAATAGTTACAGAAAAAGAAAGTGGAGCGAAAAAGGACAGAAAAGAGCTTCAATTATTACTTGGCAAACTTCGCAAAGGTGATACATTGGTTGTTTACAAGTTAGATCGTTTAGGAAGAACCATGCACCAGTTAGTTAATTTATTGCAAGAATTTAATGATAAGGAAATTCACTTTGTTTCTATTAAAGATGGTATTGATACATCTACAACAATGGGAAGGTTTTTATTTCATATATTTGGTGCAATGGCTGAAATGGAACGCGAGGTTATTAATGAACGCGTTGTTAGTGGTGTAGCTGCTGCAAAAGAACGAGGAAAACAAGGCGGTCGCAAACGTGCTCATACTCCGGAACAGATAGAGGGTATGCTAAAAATGGTTGAACAAGGGTTACCTAAAGTTGATGTCTGTAAGATGTTCAATGTCTCAAGGGCAACTTTATATAGATACATAAATGAAGAAGAAAAAAATACGAAAAATTTGAAGTAGCGAATTCGCTGCTTTTTTATTTTGTGAAGCGATTAGCGTGAGGTGGTGTAAATGGAAGGAGAAACTATAAACGTTCCTACATGCTCTGTTTGTAATGAACCCTGCATGTGGACATTAAAAATGCCATTAACTATTACTCATTTTGATAAAACATATCTCCGTGAAGCAAATGCGGATAATGCTCATATATGCATTGAGTGTTTAGAGAAGGAAGTGCAAATAATTGGATAAGGGGGCAGGTGTTATGTAATTATGGCCAGACAACGAAGTCCAGACCGTAACAAAGCGTATGAAATATTTAAAGAACATAATGGTGATATTACGAATCGTAAAATTGCCGAATTGTTGTCTACATCCGAAAAAACTGTAAGTGAAAAAACGGTTGGCGGATGGAAATCCAAAGATGGATGGATAGACAAATTAAATGGAGTACTCCATAAAAATGAACGGAGTACTCCAAAGAAAGATACGGAGTACTCCAAAAAGAAACCAGGAGCACCCAAGGGTAATAAGAACGCTGTAAACAATCGTGGTGGAGCCAAAAAGGGTAATAAAAATGCTGTTGGTAATTCTGGTGGCGCTGCTCCACTACGTAATGGTAATGCAGCTACTCATGGTTTATATAGAAAGTATTTACCGCAAGAAATATATGATCTGAAAGAAGAATTAAAAGAAGCAGTTAACAATGATTCATTATCAATCATTTGGGATAGTATTATGCTGCAGTACACTCAAATCATTCATGCTCAACGTATCATGTTTGTTAGGGATAAAGAGGACATGACAAAGGAACTGCGAAAGAAAAAGCTTACCGAAAGCGGATTCGAGGAAGAATGGGAAATTCAATTCGCCTGGGATAAGCAAGCTAGTTTCTTAAATGCTCAATCGAAAGCTATGTCAACGTTAGTAACTCTAATTGAAAAGTATGATAGGTTAGCTAATACAGAGGAACAAAAGCTACGCATTGAGAAACTCAAGAAAGAAATTGCTTCTATTAAAGTTGATGGTGACACTAATCAGAATACTGAAGACTGGAAAGAGTCACTTATGAAGATAGCGGAGCGCAGACGTAAACAAAAGGAAGCTGAAGCTAATGGATAATACGGCTTTTAGTGAATTTATGGAGATTATCGATGTTTATTGGGATGATCCGGTTGCGTTTGCCGAGGATATGCTGAATTTTTATCCGGATGAATGGCAGAGAAAAGTTCTTATGGATTTGGCACAAAGCCCAAAGGTTTCAGTGCGTTCTGGCCAAGGTGTAGGTAAAACAGGTCTTGAGTCAGTTGTTGTTATCTGGTTCCTCTGCTGTAGGCCGAATCCAAAAGTTATTTGTACAGCTCCTACAAAGGAACAGTTATTTACTGTACTTTGGGCCGAAATAGCGAAGTGGTTAGAAGGTAGTGCAGTTAAAAATCTACTTAAATGGACTAAAACACGAGTATACATGATTGGTAGTGAAGAACGTTGGTTTGCTACTGCTAGAACGGCAACAAAGCCGGAGAATATGCAAGGTTTTCACGAAGACTATATGTTATTTGTATGTGATGAAGCTTCTGGTATAGCAGATCCTATTATGGAAGCTATACTTGGTACTTTATCTGGCGCAGAAAATAAATTGTTTTTATGCGGAAACCCAACAAGAACAAGCGGTGTATTTTATGATTCTCATAATCGTGACAGAGATTTATATAAAATACATAAAGTCTCTAGCTTAGATAGCCCTCGAACCAGTAAAGACAATATAGAAGTATTGAAAAAGAAATATGGTGAGGGTTCAGATGTTTGGCGTGTACGTGTACTTGGTGAATTTCCTAAAGCAGAAGCAGATGCATTTATCCCGTTAGAAATTGTAGAGCAAGCAGCATCTTGTAAAGTGGAGCCAACTGGTGAAACACTTGACTTAGGTGTTGACGTTGCGCGATTTGGTGATGATGAAACTGTAATTGTTCCAAGGATAGGAAATAAAGTCTTTAAATTATTAAACCACTATAAACAAGATACTATGGAAACTGCTGGTCATGTATTGAAATTAGCTAAGGAATACATGGCAAAGTACAAGCAGTTAAAAAGAGTGGATATAAAAGTCGATGATAGTGGTGTTGGTGGTGGTGTTACGGACAGATTGAAAGAAGTTATTAAATCTGAACGATTACCATTCAAAGTATATCCGGTTGTGAATAACGGGAAGCCGCTTGATGATGAGCATTATGATAATGCAGGTACAGAAGGTTGGGCCGTTGTAAGAGATTTACTTGAAGAGAATATGAAAGCATTTATACAGGGTGAAGAACCTACAATGGAGATTCCAAATGATGAAAAAATGATTTCTCAATTTTCTAGCCGTAAATACAGAATAACAAGTAGAGGTAAGATTGCATTAGAGCGAAAAGAAGAAATGAAGAAACGCGGATTGCAATCACCCGATAGAGCAGATGCTATAGTTCTAGCCTTCTATAAACCGAAAGTAGTTATGGGCGGTAAGGTTAAAAGAGTGTAGTCGGACATTTATTGTTCGGCTATTTCTTTTGATCTCTATTAATAGAAGAAAGGAGGACACACAAACGGTATGAGCAACAAGAAAACCATTAAGAATGTAAAAGTATTTGGTATTAATAAAGCAGTAGATGACCCAAAAAATAGGGAAGACAACAGTAAGCAAATGACTGTAGATCCATTCGCGCAAATATATGGCGATAAAGGGTTGGTTAAACCACCTTATGATATGTCGGTGCTGTTGGAAATAAAGGAAAGTAATCCAATCCATTCTGCTTGTATTAGCGCAAAAGTCGATGATATTGCAGGTGTTGGTTTCGATTTTGCTCCTTTTGAAGAAGTGAAAGAAGCGAATCAGAAGCAATATAAAAGGTTAAAAGAATTTATGCGGAATTGTAATCCAGAAATGACGAGCTCAGAAATTCTTAGAGCTGTATGGGATGATTATGAAACTGTTGGCTGGGGGATTGTCGAAGTTGTTCGGAATCAAAAAAACGAACCATCGGAACTGTACCATATTCCGGCGCATACGGTTCGTGCTCATAAGGATAAAGTCCGATTTGCTCAAATTGTAAATAACAAAGAACGATGGTTTAAAAAGTTCAATTATCCCGATGATTTCTGTCTTGCTGATGGTAGGGCGATAAATGCAGAGGATGTTGCAGAAAGCGGAACAGAAAAAGCTGGAGAAGTAATTGTTATTCGTAAATTCGGTTCTCGTTCTTCTTATTATGGGATACCTAATTATGTTAGTTCTATCGGCTCGATAGTTGGATCTCAAGCAGTAAGAGATTACAATATTAACTTCTTTACAGGAAAGACAATTCCGGATGCTCTGCTATTTCTTGAGGGTGTTGATGAAATAGATGATGGAACGGAAAATGAACTAAAAGCATTCTTCTCTGCAGAAACAAAAGGAGAACATCATAAATTGGCGGTTGTCCCCGTACCGCCAGGGGCAAAAGCTAGATTAGAAAAAGTTAGTCCAGATGTAAAAGAAGGCAGTTTTCGTTTATATAAGCAGGATAGCGCAATGGAGATATGTGTGGCTCATCGTGTGCCGCCTTATCGTATCGGCTGGGCTATGACAGGCTCATTAGGACAAACAACCGCTAAAGAAATGAACGAGATGTACAAGCGTTCTATTATTGAGCCTGGACAAGGAATATTAGAACATCGATTAAACTATCAATTGTTCCGTGTATTTGCTGAAATACTCGGTGGATTAGATTGGCATTTCAAATTAAACGAAATTGATACAGATGATCGTGAAGCTGATATGCAATATGCGGCAGATGGTTATGAGAAACGTATATTAACACGGAATGAATCTCGTAAAGTAGTAGGTTATGAACCTGTAGCAGATGGAGATACATTCTTTGAAGGTGGTCCATCCGTTTCTCAAATAGAACCAATTGCAAAAGCTGCAGATAATGAGCAAGATAACTTAATTGCTATTAATGAATTTAGGGAAAAGCATGAAGAAGTAGAGAAAGCTATGCAAAAGAAGGTGGCGGATTTTTTTCCGAACAGGGAAAACGGCTCTTAAACCTGCTTCCCTTAATTCGTATTAATAAAGCAGATGAAGAGATTGATCTTGTAATTGCTGAAGCAGAAGTTGATAAATTTCTTGATAGTGTCGATTGGGATGAAGAAAGACAAATGTTTGTCGATGAAGTCACAGACACTCTGCATGATGATGTAACAGAATTTGTACAAAGTGCTATTGCATCAAACGGTTTAACCTGGATGGTATTAGATCCAATAGGTGACGTTGCTGCAAAATGGGTTGCTGCTTATGCCTTTGAATTAGCAAAGGGAATCCATGAAACCACTAAAGATAGATTAAGAGAAACAATGCTAAAGAATCTTAGTGAAGGAATGGGTGTCGATGTATTAAGTGTTTCCATTGCCGATGTAATGTCAGAAGCAAGTAACTACAGAGCAATGATGATTGCACGTACAGAAACAACATATGCAATGAATTACGGCAATTTAATTGCTTATAAGGGTGCAAATAGAAACAAGAAAACATGGCTTACAGGAAACGATGAGCGTGTTTGTAAGGAATGTGGTGGTTTGCATGGGGAAACGGTAGATATTGATGATCTATTTAGTAATGGAAAGATGTGTCCGCCAGCTCATCCGCATTGCCGCTGCACTATGATTTCAGAAGAGTAGTAAAATACACCTATTTGATTGGGGTTTCATCGTCAAAACGTATATGGCTTTAAATTGGCTGCTATGCGTTTTGACAGTGGAACCCCAATATTTATAGGGAAGGAGGTAAAACGATGGGATACGAACTAAAAAACGCCAATATTAGTTATGTTTCATTAGTTACAAAGGGCGCAAACGGTCGTCAATTTGCCATTATGAAAAGTGAATCTGCTAAACAACCAAATATATCAAAGCAAGTTCCAATCCTTAAAACAGAGGAAGAGAAGCAGCTTGTTACAGGAGTTGTGTATGAACCGGATGTAGAAGATTCACATGGGGATACAATGACTGCAGAAGAAATAGAAAAGGCCGCTTATACCTTTATGGAAAATTACCAGCACATCGACAAGCAACATGACGAAATCGCTGGTAAAGGTACAGTAGTCGAAAACTGGATTGCTAAAAGTGGTATGACAGTAGGCGAACAAGAAGTACAAGCAGGAACATGGCTTATGACTGTTCGCGTTGATGATGCAGACACCTGGGAAGAAATTAAAAAAGGTGAAGTCACTGGTTTTTCTATGGGTGGATTTGGTGAACGTGTAGAAATCGCCAAGACTGATGATTTTACTCATGAAGATAAAGGCCTTATTCGAAAGATGTTAGATTTCGTTAAAGGTGAAAGTCACAAAATCACAAAAGGCGAAGTAAAAGACCGCTTTATTGATGAAAAACAAAAGCGTGATTTGCGAGCTGTATTTAATTTGTTTGAAGATGTGTTCTATTGGGAGATTTGGGAAAGTAATCCCGATATCGACCGTATGGCAGCTGCTCTGGATGATATGAAGGACATACTTTCTTCTATTAAAGGTGGTTACACCATTGCGAAATCAGAAGATAGTGTACAAGCAGAAAGCATTGTATTAGAAAGTATTAAAAAAGCCGGGAAAGTTTTATCCCAAAAGAATCATGCAAAATTAGATGAAGCATTAGCTTTAATTAGTGAAATAAAAGAAGCTGCTTCACCACAGGAGGAAGATGAAATGAAAGTAGAAGATATTGCAGAGATTGTTAAACAAGCAGTAGAACCACTAGCTATTAAGTTAGATAAGATTGAAAAACAAGTGAATGGTGAGGAAGTAGAACCGACACCAGAAGAGCAAACAGAGGAAGAAAAAGCTGCAGCAGTTATTCAAAAAGCACTAGAACCAATTACAAAGCGACTTGAAAATATCGAAAATGCTGCTTCTATCCGTAAAGGTTTAGATCCAGATGAAGAAGTTACACCAGGACAACAACAAATTAAAAAATCTAAATGGGCAGGATTGAACCTGTAAGGGGAGGATTTATCATTATGACAATGACTAACGCACAATTATTAAAACGTTTAGATCGTATTGAAAAGGCAGCAATGACAACAAGTGGAATGAATGCAGGATTATTAAATCCAGAACAAAGTAAAGAGTTCTTCCGTATGGCATTTGATACAACGCCATTCTCACAATTACACCGTAAAGAAATGCGTAAAGCAAAACAAGGTGAATTAGATAAAATTGCAATTGGTGGCCGTATCTTACGCAAGAAAACAGAAAACAGCGATGATAATTACCGCGCAGGTGTTCAAACTTCTAAAATTGAGTACAATACAAAGGCTATTCGTTTACCTTGGGAAATTACAGAAGAATTACTCCGCGAAAATATTGAAGGTGAAGGTTATGAAGATACTGTAATGGCTCTTATGTCTACACAATTAGGTATCGATTTAGAGGATTTACATTGGAATGGTGATACAGACTCTTCCGACGAAATGTTATCTATCAATGATGGATGGTTGAAAAAAATCAAGAAATCAAAAGAGTCTCATATTGTCGATCATGCTAAATTGGTAACTGGTACAGGCGAAGCTGCTGCAGCAAATGGATTTGGAAAAGGCTCTATCTTTGCTTTATCCGGTGCAATGCCAAATAAATATAAAAACAGCAACCTACGTTGGATTATGTCTCCAAGCCGTAGAGAGAAATGGATTGAGTATTTAACAAATCGTCCTACTGGTGCTGGTGATGCTGCGTTACTTGGAGCAGGAGATCAAGTTAATAAACCGATGGGATACGGAATTGTTACGGTTCCATCTTTAGAAGACGATGTTATTATTCTTGCAGATCCTAAAAACTTCATTGCGGTTAATACATACGACACTCGTGTTCGTAAGACTACAGAAGGTAAAACTGCAGTAATGGAAGATAAACGATTTTATGTAATTCACTTTGACGATGATGCTGTAATTCAAGAAATGGATGCAGTAGCAATTCTAACAAATATTCCGGATACGTTTGGAGCTTAATATCCAGGCGTATTTTTTATGGAAACAAACTCTTTGTTGTTATTAGGGTTTTGAATGTATACTTTTTTAATATTTTCTTGTTTTTAATGGAAAATGAGATATAACCAATAAAACCAACAATGCGAATGTAAACTTTCATGCAATAGTTTACATTCGTGAAAGGAGTGTTAATTATGAAAGTAGTTACGCTGCGATACGGTGGAACTTATACCGCTTATGGACAAAAGTTTAAGAATGGCCAAGAAGAAACAATTGCAAATGAAAAAGCTGATTACCTTGTAAGTACTGGACATTTTGAACTTGTAAAAGAAGTCGATAAGAAGGAGAAAGAAACATAATGGATATTACCTTGCAGGACATTAAAGACCGCGTAAATGTGCAGAAGATGCCTGATACAGTAATTCAAGAACTAATAGATTACTATACAGTTATTGCTAGGAAGTATTTAAGAGTTAAGCCGGAGAATCCGATGAAAGAAATCATCCAAACAAGTAAGCTAGGTTGGCTTTCGTTTCCTGCTGAATCTATAGCAAAAGTAACTCATGTTAGTTCGAAACAAGATATGACCAATTCTATTACTGTAAATGGGCGTATTGTTTATGGTTTATCCGAAAATCAGTTATATGAATTCGAATATAAGATACAAGATTATGATGATCTGCAGGTACTTATGAAGAAATGTATTATTGATTTGGTTGTTTCTGCAGCAGTTCGTGCTAACTTACAACGAAAAGGTATGAAAACATCGGAGAGTATAGGGGATTATTCGTACCAGATTAGCCCGGAAACGCTAGATGAACCAGCTACAAACAATAAGATACTCAATGGTTTAAAAGGCTTTAGAGCAAGAGTGAAGCCGGTGATGGCTACATGAATACGTACTTCGATGATGGAGATATGGATGATTTATATATTCATGAGGTAGTAGTAAAACGAAAAATGAAAAAGAAACAATCCTCAGGTAATTATGCAGAAGTAGATGAAGACGTTTATGAGAATATGACTTGTCGTGTAACTACTAATTCTGCTGCTGATAATGAGAGATTTAAGCGTGATAAACAAAATTTCGATACAACCTTTAAGATATATGCACCTGCTTCCTACAAAATTAAGCCTAATGATCGTATCCATTTTAAAAGTGAAGAATTAGGCGTTGATTATATGTTTGAAGTAAAAGGTGAACCACGTAATCCTGCATTTATGAATCATCACATTGAAATTTATTGCGAAAAGGTATGATTCTATATGGCGAATTCAGTAGAAATTGAGTACTCAAGCAATATGGAACAAGTAAAGACGCATATTAATGCTATGTGTGTTGAAAAGGTTACAGCAGCATCTATTCATTTACAAAATCAAGTTAAGAAGAATCTCACAGGTAGCCGTAGCGGTAAGCAATACAAAATACCTCATACGAGTCGTAAATATACTGCTTCTAAACCAGGTGAAGCTCCTGCTGTTCGTACCGGTGACTTGTTAAATTCGATTAAATACAATGTTAAACGGTCACAATCAGAGGTATTGGGTGCAGTAGGGAGCGATTTGAAAAAAGCCATATGGCTTGAAACTGGTACAAGTCATATGGAAGCCCGTCCATTTCTATTAAAAGCGTTTGAAAAAGAACGTAGAGAACTTAAAAGAATGATGGGAGGGTAATAGATGTCTAATGCTATTGCAGTTATTAGAATGCTTGTAGAGAACGATGAAATAATAAAAGCTAATCTATCAGAATATGGTGAAGGCGAGGACAAAGGCCCTGCTCTTACATTCCAAACCGCACAAGATGATATGAACATGCCTTATGCAGTTATAAGAATTGAAGCAAATAATCCGGATGACGTTGAAATTATAGACCGAATGATTCTTAATTTTGATGTGTATTGTGATAACGGGGATTATGATAAGGCAAATGCAATTGCTACACGTATTGAGAAGTTACTAGATAGAGAAGTCGGTTTAAAAGATGATGGGATACTTTCTATACATCGTGCAGGTAGTATCCCTGTACCAGATGAAGACCCATCTATCATTCATATAAATGTAAAATTTCTTGTCCGAACCATGCGAACGGACTTGTATTAGGGGGTAGGACAAATGAGCTGGAAATTAATTAACGGTGTCCGTGAAGGGACTACTGATAATTTTGTTATCGGTCCTGGTGTCATGTACAAAGGGTTTAAAAGTGTAAAAGAATTAGGTGAACTTGTAGGAGCGACTACAGGCGGAACTAAAGTGGGTTTTGATCGTGAGTATTATGATGCAGATATTGATGGTGTGCTAGGTAAAATGGTGCGTGGTAAGTGGTTATTAAAAGATGAACCGCATGTAGAACTTACATTAGTGGAGTTTACAAAAGAAAACCTGCAGTTGGCTTTACCTGGGATGACGGTAGATAGTACAACTGAAACTGATTACGATATTATGAAACCTTCAAATGATATTCCTGATTCAAACTATCATGATATTGCACTCATTGGTATGATTTCGGGTAGTGAATTACCTGTTATATTCGTAATTCGTAATGCAATGGTTGTTTCTTCTATTGAGGTGGATCTAAAAGACGGTAAAGGAACGGTTGGTTTGAAATGTAAATTTATCGGTCATTACAGTGAATCTGCACCAACTACACCACCATACGAAATCTATTTACCAAAGAAAAAGAAAGCAACAGTACAAAAAGCACCGGCTACCGCATAAATGGTAGTCGGTTTTCTATTGCATAAAACGAGCTGAATACAAAAAAAGGAGCGGACAAAATGACTTCTATATTAGAAAAAATGATGAATACCGGTACAGAAATAACAATTTTAGGCGAAAAAGTAACAATGCGACGATTAAATGTAACAGACGTTTGGCGATTCGCTAAGATTATTTCGAAGGTTGGACGTAGCGCAATAGTTAACTTTGCTGATTTCGGTAAGGATAAGCAAGCAATGGATGAACTTACTAAAGCAGCAGAATCTCTTCCAGAAGAAGAAAAACAAGCACAATTAGTTGCACTTAAAGAGAAGCAGCAACAAAAAGGATTAGAATTTGCTTTCCGTGTTCTAACGATAATCCCTGCTTGTGAGGATGATTTTACAGAGTTCTTTGCTAGTTTATTAAAAGTGAAAGCCGAAGAATTTAGGCAGTTCCCTCCGGAAGCAATGGTTTCTGTTATTCAAGGGTTACTGGAAAGTGAAGACTTAATGACTTTTTTCAACCAGGTCAAGGGACTCGTGAAAGTTCAGAGCGAGAAATGGAGCCAATCAGCAGCAGCGCCAATCCTAGCGTAAATGAAGACTCAGATGAATATTTAGAGGAAGCAGAACAAAATATGTTACGTGCTTTCGATAAGATCCAAAAACGGTATGGATGGACAGATGATTATGTCTTATCAATACCGTATTCGCGTTTAATGGACCTGTTTTCTTTAATTGCACGAGAAGAGCAGCAAGAAGAACTAAATGAGTGGAAGAAGATGGCGTTCATTGGTTTTCAAACTCGTCAACTTGAAGAAGGTACTACTTTTAATGATTATCTTCAAGCTTTTGGACTAACTGACAACCAGGACGATAAAGAATCATCTTATGAAATGGGTGAAGTATGGACGAAAGAAGAGTGTGAAGCGCATGCTGCTCAAATCATGGCTCACTTCCAAGAAGACGATGAAGAATAAAATGGTTATCAGCCCCGTGAAAGGGGGTGCGTAAATGTTAGCTGAAATGTTCCAACTGTTCGGGACGATTGGTATTAAAGCAGAAGGCGCTTATAAAGATTTACAACAATTCGAAAATCGTGTACAAAAGACTGCGAATGGAATGCATGATAAATTCCAAAAGGCAGGGGAATCAATTAGTCATGTAGGTAACAAAATGAAAGATGTTGGTACAAACATGACAACGGGCGTTTCCTTACCTTTAGCTGGTATCGGTGCTGCAGCTGTAAAAGTGGCTTCTGACTTCGATACTTCTCAAAGAAACATCCAATCTTCTTTAGGTCTTACTGAACAAGGTGCTGAAAACCTTGGTAAAATCGCAAAAGAAACTTGGAAAGATGGATTTGGCCAAAGTATTGAAGAAGTGGATCAGTCTCTTATAAAAGTGTATCAGAATATGAAAGACGTTCCTCACGAAGAATTAGAAGAAGCTACAAAAAGTGCTATGACATTGGGGAAAACATTTGATTCTGATATCAATGAAGTAACTCGTGGTGCAGGGCAGTTAATGAATCAGTTTGGTATTTCTTCAAAGGAAGCATTCGATTTATTTGCTGCTGGTGGACAAGAAGGTTTGAACTATTCAAATGAAATGTTTGATAATGTGGCCGAATATGCTCCACTGTATAAACAAGCCGGCTTCTCTGCTAACGAGATGTTTACGATTATGGCAAACGGTACTCGTGATGGTAGTTATAATCTCGATTACATTAACGACCTTGTAAAAGAGTTCGGTATTCGGGTACAGGATGGTTCTAAAGGTGTATCTGATGCCTTTGCTGAAATGTCACCCCAAACACAAAAAGTCTGGGATAACTTCAACAAAGGTAAAGGAACTTCTGCAGATGTGTTTAATGCCGTCTTAGGTGATTTAGGTAAGATGGACGATAAAGTAAAAGCAAACCAACTTGGTGTTGCTGTATTCGGTACAAAATGGGAAGACATGGGTGCTCAAGCTGTCTTAGGTCTTAATAATGCAAATGGTGCGTTAGGCGATGTCGAGGGCACAATGGGAAAAATGCAGAAGACGCAGCAAGAAGCTTTTGGTGTTCGTTGGCAAAAGTTAATGCGTACTACAATGGCATCTTTAGAACCATTAGGACAAGCTATTTTAGATATTGCAGAAGTGGCACTTCCCCCAATTATTAAAGCAGTAGAAGTTGCTGCAAAAGCATTTAGTTCTATGCCTAAAGCGATTCAAATTGGTGTTGTAGCAATTTTAGGTATGGTCGCTGTATTAGGTCCATTAGTCGCCATGATGGGCTTTATGACAAGTGGAGTTGGTGCATTTGTTGGTTCATTAAGATTCCTAGTACCAATACTTACTAAAGTACCATTATTATTTACAGGTATTCTTAAATTCGGCCCTAAATTTATCGGTATGTTTGGTGGAATCGGGAAAGCTCTAGCACTATTGGGCAGATCCATGATGACCTTACTGATGAATCCCTGGACGATTGCCATACTAGCAATTGTAGGATTAGTATATCTAATTTATAAAAACTGGGATGACATCGTAAAATACACCAAGAAAGCAGTTAAATGGATTGGCGATGTCTGTTCTAAAGCTTGGGACGCAACCGTAAAAGGTGCAAAAAAGGCATGGAATGGTTTAGGTAAGTTCTTCTCTGGATTTTGGAATGGTACAAAAAAACTTTTCAAATCTGCTTCATCATTTTTGGGTAAAGTCTTAGAAGAAGCTTGGAAATATATAAAACAAAGAATTGAATACAATATTAAAACTTGGAAAAACATTTTCGAGTTTGGATGGAATGCCATTAAATTTGTTTTTAATCTAGCATTAAGCGGTTTGAAAAAAATTGTAGATGGCACATGGAAATTCATTAAGAATACTGTCCAAAAGGCAGTTAACACCTGGAAGAAAATTTTCTCTACTGGATGGAATGTTATTAAAAGAATTTTCTCTATGGCTTTAGCAATAATAAAGCAGTACGTAAAAACTGAATTCGAAAAAATGAAAAATACAATATCCAGTGTTTTTAACACGATTAAGGAAATTGTAAAAAAAGCCAGGGACGCAATTAAATCAACCTTTACTACAGTATTAAAATTCTTAAAAGATTTTGTGAAATCTTCTTGGGAATCTATTAAAGATACAATTTCTAGCGTTATGAACACAATTAAAAATGTGATTCAATCGGCTTGGAATTTTATAAAGTTTACAATCATTAATGCAGTTCGTGAATTTGTTGGATTTGTAATTACTAATTTCAACAAATTATATAACACAATAACCGATGTTGTTGGCGGTATAAAAGAATTTATTGTTAGTAACTTTAAAACTATAAAGAAAGCAATCACTGGTGCATTTACAGGGGTTGTAGATACTGTAAAAGATGTATTCAGTAAAGTTGGTTCTATAGTAAAAAATGTAGCAAAAGATGCAGTTAGCTGGGGAAAAGATATCATTGCCGGTATTGGTGAAGGTATGTCCGGTATGGCAGATTGGCTTATAAAAAAAGCTAAAGGAGTTGTTTCGGGAATACCTAAAGCCGTATTAAAGTTCTTTGGTATCCGAAGCCCATCCCGGTTAATGATGGAATACGGGGGCTATATTACAGAAGGTCTTGGTGTAGGGATGGAAAAAATGATTCCTGCAGTAGACAAAGCTTCTGAACTATTAAATAAAGCTGTAGTTCCACCTAAACCAATGAAACTAGTAACCGATGTATCTAATCAAATTGGACAAATGGGCGCACGTTCTGCTGATTTAATTGGTAAAACTGCACATCCATTTGCTGGACAAACCCACGTTGAGAAGAAAACGGATAATGGCGTAACAATTCAAAATGCTACATTTAAAGTCTCTGTTGAAAAACTACAATCCGCAGATGACTTTGTAAAAATGAGAAAGCTGCTACAAAACGTAGTTGCTGATGATCTAATGGGAATGGCGGTGCGAAATGTATGAGTATATTAAAAACATTGCATAGAAGAGCCGGTTCATATCACCTCTTATGGGATGCTACAGAATTAAAAAGTACAATTACATATACTATTAATTTTTCATGGCCTGGGACATATAACTTCTCTTTTATGTCCCAAGTTCCTATTGATTCTGATGGTATGTTACCGGATAAATACTTTATTGTTCGGGTAAATGGTATTGAAAAATTTAGAGCAAGAGGTGCCTATGCCTGGGAATCCAGAGAAATTTTTGTTGGTGCAGGACCACAAACAATTGAATTCACAACAAGCGGTTATGGCGGTGCAGATGTAGCTTATATACGTGACGTTCATTATTACGCTTTTGGATTCGTCCCAAACATCGCAATGATTGAGCAAACAAAAATGCCTAAATCATTAGACGGATTAAAAAACTATAATATTATGCATGGTTATCCCCGTTTCCAAAGTAACGGGAATAAAGGATGCGAAGTAGAATTCAATATTTTATTTAACGATATCAGATATTGGCGTGATTTCATGAGGGAAATATACCGCCCACATATTATTACTGGCGATTACGGTACCTATGGGGGTATAATACCGCCGAATGAAGTAGATGCAATACGAAAAGGAACGTTGGTCATAGCAAAATGCAAATTAATATCCATGTCACAAGCAGGAATAGGAGTTGATGGAATGTGAGAGAAGGATCTATTTCTTTAATTAGAATGTTGGGGAGCTATTTCCAAGTTGGGAATAACTCCCCTACTTTAATTGTTTATATGAAAAGAAGAGACTCTTCTTCTTACGTACAAATACAACATCGTGTAATAGGCTTAGAAGTGCAGGAGAACGCAGACCAGTTTGCTAGTACATTTACTATTACCTTTGCGAATGAATACGGTCAAATGGCTCCTGACAACTGGTATGGTAAGTTCTCTTCTATTCAAGAATGGTTTTATAACAGTGAAGTAACAAATACAAACCAACTATATCCGCAGACTGAATTTAAGGTGTCTATCGGATACGGTGAAGAAGCTTTACCGTATATACATGGTTTTGTATCTGATGTGAAGGTAAATGCCGAAAGTGGGACAATCTCTGTCACCTGCACCACATCATATAAAAAAGTTTTACACAAATCAGTTATCCCAACGCCAGGATCAGATGAGATTGTAGCACCAACCGGTAATGTTTATGATGTGGTGAAATTCTTCTTTGAAAAAGCCGGAGTTACATTGCACGGTAGCAGAGTAAACATTCCTGGTACCAATCAAAGTTGGATTGTTGAGGGAGCAACTGGTAAGAGGTTTCAAAAGTGGGATGAAATTGTACGCGATATTATAGATACAACATTCCATTATATAAAACATGAACCGGATGGAAGTTGCACATTCATGAAGATGCCGGACTATGCAATTAACGAACCTGCAAAATTTAGTTTTAGAGAAGGTGAAAATCTTATCTCTTTAGATATGCAGCTAACTGACCAGGACATAAGTAACAGTATTGTTGTTAAATGTGGAGATTACGCAAACGGATTTCTTAATTCATTTCTATTAAAAAATGTATCGCAGGGTGATTTACGAGAGGAAATGATAGAAGTTCCTTGGGCGACAACGTTCTTTGCAAGAAGAGCGGTTGCTGCAGCTTATCATTTAAAAGCGATTCAGAAGTTCAGAACATTAACAGTCGCAGTAATAGGTGATCCAAGGGTTCAATTATTTGATGTTATTTCTGTTTACAATAGAGATTCTGGCCAACAATGGAATTACTTTGTTAAAGGGATTAATACAATGATCTCTGCAGATGATGGATTCTATCAAACTTTAGATTTAACTGTTAATTACGGTTATGAACCAGCCCCATATACAGATATAACTGGTATCACAGTAAATGTAGATACATTACGATTGAAACTTTGGGATTGGGATGTAGAGGATGGGGACTTATTAAATATTTACTGTAATGATAAATTAGTCGCAGAAAACTATTTCATCCGAAACAATCCAACATATGTTGATATTCCACTTGAATATGGTGTGAATATTATCGTATTTGAAGCAGTTCGAAATCCTAAGGGGATTCTTACAGGACGTTTGCAAGTACTGGATACGCAGAACAATATCTTGTTCGATTATGGTTCCTTACCAGATTTATCATTTCCTCGGGTAAATCAAGACAAAGATCACTATTATATCCAACGACCAGCAAAAACTTGGTCTGTTACGAGGGTGAACTAGGGGTGATTCTATGATAATGCAAAAAAACTTATATGATCCAATCATGTATTTGATGAAGGGCTTAATCGATAGGCAAATTTATAACGGTGGTAAACCAATGCCCGGGAATGATCCAAATGACGTATTTAAAGAAGGCATGACCGAAGGATATACACTTATTCGTGACGGTGCCCGCCTATCTGCAGTCGATGGCGATAAATACCTACACTATGATTTGGCTTTCAACGCACAAGGTATGCTAGAAAAGGTCCTTGTCTCACATAAAGTAACTGGAAAAGAGATGGAGCTACAATTAATATATAATGCGCAAAAGCAGCTAGAACGTGTGCAGCCCCGCCTTCTAAACAAAGGTAACGGTATGCTGTCTGATTTACCAATTCCCGATGTATCGTGATGATGCACGGGAATTTTTTAATACACGAAAAAGGGTGATTACTCTTGTTTGAAACAACCTATTTAGCCGGTGGTCGATTAGATCCGCCTTTTCATCCAACTAAAACAGAACCATTCATACCTGGATTCATTATGGATTCTTTTTCATTCCAAACAAATGAAACTACATATACTGTACCTGCAGATATGGAGCTGTATGCAATAAGTGTAAGTGCATCTATATATGAATTAGATGATAAATGGAGCTTAATTGTAAACGGTAAAACGATTTGTAAAAACATATATACCAAGGATATTCCTGAAGGTATGCACTTTATGATTTATAAACCTTTAGCAGCAGGAAGTACGGTTCAATTTTCATTTAAAAATCAAGGCATCCTTGATAAAACAGTATGGTTCGAATTGCATTTTTTATCATAAAGGAGGGATAGCATGAGTTTTGCTGTTACATATATGGCGGGCGGTAGATTTGACGCTCCTTATTTCCCTACAAAAACGGAACCGTATATAGAAGGTAGAAGAATTGGAATAGATGATGCAGTAAAAAAAGATGAATTCTCACTACCGTTCGATACAGAGTTAATTGCATTTTCTATAGCTGCATCAAGTTATAGTGATCGTGATTATTGGAATCTATTTATCGATGGAAAACAAATATTTAAAAATGTTTATGTAAAAGACGTACCAGAAGGATTCAATTTTTCTATTATTAGACCTATTCCGGCTAACGCTGTATTAAAGTTCGAATACCACAATATAACCGGAACATCCAAAGTAGTAAAACTGAATTATCAACTATTAAGAGATTAGGAGCGTCAAACCTATGGCATATATTGAAAAAATAGTATCAGAAGCAGAATTCCATATGGAGTTAATAAACACCATGATTGAAAATGGATGGAAGAAAGTAAGCAGCTTTTACAAGGTTATTTATAAAGCTACGAAATCGGACGACCCTGTTCATAATTATTGGGCTGCAAAGCATGTAATTTTAAAAAATAGTGATGGTGGTTTATACGGAATTGTTCAAGCTTGGAAGTGGACCGCAAAGACTCAATTAGACATCGATTTTTCTAAGCCTGATGGTAAAACTGCATTTAAAACATACTTAGAAAACAACCCACAATATAAAGATCGTTCATGTATGTATTTATATATGATTGAAAAACTACCAAGCTATCAAGAGGATAGTGTAGTTATTATGGGAGCCGAGGACAAGAAAGAGTTCCAATCCATTATAGATGTAGAATTGGCCGAAGTGATAGCTACAGAAAAAACAGAAATAAACAACGGAAGACCTTATACATATACCGTTTATGACTATACAGATAAGCCTGATTTAATGATGTCGCCTTGGGTTAAATCTACTTTGAGAAACCCTAAATTGCTAAATATAGACGCTGATACAAATTGGTGGCCAGATTCTTTAGTTCGTATTACAGGACAAGTTGATAAAAATAGAGTTGTCCTACTAATACAAGCAGATAAAACGCCAGCATTTGAAAATAATACTGTCCCTGTAACCCCAGTATACATGGGACGCTTAGAAAGCTATGGAAATGACGACACCATAGCAGATGCTCTTTGGGCTGGAACTGCTTACGATGAAGGTGGAGAAAGCTCATCTCACAGCTTTAATTTTGAAAGTAAAACGCCATTTAGGGACGTATCGAACTATATGCCACGCACAAAGAAATACCCTAAATCACCAGGTAACGGCATTGATAACGTAATTATTAAACGTTCCCGTTTTGGCGCAAGGTACCAAGCGCATTATATTGCATGGAATATACCAAGTAATATTATGCCACCTGATCGGAAAGGTGCTAATGGTGGCCAATATCCTACAGCATGGCAAAGCCATGATAATGACGAATATAAGTATCAATTCAATCCATCTTTATATAGCGGAAGAGTTCATACATCTAGGGCTTATATTGTACATCCAGATGAAGGGGTACGTGGTTATATGCCGTATGTTGTACTTCTCTCCCCGTTAGGATTGCTAAATGGAGATAAATTAAAAGTTAGAAAAAATACATGTCCAGATACACACGACATCTACAGATTCTTTACCGTAGATGCAATTTCACCAATTACAAAGATGCCAGCTACTGCATATCGTCCAGCAGGATTAGGTATTTTCGAGAAAACTATATAGGGGATGAATATAAATGTGGTTCGATAAAATTGTAAATTTACAAACCTTACCTACTGAATTAGAAAAGTTATTTGTAGATCACGGATGGAAACGTGATCTATTTTTCCGTATTCGAAGAGAAACCAGCAAATTCATAGATGTGCGATTATTCGAATCCGCTGGAAGTGATTTGGAGCGTAGAAGATTTGGTTTTGCAGTTGCATACGATACTACTGATTCTGATTTCGCAGATTCAAGATATGTAGCCACTGAATCGCGATTAGGGGATTTCGGAACGGGAGATGGAAAGAAAACAGACTTCATTATTCCTACTTCTCCAATCATTGCTAGTTCCTTATCTGTTTATATAAATAGTATCTATCAAGAAAAAAACACATATACAGTGGATGGTAGAACAGGATTAATTAAATTTAATACACCAGTAGCAAAAGGAGCTAGAGTTACGGGGGAATATCGTTTAGCTAACGATGCCTATGAACCAACGAATGATATTATTTTCTTCACTTATACTCGATACTTTATTGAGAAGGAAGTGAAAATGAGTGATCAAGATGCAGATTTAGGAAATGGTAATGGTACAAAAACAGCTTTTAAATTACCATACCCAGATTTTGATGAAAGCCGTTTTGCAGTATACAAAAACGGGACAATTTTAGATGCAAACAACTATACGTTCACAGGGGATACAATTATTTTCAAAGTTGCTCCTGCAAGTGCAGACAACATAAAAATTTCAGGTACTCGTTTGCTAGAATCTAGTAACGGTAGCGATGTAACAGAAATACTACCTGCTAAGACGCAATTTACCGTACAGAGCACAAATAGTGTCCTGGCTGAAATTTTTACATCTATCAATTTTGTGAACGCTTCTCCCTATACAGTACTAAGTTTGACACCGGAGCAAAGATTCACAAAGGACTGGAAACGTGATTCCGTTGTATACATGTACGGTAACGCTCATAAAGATCGTGTTGTAATGTTTATGCGAATTGATCCAACACCAAGCCCTGTACGAGCATTATTTGTTCCATTGTACATCGGAAGAATGTATACATTTGATAATAAACCGCAAAAGAATTTAATTATTATGGGTGGCTGCCGTTCTGGGGAAGAATTCAGTAATTCTACAAAGAAAATTGGTAATGCAAATATGGATTATGGCGAAAATACATCTGGTGGAAATCTTACGCCTGTTTTGTCTCAATCATTAACTGGATCTATGTATCAGCAGCATTACCTTGCCTTTATAACTCATAATGCCGATATCGATAGTGGCCAAGGGAGATTTAATCCTTCTATGTATAGCGGTAAATACCATTTATCACAAATTTATATCGTACATCCTAATGATGGATATGTAGGGAAACTTGATGATGTATACGCAGTACACCCAAAAAATATTCAACAAGCAGATGAGCTTGAAATTGAAAAAACTGTAACAGATGAAGTGATTGGTAAAGGCGATGGAACTAAAAAGATATTCCATTTAGAGCACAAACCAAAAGAAAATACATTGAATCTATTCATGGATTGTAAAGAAGTTCCTAAAACGGATTACGATTATAATCCGGAAGATAAAACTGTAACTTTTAAGGAATACCCTGGTGGTGAAATTCTAGCTAATTATCAAATGGCGCAATTATATCGCTACACATTACCAACAACAGCAGTTTCTCCATTCACAAGTAAGTTTTCGCCTTTCAATCCAATTGGCCTAGCAATCTATAAAGAAGATATTTAAACAAGAAAGGGGGAAGGCAAAAGATGAACGAGAAAAATTATTCGATTGCTGCCCCTTCTTTATTTATAAATGAAAAGAATCATATAGTTTCTGTTAGTCCAAGTCTTTCTTATGAAAAGACTTATTGTGTTTCTATTTCAATTGCTAATCCTTTTGGTGAAAACGTGCATGAGTTTCCTGTAAGTATGCCACCTAATTCAAGGTTTAAGGCTGTTAAAGAGGATAATGCAGGTGTATTCGCAACAAGAGTAAACAAAATTAAAGGTGTCTTCTCTGATGTAATTAACCAGGCTTCCAGGGACATTGAAGTTGAAGCAAGTATTACAACATTAAACGCTTTCGATATAGATCGTAACGTTAATATAGATATTTCCGAACTGGAAAACCTCACACAATCAAGATGCTTTGCAATAGATATTACAGATAATGAGTCAGCGCAGCAACGCAGTCGTATTTTTCATATGGACCATGTGAAAGAAGAACTTGCAGATAAACCATTTGATACGAGTGAAATTAAAATCGTAAATGAATCTATTATGTCTAGAACTACAGATGAATATGAAATGAATGAAAGTATAGAAGAAGAGCTTCTTCATAAGAAAATTCGTGAGTTTGCTACAGAAGTAGAAGAACTTCCCGAATGGGTGAAAGTAGCTCGTGTATTGTATGGAGAAAAATTCTACAAAAGTATATTGGTAGACCGAAAAGAAAAAGAACTGCAGTCTAATATATTTGAGAATGGCACGGGTGAGATTGTAATTAAAGAGTTAACTGCAGTAACAACACATCCTTTAGAAATGGCAGATAGATGTATTCATGAAGTTGCTGCTTCTTATGAAGAGTATGATTTATTTAATGATTTAGGAATACCTGTTTATTTACCTGATTATGATCTATTTGCAAGAATCCAAAGAGAATTAAAAGCAGATTATACAAAATTTGATACTGCAGATAGAAATATTATTCAAGTTGATGGAGGTTCAATATCATTCGAATTAGTTGAAAGAGAACAGATAGAGACCATAGCAGCGGTCCCAACAGACGAAACATTTATACGAAAAAACTTATCTTTGGAACTAGAAACCTTTGATATGGAAGATTCAAAAAGAACTCAAAATGAAGTAATAGCGTCCTCTGCACGATATGAATACGCAAATAAAATTCACTCATGTTACGAAAGTGAAATTGGAGATGAAACACAATCTATTCGAGTTACGAACGAATTAACTGGGAATTCTATCGAAGATATGGAGTCAATGGATAATAAGAGTCGTGAACTTGCTATTGATGTGGTCAATACTGCAGGTGATTTTGTTTTAACTCGGGATCTTATTGCAGAAAACATCATTGGATTTGATAATGCTACTCGTGAAAAAGAACTGATCCATACCATATTAGACACTGGAACTACTGCTCACAAAGTAGTACCAGAAGTAATAGCAGATTCCATTAAATCACGGGAGTTTAATAGAAAATCACAGAATATCCTTTCACACACTACAACAGATGAATTGAGCACACGAGAAAATAAACAAATTGATGTTATAGAGGAAGAATTCTCTACAGCAGATAGAAGTGTTATTGAATTAGAAGCCAAAAATGAAGAGATGGATTTATTTGAAGGTATGGGATTACCTGTTTATTTACCCGATTATGATTTATTTGCAAGGGTTAAACGGGAGTTACAAGCAACGACGGTGTTGTCCGATATAATGGATCGTTCCAAAGTTACTATAACTTCTGAAATAGTTGATAGCATTGATATGGAGCGTTGCACCCCAAATATCATTACGGATGTGTCCGGAATAATAGATTTTAAAAGACCTGTATTAGAATTAGATTCACAAATCGCTAATGATTATGATGCAGCTGACACACCTGCAAAGCAGTCTTTAATACTAGAACTAGATACATTTGATAGAGATGTAAGTGTAGCAACTGATATAGAAGAATTCGAGCGATTTAATAGGGATACTTGCATAGAAAGTTCAGTCGAGGAATTTGAACCAGCGGAGAAAGTTCTGGAAATTGATACGGAAATTATCGAAATTGAACGTTTTATTATTAATAAATTCATTGCTACAGAGTGCATACAATTTGATGATTTTATTGTTAATAATATTTATCCTACTGAAATAATTGAAGTTGATGAAAATAAAAAAGTTCAAAAAGAAAAACCAAAACTATGGTTACGTCATAACCGCTCTTCTTGGTGGACAAATTCTAATTGGAAGAAAACAAGATAGGGAGAAATAAAATGGCAAAAATCGGTGATGTTCTATATGTTCCTGAAAATGGTTGGATTCGATTTGATGATGTTCCAAACAAAAATTTAATTGAATATGTAGGCGAATGGAAATTATATCAACATCCAACTCAATACGGAGAATCACATTATTATACAGAACAAAAAGGTGCTTCCTTACGCGTTGGATTCAGTGGACCCAGTTTGCGTTTAATTGCAAGAACCTATCCAGGAAATAAACCTAACAATACGACAGTAATTATAGACGGAATAAAAGAAACTTTTACTGAAAATATGACAGAAAAAAATCGGGTTTTAGTTTATGAAAAAACAGGATTATCTGAAGGTAACCATCTAGTTGAAATTATAACTCCTTCAGATGAAAACTGGTTGAATTTTAACATCGATGCTTTTGATGTTAAAGAAGGTCATAAACTGATCCATCCAAATAAAGTTAACCAAAAACCAAATGTTTCTTTATACAAGAGAGAAAACGGGAAAATCTTTTTAGATGATTTCGATTCTATAAACCCAGAATGGATTATATCACCTTCTGATTCTTTTAGTATTGCTGCAAGAAAAGGCTTTATAAGATTAAATCATACAGCAGATAAAGATGTAATGTTACTAATCAACAAACCGCAAGGAGATATAGCGATACAAGTCATTGCTGATTATACTCCTGATGTTGAAGGGGATAAGGGCGGATTGATTATATATCAAAACGCTGATAATAAAATAGAATTTCTTGAATCTCATTCTATTAATAGTTCTAAAGAACACAGGGAATGGCTTGCTACTTCTACTGGTGAACAATGGGACTTTTATAGCAAGGTAGATGCTACCTTTGATTATGCAGATAGCGACAAATTAGAAGCGACTAAAATCGGTGTTGTATTAAAGAAAGGTGTCGCAGATCCATACAAGCCGCTAGATATTGATCGCATCATTATCACGAGTGGCCACAAATTAAAGTTAAGGCAACTGTTCCCAAATAACAGAGTAATTTTAAGAGATGAAAATGGCACCACACTATCTATTAATCAAGTGGGCAAATTAAATACCGGTATAGATATAAACCTACCATCTTTAGAGTTCCAAGGAACTATTGAAGTTTACGATGAACAAAATAGCCTTATAGCAGAAAAGAAAACCCTATTTTATGGCGGTGACATCTATAATATGGGTTCTCCTTTAAAAATCATAATGGACTCTAAAGAATTAAACGATACTGATCCAACTAATTTAGGAAATATGATTGAGGGAAAAAGAATCATTAAAATGATGGTCCAAAATGAAAATTCTGTAGCTGTTCATAATCTCAAAATTTCTATTGAGCAATATATGGAAAAGGTGGGATATACGTGGGCAAATATTTCGTTAGATAGCTTAGCTTGGGTAAAACAAATTTCAATAAATACATTAAGCGCAAATAGTTCTAGGGAGTTTTGGGTACTGGTAACTAAAGATTTAAACTACATTGGGTTTGAACCTATTTTATTTAACATTAAATTGCAACATGATTGAGGTGTTTACATGGGTACTGAAATGAAAATCAATCGTTACAAAGGAACTGTAGGTGATAGTTCATCACCCGTACTTATCGAAAAATCTGAACAAATACTCGTGCAAAACGGACAAACTCAATACCTTTCAATGAATATGGAATACAACAAATTTGATATTCGAACTATTCATGTAACAAACGATAAAGATGTTGAATCTATTATTTCGATTTTTGATAAGAAACAAAACGGACTACAAATATATAAGAGTAATCAAGAGAAGAAAGCTTACGATATATTAGCAATCCCTTGCGAAGATAAAGATACAACAAGTGCTGCTCATGTTTTTATTGAAAACAAAGGAAATGAACCAGCTTTATTTACAATAATCATTAAAGCAGTAAGTTTACAATAAAGGAGTGTCCTCTATGACAGAACATATCTTCAAAAGATTCACACCGTTAAAAAAGAATATATTTAATCTGGTTATTGACGAGATGTTACGTGTTGGCTGGAAACAACTAAATGAAGGAAAACCAACTTCAAATGATGTCTATGTCATGTATTCGAACGGAAATGATGGTAAAAAAAATATCTATATCGAACTTATACCATATGACGGAAGAAACATGGAGGACAGCTCACAAAAATTAGATTTTGATGTGAGATCAACGCTATATTCTGATGCTTTCTTTAAATTTTGTTATGGATATGATAAAGAGAAAGGTCGTGGGACTACTCCGGATCAATCTTGGCCGACTAGTTGGTTCCGTGGAAGGAATTACTCTGATGGTGTTACTTCAAATGGCCCTAAAATCGCTATAGATACTGAGATTGAATTCTATCTATTCGTTGATAAGGAAAAAATTATAACTTGCACAATTCCACCTGCAAGCACAAGATTAGCTCCTGCAGTTACATACATTGGGGTACTAGGAGAATTGATGTTAGAAGAAAAACATGAACCATATACACGCGCTTTAGTTTGGTACGCTAGTGCTTGGAGTGGAAATTATTCAACCCCTTACACCGGGCTTACTTTTAATCGTCCAAAAGGATCTAATGAGACAAATATCTCCCAATCATATCGTAGTACTTGGTTGCAAATACCTACAGGATTAAATCCAAATATCGATAATACCTTTCTACTATCTCCGTTTTATATTTTATCAGATAGTTATGGTGTGCGTGGGAAATTGGAAGGAATATATCGGACTTCAGATGCAAGTATAGTAAGTGGCGATATATT
The DNA here is from genome assembly GCF_022664295.1 of Bacillus cereus group sp. BfR-BA-01311. Taxonomy (NCBI): domain Bacteria; kingdom Bacillati; phylum Bacillota; class Bacilli; order Caryophanales; family Bacillaceae; genus Bacillus; species Bacillus cereus group sp. BfR-BA-01311. The sequence continues at coordinate 212,657 of NZ_JAKUHC010000005.1, forward strand.
AGAAGTTGAAGTGAATGGGAACATACAAAAATACAAATACGTAAATGCAAGTGGTAGTTATGGTTCCTTACCTGCTCCATTAGCATTTCGTATTGAATGAGGTGATTACCATTACTGTCTTTAAAGGTATTATTTTTGATCCTGAACTCCTATCATTAAAGAGAAATTCAGTTCAAAGAACCGGAAAAATTATTGATGATATTTTTTTTATTGGAAGTAGAAAGTCTCTAAAACGAAACGGAATGATTTTTTGTGAGGATTTAATAGTAAATAATGATTCAAAACAAGAGGTGAACTACCCTCGTCAAGAACCATTAGAGCATTCTTGGAAGAGACTAAATACGTAAATTCTAAGCGTACAACAGTAGGCTTTTTATTTTGGCCAAAATTTGAAAGGAGGTGAGAACTTGGAAAGAATTCACGAACTCATCAAGGCATTGAATATAAGCGATGTTATTACAAGTACTCAATTTAAAGTAGGTGGTGCTATAGGCGGCGGATTAGGAACAATAATTAATTTGTTATACGGTAAAGCGAACTTAATTTGGATATCGATCTATTGCTGGATTATCATGCTTGACTGGATTACTGGTAGTAAAGCTTCAAAGCTAGATGGAACATACTCATCACAATATGGAATTGAGGGCATCACGAGAACCGTGGTGCTTTTATCATTACCAGCTCTTGCACATTTATTTGATATTGCTCTTAAACTACCTGATTTCTTTTTCTTCATGGTAGTCGGTGGATTGAGTTACCACATTTTTAATAGTTTCGCAGCAAACTGTGCACGAATTGGCTGGGAAAAATGGATTCCTGCATGGTTATTAGAAAGTGTAGCATCTGAAATTCAAGCAAAGATACAAAGAAGTGATGCACGAAAAGAAAAACATACTACCAAATAAAAACATACACGCCTTACATAAGGAGAGCATTGTCAAAAGACGGTGCTCTTTTTGTTTGGCAAAAAGGGGAAAATACACAATGAAAAAACCAATTAAACTATTTAGCTCGTTATTTATGACTCTATTACTCATATTTTCGTTTGCTACGGCTTCTTTTGCTGATAGAGTACTAATTATCCAAGACTTACCGAAACAAGCATATCGCTACGGTGTGGGCGCTTATGAGGGCGTTGTTGCACATAGTACTGCAACGCCAGAAGCGCCAGCAATTAACATTCGAAATTATGAAGCTAGAACATGGAGAAATGCATTTGTACATTATGCTGTAGATTGGAACGAAACAGTCCAAATTGCCGATACAAAATATGTGGCTTACGGTGCTGGACCATATGCAAATAAAAGATTTGTTCACGTAGAACTTTCTGAAACTAGCAGCCCAGATAAATTTAAATCTTCTTACGAGCGTTATGTAAAACTATTAGCTAAGATTTTAAAAGATAGAGGGATTCATCCAAGCAAAGGTTTATGGACACATAAAGATATTACTTACAAATTAGGTGGAACTGACCACGAAGATCCGATTGATTACCTTCGCAGTCATGGTGTATCAGAATCACAATTCAGAGCGGACGTACAAAAGGCGTATGAAGGCGCAACAGTTACAGTTAAACCAAAACCACAAGAGCCATCTCAAAACGTTGTAGGCGAAACAGGAGTAGTTTATATTGATGGATTTAACGTAAACCTAAGAAGTGGACCATCAACAAATCATGGAGTTATCCGTCAATTAAATAAAGGAGAAGCATATCAAGTCTGGGGAAAACAAGGTGATTGGTTAAATCTTGGTGGTAACCAATGGATTTATAACAACCCATCCTACATTAAATATCAAGGGGAACAAACTACTACTTCAAGTTCTGTAGTAGGAAAACGTGTTGTATCTAAAGTGGACGACCTTCGTTTCTATGATTCTGCTTCTTGGTCTGATAAAGATGTAGCAGGAACCGTAGATGAAGGGCTTGGATTTACGATTGATGCTAAAGTATCTGTTAATGGTTCACCGCAATACAAAGTGCACAATAGTAAAGGAACAACATACTATGTAACTGCAAATGAAGCCTATGTTTATGTGAAGTAAAAGAGGCCTACTCTATCATGAGTAGGCACTTTTTGTATATATTTTAAACTAATTAAATTAACCACCTGTATGACCGTGCGAGTATTGTACAACTTCTTCAGAGGATACTTGTGTTTCTTTTGGGGTATTTGCATTTCCTAAGATTAAGGTAAAAGCAGTTAATATTCCTAACGAATAAAGAATTGTTTTTTTCATTTTATTGCCCCCCTAAATGATTTTTTCCGTTCATTATAGAACATAAATAAAAATACTCACTTGACTTCACATGATTATTTTCCCGATAGAATGTTAGTGCTAATTTTTCATTATATTCCTTTACATACTCATATATATTTTCTCGTTCAAAATATACATTACCTGCTAATACAATTTTTTCTAATTCTTCCGCACATACACCTTTTGCTATTGCTTGTGAAATTTTAAAGTGATGTTCATATTCTTCATTTTTCAGATCTGTACTAATTTTCAAGCCTTTCTCAAACAACTCTAATGCTTTTTCTTTTTCCCCAATTTTTTCATGTTCACATGCTGCAATCAATATAGCCTTATAATCATTTGGTAATTCTTTAATGACTTCTGAAAGGTGACGAATAGCTAAGTCTGATAGCTTTTGGTTTGCGTACATAAACCCTAAATTGTGACGCACATATAAGATAGCCTGTTCTTCTTTTTGTTTTTGAAATATATTCATTGCAGACATAAAAAATTCCTCGGCTGTTTCAAATTCATTTAAATGTGTACAGATAAGACCAGATACGTTATTGCAATATCCTATATTTAGTTCGTATCCGTTATATTTAGAGAAGATTTCTTCTGCTTTGGACACTTGTTGAAATGCAGGTATATACTGCTGATGGTGACAGTTAAATGTAGCGAGTTTGAAATAAAACTCCGCATGCTCTAACTGATCTGGTATTTCTCTTAGTTTTATTTCAGCCTTATCATAGTAAATTTTAGCTAAGTTGTAATTTCCGACTATCGTCGAATGCATCGCCTTAAAAAAGTAATAGTAGTATATAAGAGAATCATCTGTTGGAATATTAAAAGATTCGATTTTGTTGAAACTATCTTTTCCAATACTTAAACTATCAACTAAATATTGATGACGAAAATCTAATAGAGAGTAGTATAAAAGTAAGTTTTGATCTTCTTCCATATTTTTTATTTTTTTATCAATTTCAGTTTTTAATAGATGTGCATTTCTTAAGCGTCTAGCGCGAATTTCAATGTACCATTCATTCAGCATTTGCATGATTTGTTCATTTGTTTGTGCCTGAACCTCCATACAACAACCTCCTCTTAGAGTGACAATGTTTATTATTTCCATTTATTTTAACACGCCTTTAGATATATAAATTTTTAAAAACTTGATATAATATATACTGAATATTCAGTATATATATTATTGATATTAAAAAGAACTCTTCAAGTCATGAAAGAGCTCTTTTTTTAACTATATTTAAGAATACAGGTTACTTAACTATTTTTTGCTATTCTGTAGAAAAAAATAACTAACAATGTAATCCCCATTCCTAAAATTATTGATATCAATATTACTAAATCATGTAATACATAGAATGTTAATAAACTCCATAATCCTAAAGTTAAAAAAATTAAGGTTAAAAACAAATTTGGTTTAATGTATTTAAATTTTTTCGCATACAGCAGTAATAGCATTATAGGAATAGTATAGATAACAAACATGAGAATGTCTTTTTGATCATCTAGATTCCTAATATCAAATCCTATTACAATGATTACCACTAAAGCAATCAACATAAACGCTATTTCTTTTATTTTTCCACATTAAACAATCCTTTTTTTACGAAAATTCCGAATTTTATACACAAACATATAACAACATGGTATGCTTGGATATATTAACCATATATGGAGGGGTATTGTTAAAAGAATTATTGGGATTTTGTTCAGTTTAGTTTAATTGAAGAGTACTCTGGAATTTTAGCGAAAAAACTTTATCAAGAAGGGAATCATGAGAAAGCTAGCCAATATTTTAATATATCTTATGATGCTAAAGAATTACTTCAGAAGGGAAGTGCGTTAAAATGAAAAAATTACTAATGGGATTTTTTAGTTTTGCTGCTGTTTTAACTATTGGAAGTTTTACAGAATCTTTTACATCACAAGCTGATCATGGTAGACCACCTGCACCGGCATACGAATACGGCGATACTTATATTGATCATGGTGAGCATATCTAAAACAAAAAGAGGACGAGATCTTGATATGATCCCCTTATAGTAGACAGGAAAAAGAAAGCGCATTAACCTGTTTACTATGGAGGGGATTTTTTTATGGGGAAAATTAGAGTCACTTACGATGTAGAATTTAAGAAAAAAGCTATAGATTTATACTTAAAAGAAGGCATGAGCTATAAAAACATTGCGAAAGAATTAGGTATTCATCACTCGGTTGTAAGTCGTTGGGTGAAATACTTTGAAGCTGAAGGTATCAAAGGACTAGAAGAAAAACGTGGAAAAGCGAAAGGGCCAGGTATAGGAAGAACAAAACCAAAAGATCCAGAAGCTAAGATTAAACGATTAGAAGCCGAGAATGAAATGTTAAAAAAGCTCTTAGGGATGTAAAAGGAGGTATGTAAGCTATATCCAAAACGAGAAAGTTTGAAGCTATACTTGAGATGTTAGAAAAGGGGTATACGATTAGCCTATTATGTGCCATCGCTGGTGTAACTAGAAGTGGGTATATAAGCGGACAAAGCGGCACTTAGTGCCTTCTGAAAAACAACTAGAGGACGCTAAAACCAAGAAAAAGATATTGAAGTGTCATAAAAAACTAAGAGGGATTTATGGATATAGAGGAGTGCAAGTGTGACTGAAAGTCACCTATAACCTTCATTTGAAGCATAAGCGCATACAAAGATTGATGAATCAATTAGGCATCAAAGATTTCAAAAGAAATTAAATAATCTGAGTCCATATAAATATAGAACTCAGGTTACTTAGTTGCGCTTTTTAAATCCTGTCTACTTGACAGGGGTCACTGCAGGCATCAATTCCTTGTGTTTCGAGCTGTTTTTTCCAAACAGAAATCGTTGAAGGGGCAGGAATATTAAAGATAGCTGCCGTCTCAAATAAGGACATACCGTTTTCAATCATAAAGTTTAGTACGTCTAGTTTAAATTGTTGTGTGTAATTTGTACATCGTTTTAGAAAAGCTTCCAGACCATTCTGTTTATATTGGTTTACCCAATTCAAAATGATTGTGTCACTTATACCGAGCGATCTACCCATTTCTCGATAACTTTCATTTCCGTTCAAATAACGTAGAACGATTTGTATTTTTTCATCAGCTGTAAATTTAGCCATAGAAAAACTGCACCTCCAATTGTTAGACACAGTCTAACAATTGGAGGTGCAGTTCATTATAGGGTACTCTTTTATGAATCAGTACACCATTCATATATTGTTAATGTTTGTGAGTCATGAACAATTAAATGGTTTAACAAGTAAGGATTCAAGATAATGTATGTAAGATGAGTATAAATCGTTATAAAAAAATAAAGAAGAGCACCATTATATAGTACTCTTCTATGAATCAGTACACCATTTATATATTGTTGATGTTTGTGAGTCATGAACAATTAAATGGTTTAACAAGTAAGGATTCAAGATAATGTATGTAAGATGAGTGTAAGTTGTTACAAAAAATAAAAAAGAGCACCATTATAGGGTACTCTTTTATGAATCAGTACACCATTTATATATTGTTGATGTTTGTGAGTCATGAACAATTAAATGGTTTAACAAGTAAGGATTCAAGATAATGTATGTAAGATGAGTATAAGTTGTTACAAAGAAATAATTAGTCAGCAAAAGCAAAATGATTAGCTCTTAATGGAAAATGAAATGTACTATTAGAAACTCATGATATAAACAACTAGGTTGTGAAGATTAAAGTTTTTCAAAAAACTTCATTTGGTATTACTCTAGAATGGAATTATTGAACTTATAAATTAATATGCCTTTTCGTTTATTGACAAAATAAACACGTTGATAGGAGTAATAACGTATTCCTTTAAAAATACGCTTTTTCATTAGGGAATTAATCTAAGCACTAGATAAATAGATGCGTATACTTATATTATGTGAGTTGTGAATGTAATTAAACTGAATTTTTATAGTTTAATTATTAGTAACTATTTTTATTCTAAGAAAAATGGATATTTAAAAATATTCAACACCATTACAATTGAGTGTTTCTTAGTATAAGAATATTCTCTCAAAATTATTAAATAAGGAGGAAATAAATGAAACATAATGATTGTTTTGATCATAATAACTGCAATCCGATTGTTTTTTCAGCAGATTGTTGTAAAAATCCACAGTCAGTTCCTATAACTAGGGAACAATTAAGTCAATTAATTACTTTACTAAACTCATTAGTATCAGCTATTTCAGCATTTTTTGCAAATCCAAGTGATGCAAACAGATTAGCGTTACTCAATTTATTTAATCAATTTTTAATTTTCTTAAATTCCTTACTACCTTCCCCAGAAGTTAATTTTTTGAAACAATTAACTCAAAGTATTATAGTTTTATTACAATCTCCAGCACCTAATTTAGGACAATTGTCAACATTATTGCAACAATTTTATAGCGCCCTTGCACAATTCTTCTTCGCTTTAGATCTTATCCCTGTATCCTGCGACTCAAATGTCGATCCTGCAACTTTACAAGTTCTTTTTAATTTATTAATTCAATTAATCAATGCTACTCCAGGGGCAACAGGTCCAACAGGTCCAACAGGTCCAACAGGAGCAACAGGTCCAACAGGTCCAACAGGTCTAACAGGTCCAACAGGCCTAACAGGAGCAACGGGAGCTGGAGCAGTTATTCCGTTTGCATCAGGTGGGCCAGTAGCGTTAGCAACTGTTTTAGGTGGATTAGCAAATACAGGAGCACTTCTTGGATTTGGAAGTTCATTCTTCCCTGTAATTGTCCCACCTGGTGGCCCGATTACTATAGGCCCTGTACCTCCAGTATTTGATTTCGCATTTGTAGCTCCTCGCGCAGGTACAATTACTTCGTTAGCAGGATTCTTTAGTGTAACTGTAGCGGTTGCTTTATCGATAGGAAGCATACAAATTCAAATGCAGTTGTACAGCGCACCAGCAGCAAGCAATACTTTTACTCCAGTAGGTACACCGTTACTATTAACACCAGCATTTAGTGGTCTTATTGCTATCGGTAATACCTCAAGTGGTATTAGCGCACAAGCAATTGCGGTCGCTCCACAAGATAAGATATTACTTGTTGTTTCATCGACTACACCAGGTTTTGATATAGCTACTGCTATTACAGGCTTCGCAAGTGCAGGTATAACATTTGTATAATCACTTGTAAGTTTTGTAGTTGAAAATTTTGATATAAGAAAAGAGATTGTCAAAAAAGTATCCTCAGATTAACTTTTGAAGACAGTCTCTTTTCTTTAATTGTTTTTATACTTTATGTCTGGTGAAAATGATTAAATATACTATGAAAATGTAGTGTAATTGTGTTAAGTTAAATGATCACTGCTAGTAAATTACACATTAATAGGCATAAGAAAATGAAGGTTTCCAACCTATATGGGATACAGAACTAATTTCATACACATATAAAGGCATATATATATAATATTTTAAATTTTAGTCTTACATATGTAAGGATTGAGAAGTGGGAGGGTTATATAATGAAGTATATGAGTATCAAAGAATTAAATGATGATTACATTTATACTATCCTTGCAATGAAACCAGGTAAGTTTTATAGAAAACGTAAATCAGGTATCATCAACTTTGCTACAGCGCTTGGCATGATTTAAAAAGTGATGGAATTTTAGGAGTACTGTTCGGGGCACTATTTAGGGCACTTAATCAGGTGCCTTTTTACATTGGAATCGGCGGTACGATATTTCTACAGTTAATTGTTCTTTGAAAAAAGAATACTGTGGGGATAGCGTAGCTCCTTTATCAAAACGTTACTTGGTCGGAATGGACGGAGAAAAAAGGAAGAAAAAGACGAAAAGCTTAATTGATTTTATATATAAAGCCACGGTGCATAAGTGTCGTGGCTGGATATCATGAAACTGTCCGGGTGCCAACGGGAAAAAGTGTTGGCTTTTCATATAAATCTCATAATTGAGAATTGGTTTAAATAACCAGTGCACCAACAGCAAAATGTGATTCATATATTTGCGCACATTTTGCTCACATTTTGTTCACGTACTATATAAAAAAGTATGAAAATCTATAAAAACAATTATTTCAATAAAATTTATTCTGGATATTAAAAAGTGCCAAAACCCTTGTTTTATAAGGGTTTTGGCGCTTTTGTGTTTTTGTATTTTATCAAATAAACAATTCTAAAATTGTTCATTCTTCTCCCAAGATTCAACGATATAATGTGCAATCGTCGGATTGAAGCCTTTACCAACTAAAAACATAATTGCAGCAACTTCTGTTAATGCGTGTTCGTGTGATGTATGTTTTGCTTCATTTAAACCGTAATCTACCCATGGTTTTACGAAATCTAGTACAGGTTTCTTGAAAGGTAAAAATTGTGTACCGACAACTTGTTGAATTTGTTGTTGTGTTGGTTCAGTAATTGGTCCAGGTGGTAAGATTTGTGGTTGTGTAATGTCTAGTGTTGGTCCGGGCGGTAAAATTTGTGGCTGAGTTGGATCTATTGTTGGTGGTTTAGGTGGTGAGACACGTGCGTCGTAGTTTGGTTGATACATTTGTTGTTGATATTGCGGTTGTTGTGGTTGAGTTGTGTATGGGTTTTGTGGTGCTGCATATGGATTTTGTTGATATTGTTGTTCTTGGTTTTGTGGTGCTGCATATGGATTTTGTTGATATTGTTGTTCTTGGTTTTGTGGTATTACATATGGATTTTGAGGATATCGCTGTTCTTGATTTTGTGGTGCTGCATATGGATTTTGAGGATATTCATAATTTGGACGTGTGTCATATGGATTTTGTTGAAATTCAGTTTCTTGGTTTTGCGTTGTTGCATATGGGTTTTCGTCATATTGTTGCTCTTGCTGTTGTAACTCTTGTTCTTCGTATTGTTCTGTGTATCTCTGTTCTTGTTGTTGAGGATACAATGGTTGCCTTGGATAAGGCGGTTGATTATTATAGAACATGTTTATTCCTCCTTCATGATGATGCCTACCACCTAGTGTATGGGCGGACAAGAAAATATGTGATGAAAAAATGCGGGCGTGTTACAATAAGTAACTGGGTGAAGATAAAATGACAAAACAAGAAAAAATTCAAAAAACAATTACTTTTGTAAAACATATTTTAGAAAAAGATGCGAGTGGGCATGATTGGTATCATATTGAACGTGTACATAAAATGGCGATTTCTTTATCTGAGCAAGAAGGTGGAAATCGTTTTATAATTGAAATGGCAGCATTACTTCACGATGTGGCAGATGAAAAGCTAAATGAAAGTGAAGAAGCGGGAATGAAAAAAGTTTCTGATTGGTTAGAAGAGCTACGTGTTGAAGAAGAGGAAAGTAAACATATTCTTCATATCATCGCCAATATGTCTTATAAAGGTGGCCATGGCGGCACATTAGAGTCACTTGAAGGGAAAATTGTTCAAGATGCGGATCGTTTAGATGCTCTTGGTGCAATAGGAATTGCTCGTACATTTGCATATGGCGGGGCGAAAGGGAGATTAATGTATGACCCAACTATTCCGCCGCGTGAAGAAATGACGAAAGAAGAGTATAGAAAAAATAATGATCCATCTTTAAATCATTTTTATGAAAAACTTTTGAAATTAAAAGATTTAATGAATACGAATGCAGCAAAACAAGAGGCTGAAATTCGTCATCGTTATATGGAACAGTTTATTGAACAATTTATGAAAGAGTGGAATGCACAAATATGAAAATGTTAACTGTGGAGAACTTATCAAAATCATATGGAGAAAAGCCGTTATTTGATGGATTATCATGTAGTATTACAGAAGGACAACGTGTCGGAATTATTGGTGTAAACGGAACTGGTAAATCGACATTCTTAAAAATTATTGCGGGATTAGAAACTCCTGATACAGGTGATATGACGCATTCACGTGGGTATACAATTAGTTATTTATCACAGCAACCAGAGTTTGATGAAAAACTGACAGTATTAGAGCAAGTGTTCCATGGCGATACACCTTTAATTCGTCTTCTTCGTGATTATGAAAAAGCACTATTAAATATTGAAAAAGATCCAAGTAATGAAAAAGTACAGGAACAATTATTTGCAGTGCAGCAACGTATGGATGCAATGAGTGCATGGGAAGCAAATGCAAATGCGAAATCTCTTTTAACGAAATTAGGAATTACGGACTTCACTGCAATTGTTGGGAATTTATCTGGTGGACAGAAAAAACGTATCGCAATGGCACAATGTTTTATTGAAACACCGGATTTATTAATTTTAGACGAGCCTACGAACCATCTTGACCACGAGACAGTTGAATGGTTAGAAGAATATTTAGCGAGATATACAGGTTCGGTATTACTTGTAACCCATGATCGTTATTTCTTAGATCGTGTGACGAATCGTATTTTTGAATTAGATAATGGTAAACTATATAGCTACGAAGGAAACTATAGTACATTTTTAGAAGCGAAAGCACTTCGTGAAGAGCAAGAATTGGCACAAGAATCGAAACGCCAAAATTTATATCGTCGTGAACTTGCTTGGATTCGTCGTGGTGCAAAAGCCCGTTCTACGAAACAAAAGGCGCGTATTCAGCGTTTTGATGAGCTAAAGGCACAAGAAGGACCAGCTGCAAAACAGTCAGTTGATATTGCACTAAGCGGAAGTCGTCTAGGAAAGAAAGTACTTGAGTTAAAAGATGTAACGAAAAAATTTGGCGATAAGACGGTATTACATAATTTTAATCATATTGTGAAACCGGGTGATCGTATCGGAATTATTGGGGCGAATGGAAGCGGGAAATCTTCCCTATTAAATATGCTTGCAGGTAAGTTATCTCCTGATAGTGGTGAAGTGGAAGTAGGACAAACTGTAAAAGTTGCTTATTATACGCAAGAAAATGAAGAGATGAATTTAAATCAGCGTATGATTGAATACATTAAAGAGATTGCAGAAGTTATTCATACGACAGATGGAAAAGTAATTGGTGCATCTCAAATGTTAGAACGTTTCTTATTCCCGACGCATTCACATGGTACACCACTTGGTAAACTATCTGGTGGTGAAAGAAGACGTTTATATTTATTACGTATTTTAATGGGAGAACCAAACGTACTTTTACTTGATGAACCTACGAACGATCTAGATACACAAACATTAACAGTACTAGAAGATTATTTAGAAGATTTCCCAGGTGTCGTTTTAACTGTATCGCATGACCGTTACTTCTTAGATAAAGTAGTAGATGAACTGTTCATCTTTACTGGCGGAGGCGAAGTGCGTGAGTTTCTAGGTAGTTATACAGATTATTTAGAAATGGAAAAAACGAGAGAACTTATGGAGAAAGCGGAAGTTCAAAAAGAGAAAAAAGTTGTAGAAGAAGCGCCAAAACAACAACGTAAACGTAAACTTTCATACAATGAACAGCGTGAATGGGAAACGATTGAAGATACAATTGCCGAACTTGAAGAGAAAATTGAGTCAATTGGAGAAGAACTTGCGAAAGTTGGATCTGACTTCACAAAGGCACAAGAATTATCTGAAGCACAGCAGAAAACAGAAGAAGAGCTAGAAAAAAAGATGGAAAGATGGAGTGAACTATCAGACATCGTTGAAGGATTAAAATAAAAACAAGCTGCATATATTGAAAAGTAAAGAGAAAAACTTTACACTATTGGTAGAACTTATTTTAGGAGGGAAAAAATGAGAACATCTAATCCAATGTTGAAAAAAGAGGCATTCCGTAAAGAGGGAGCAAGTGCTTCTGCGATGACGATTGGCGGAACAGTAGGCAAAACGTTCATTATGCTTATCTTGCTACTTGCAACGTCTGTCTATTCATACATACAGATGATGCAGGGGACGATGAAGATGCCAGTATTAATTGGTGCTTTAATCGTTGCGGCAATCATCGCATTTGCGTCTATGTTCTTCCCGCGTATTTCACCTTTTGGTGCACCAATCTATGCGGCGGTAGAAGGGGTTGTGTTAGGAAGTATTTCAGCAGTTTATACAATGAAATTTGGCGATTCTATCGTTTTAAATGCTGTATTACTAACAATCTCAATTCTATTTGCAATGTTAGTGTTATATGCAACACGTGTAGTAAAAGTAACGGATAAATTCCGTACAGGCGTTATGGCAGCAACACTTGGAATTATGGTTATGTATTTAGTCGTATTCCTACTAAATATGTTTGGTGTAACTGTTCCATACATTCACCAAGGTGGTACAATCGGTATTATTATTAGTGCAGTTGTTATTGTAGTTGCTGCATTAAACTTATTACTAGATTTCGATTTAATCGAAAATGGTGTACGTAGTCAAGCTCCGAAATATATGGAGTGGTATACTGCGATGGGACTAATGCTTACATTAGTATGGTTATACTTAGAAATTCTTCGTTTCGTTTCTTACTTTACGAAAAATGACTAATAAAAAAATCCTGCATGAAAAATGCAGGATTTTTTTATTTTCAAAGATATATTGAATGTATGGTATAATATGGATGATAGCAACTTGAAGTGAAGGAGATGGAATATGATGAAAGAGAAGAAGGGGATTATGAAAAAACTATTTTCTAAAAGTTTTTTCATAGAACTAGATGAAGCTTTAACGTATCCATCATCAAAAGTTATTACTTCAGCGATTGAAGGATATGCAGCTGAATGCAATGAAAGACTAAAATTTGAGAGTAAAGTTAAACCGATTACTTTCTACTTAGAAAATGCAATGTACCGTGCTGAAATAAAGATGGCTCGCGGAGGATATTACATATCTTGTACTGAAGTGTAATAAATTTTGAAACCATACATGTTTGAACTATGTATGGTTTCTTTTTTTGTTTTGTAAGGTCTAAAATAATACTTTTTACTTACGGATATATCATTTTGTGCTTTTTACCATTCAAACATTTCTCCTTACAATGAAGAAAAACATGTGAGGTGGTATAACTTATGATGAATCGAGTTGTATTAATCGGTAGATTGACAAAGGAGCCAGAATTATACTACACAAAACAAGGCGTCGCTTATGCACGAATATGTGTTGCGGTGAATAGAGGATTTCGAAATAGTTTAGGTGAACAACAAGTCGATTTTATTAATTGTGTCGTTTGGCGCAAATCGGCTGAGAATGTAACTGAATATTGTAAAAAGGGATCACTCGTTGGGATTACAGGGCGTATTCAGACTAGTAATTACGATGATGAACAAGGCAAGAGAATATATAGAACTGAAGTTGTGATTGAGAGTATTACCTTTTTGGAGAGAAGGCGGGAGGGGGCATTGTAATAAAAGGTGATTTTAAGTAATAGCTTCGGAAAAAATTGTGGAAAGTATTTTAATAAACTTAATGGATAAAAAATAAAAATCATCGGAAACGAAAGCTTTTAAAATCCCGTTCCTAATTTAAAATATAAAAAGAATGAAATAGTATGGTAGCGGGAAGAAAGTAGTAAAATTAAGCATCCGAGTAGGAGTATAGAGTGATAACATGTTACAATACAGCTAAGAACATGCAATAAAGGAGAGTTTTTTACGTGAAGATTAAAGCAATTGAACCGACGCCAAGTCCAAATACAATGAAAGTTATTTTGAATGAAGTATTACCATCAGGAGCACGTAATAATTATACAAATGAAAATAAAGAACAAGCACCAATGCAAGTGCAAGAAATTTTGAAAATTGAAGGCATTAAAGGTGTGTATCATGTAGCCGACTTTTTAGCAGTGGAGCGAAATGCGAAGTATGACTGGAAAGTTTTATTACAACAAGTTCGTGCTGTTTTCGGCGAAGAAGTATTGGAAGAAAGTGAAGAACAACAACTTGCTCATTTTGGAGAAGTGAAAGTGTTTGTTCAAATGTTCTTTACAATTCCAATGCAAGTAAAGTTAACAGATGGAACGACGGAAGAACGTGTTGGTTTACCAGATCGTTTTAAAGAATCAATTATGAAAGTGCAAATGTCTGCACCAAACGTTGTAAAAGAGCGTAAATGGGTAGAACAAAGTACACGTTACGGTAATTTTGAAGAAATTGGGAAAGAAGTAGTGGAAGAGATTGTTGCTGCTTATTCAGAAGAACGTGTAAATGAAACGGTTAAAGAATTATTAAATCAAGCAGGTGCTGTTGAAGTAACGATTCAAAAGCGTGAGCCATATAAAGTAACAGAAGAGATGATGAAAGATTCTGACTGGAAAAACCGTTTTGCAGCATTAGAACAAATGGATCCTACTGAAGAAGATATTCCAGTGTTGAAGATGGCGTTAGATGATGAAAAAGTTTCAATACGCCGCTTAGCAACAGCGTATTTAGGTATGGTAAAAGGTGATGAAGTATTACCGTTATTATATAAAGCGTTGTTAGATCGCTCTGTAAGTGTTCGCCGTACTGCAGGAGATTGTTTATCAGATGTAGGTGATCCGGCAGCGATGTTCGTTATGATTAAATCTCTGAAAGATCCAAGTAAATTAGTACGCTGGCGTGCAGCGATGTTCTTATTTGAACTTGGAGATGAAAGTGCGATTCCAGCATTAAAAGCAGCGCAAGATGATCCAGAGTTTGAAGTAGCGATGCAAGCACGTCTAGCATTAGAGCGTATTGAAGGCGGAGAAGAAGCAAAAGGTTCTGTATGGAAACAAATGACGGAGTCACGTAAAGGGGAATAATGCATGATTGTTTTCTATGATAGTTGGTGTCCGATGTGTACGGCCGTTGCAGAACGTACGAAAAAATTAGATAAAAAGGGTAAGATGAAATTTGTTTCATTTCGAAATGAAGATGTAGTTGAGAAGTATGAGCTTTCTCAAGAACTACAAAGTAAGATGGAACAAAGACTGTATATTTTAAAAAATAATAAGTGGTATGACGGTATTCAGAGCATAGATGTATTAGCAAAGGCCGTTCCATCTTATTGGTTTGCAGTTCCTTTTATAAAGCTATCTATCGTACTTGGTTTTGGAAATAAAGTATACGATTATATCGCTAATAATAGAAAACTTGTTCCAGTGGGACATTGCCGCGGTGGGGTTTGTGAAATCCCTACAAAAAAATGAAATCATCGTTATCTTTCTTTTGCACCTATTAATAGAGCGTGATATGATGAATTTGGAATGAAAGTTGAAGGAGAGATTACAAGATGTCAAATGCTTATGAAGAATACATGCGCCAAATGGTAATCCCAATGCGCCAAGAGTTAGTGCGTTCTGGGTTTGAAGAGTTAACTACAGAAGAAGCTGTAACAGAATTTATGGAAAATACATCAGGTACAACTTTAGTAGTTGTAAACTCTGTTTGTGGTTGTGCAGCTGGTTTAGCACGTCCATCAGCAGGGCAAGCGGTTGTTCGTGCTGAAAAACAACCTGATCATCTTGTAACTGTATTCGCAGGTCAAGATAAAGATGCTACTGCAAAAATGCGTGAATACTTCGGAGAAATTCCTCCATCTTCACCATCTATGGCATTATTAAAAGGAAAAGAAGTTGTTCACTTCATTCACCGTCATGAAATTGAAGGTGCAACTATGGACGAAATTATTACGAACTTAGAACAAGCTTTCGAAAAGAATTGCTAAAGAAGGGGGAGAGTAAATCTCCCTCTTTTCTTTATATAGAGGTGAAACAATGATCGTAACAACAGCAGGAAGAACGAACAAAGAAATGACAGATTATGCAAACGAGGTAGCAGCAGAATTAAATGCTTCTTTCGTTAAACGTAATGACATACCGGTACATAAGCTACATGAGCAGTATGAACAAGATGTGCTTGTCGTAGGGAAGAACCGATTAGCTATTTATCCAAAAGGTACGGAAGAATCGTTTTTCTTTCATCCGAACTCAGCGATGTTTCGTGTGAAAAGGTTAATGCGTGGAGAACACGATCCGTTTGTACAAGCTGCTAAATTAGAGAGCGGAATGACAGTGTTAGATTGTACGCTCGGGATGGCATCAGATAGTATTGTAGCTAGTTATGTTGTTGGGGAAAGCGGAAAAGTAACAGGACTTGAAGGCAATGAGTATATGGCTTATATTATGGAAAATGGTTTGAAAACATGGTCTTCATCTGTTTCTGAAATTGATGAAGCAATGCAAAGAATCCAAGTAAAGCAAACGGAGCATTTTTCATTTTTAGCGCAATGTGAAGACAATAGTTACGATGTCGTTTACCTTGATCCGATGTTTGAAGAAACTGTCATAGAATCCGATGGAATTAAAGGATTAAAACACTTCGCTTTGTATCATGATATTACTGACGAAACAATTGCGGAGGCAAAACGAGTGGCGAGAAAACGTGTCGTTTTAAAAGATCATTTTCGTAGTTCTAGATTTGAAAAACACAATTTTTATGTATACAAAAGAAAAAGTGCTAAGTTTCACTTTGGTGTAATTGACCCTTGCTAATTGTTTGAAAAGATGTATAATAAGCAATAATTAATTAAATATACTGTCTGTGATGAAGAGAGTAGTCTTTTTTAGAAGGAAAGCGAGCTAGGGATGGTGTGAGCCTAGTACGGAAGAAAAAGATGAAGCGCACTTCGGAGATGCTTCTTGAACGAATAGTAGAGAAAGCCGAGGCCCCCTGTCCTCGTTATAAACGGGAAAGTGGTTCGTAAAGAACAACAAGGGTGGTACCACGGGTTAAAACTCGTCTCTTTTTTAGAGACGAGTTTTTTGTGTTTTAAAAAATAAGGAGGTTGTATCATGGATTATAAAATGCAGTTTGCGGAAAGTTTATCTAATATTTTCACGAATGAATTAACGCAAAAACAAATTTTAGATTTAATTGAAACACCGAAACAAGATGAATTTGGAGATGCAGCGTTCCCATGCTTTTCATTAGCGAAGCAATATAAAAAAGCACCAGCTCTTATCGCAAAGGAAGTTGCTGAGAAATTCAATGATCCGTTTTTTACGAAAGTAGAAGCCGTTGGTCCTTATGTAAATGTATTTTTCAATCGTGAAACTGTAAGTGATGCAGTATTAAAAACAGTTTTAGCGGAGAAAGAAGAGTTCGGTCAAAACCACTTTGGCTGTGAAAAAACAGTAGTAATTGATTATTCCTCTCCTAATATCGCGAAACCTTTTTCGATGGGGCATTTACGTTCTACAATGATAGGAAATTCGCTGAAACATATCGCTGAAAAATGTGGCTATGAAGTTGTAGGGATTAATTATATAGGAGATTGGGGAACACAGTTTGGAAAGTTAATTACGGCTTATAAAAAATGGGGAAATGAAGCAGTTGTTAAAGAAGATCCAATACGTGAGCTATTTAAGTTATATGTCCAATTCCATGAAGAGGTAAAAGACGACGAAGAACTAGAAGAAGAAGGACGTGCTTGGTTTAAGGAACTAGAAGAAGGTGATGAAGAAGCGGTAGAACTTTGGAATTGGTTCCGTCATGAGTCCCTTAAAGAATTTTCTCGCATTTATGAACTTCTCGGCGTAGAATTTACTAATTTTCAGGGAGAAGCATTTTATAATAATTTAATGGAAGATTTTATTGGGATTTTAGAAGAACATGAGTTGCTTGAAGAATCAGAAGGTGCATTAGTCGTTAATTTAGAAGAAGAAGGAATGCCGCCTTGCTTAATTAGAAAATCAGATGGTGCGACGATTTATGCAACGCGTGACTTAACGGCAGCTTTATATCGTCAAAACACTTATGGGTTTGATAAAGCGCTATATGTTGTTGGTCCAGAACAAAGCTTACATTTCAATCAATTTTTCACCGTATTAAAAAAACTTGGCTATACTTGGGTTGATGGTATGGAACACGTACCGTTTGGCTTCATTTTAAAAGATGGTAAGAAAATGTCGACACGTAAAGGAAGAGTTATTTTACTTGAAGAAGTACTCGAAGAAGCAATCGAACTTGCAAAACAAAATATTGAAGAGAAAAATCCAAACTTAAAACAGAAAGAAGAAGTAGCAAAGCAAGTCGGTGTTGGTGCAGTCATCTTCCACGATTTAAAAAATGAGCGTATGCACAATATTGAATTCTCATTAGAAAACATGCTGAAATTTGAAGGAGAAACAGGCCCGTACGTACAGTACACACATGCACGTGCTTGTTCTATTTTAAGAAAAGAAAGTGTAGAATTTGAAACATGTACATTTGCTTTAAAAGACAATCATAGCTGGAGTGTCGTAAAATTACTAAATAAATTCCCGCAAATAATTGGAGCAGCTTTCAATAAAAATGAGCCATCGATTATTTCGAAATATATATTAGATGTAGCACAATCATTCAATAAATATTACGGTAATGTTCGTATATTAGAAGAGAGCAAAGAAAAAGACAGCAGACTCGCATTGGTTTATGCTGTGACGGTTGTATTAAAAGAAGGATTACGTTTACTTGGGGTGGAGGCACCTGAGGAGATGTAACATAGTAGTAAACTGACAAACTGGGTCTAGTATAAACCTGGTTTGTTTTTTTATTGGATATATATTTTTTTTGCAAAATCAATTAAAATCTTTTTAGAGAGGGTGATTCATATTGATTCGAACTTTTATTTTACAAATTCCTTGTCATAGAAGATTAGATAGGAGTTTTTTTAAACTACAAAAGTACATACCTTTATGTGCACGTTGTACAGGCATGCTTATTGGTATTTTAATGTTTCCAATTTATTTTTATATGACACCTTCATTTCTTTTGGCAATCATACTATCATTTTTCGCTCAAATTCCGTTACTTATCGATGGGTTCACCCAAAAGTGGAAATGGAGAAATAGCTCAAATTTGCTAAGAATAACTACTGGTGTATTAAGCGGTAATGGTATGGGATTATTCATTTCCTCTAGTGTTATATGGATATTATCTTAAGATATATAGTAATGGAGGTATTTACATAGATGTTCTGGATTTACTTAATTCTAATTTTTATTTCAGGCGGAAGTGGAATTGGTTTTATGACTCAAAATAACTATACAGAAGCAATAATAGCTTTTGTTATTTGTATACTATTGTTTGGGCTACTGTATTATTATCTTAAAAGAAACAAAAGAAAGAGAAAAGCAGATTGTGACGATTTAGACTGTACGGATTGTTTTGATTGTGATTGTACTTGTTAAATTTTTCTTCCAAATAAAAAGCTAGTGTATTATTAAAAATACACTAGCTTTTTTGCTTTGAAATTTTAAGAAAAGTGTAGGAATACGGCTATTATATAGAGAACTTTAGTTTTGTATATAAAAGGAGGCGTTAGAGGTTGGAAACATACGATTGGAACAGTAAACTAGCGTATTTAAAAAATACGAGAGATTTATATTACAATAGCGATTATGTAAGTTTTCTAGTGAATTCAGTTTGGAAGATTTCTGAGCCAGTCCATGTTGTTGATTATGGTTGTGGATATGGTTATTTAGGCTTATTATTAATGCCTTTACTTCCAGAAGGATCAAAGTATACAGGTATTGATAGTGGAGAAACATTATTAGCTGAAGCCAGAGAGTTGTTTCGTTTACTTCCGTATGATTCAGAATTTCTTGAAGGAGATGCTACAGAAATTGAACTGAACGATAAATACGATATAGCAATCTGTCATGCTTTCTTATTACATATGACTACTCCAGAAACAATGCTACAAAAAATGATACATTCAGTTAAAAAGGGTGGAAAAATAATCTGTTTTGAACCACATTGGATTTCTAATATGGCTTCTTATTTACTAGATGGGGAGAAACAATCGGAATTTATTCAGCTAGGTGTTTTGCAGAAATTATTTGAAAGTGATACGCAAAGAAATGGTAAAGATGGCAATATAGGCATGAAAATACCGATATATTTAAGTGAATTAGGTGTGAAAAATATTGAATGTAGAGTAAGCGATAAAGTGAACTTTTTAGATTCAAATATGCATCACAATGATAAAAACGATTTGTATCAATCATTAAAAGAAGAGGGGATTGCAGGTGATCCGGGTGATAAGCAACAATTTGTAGAACGTTTAATAGCCAGAGGATTAACATATGATAATGCGCTAGCTCAATATGAAGCTGAACTACGATTTTTCAAGGCATTTCATCTTCATTCTTCTTTAGTATATGCTCCGAATATGAAAATTACATTTGGTGAAATAGAATGTTGAAAGATAGTGATTTATTAAGGATTGCTACCTTCAATATATGGAACCATAATAGTTTTTGGTTGGAGAGATTAGAAGCTATTTGTGAGGAAATTTGAATTATTTCTCCACATATTCTTGCTCTACAGGAGGTTAGAAGTTGTGTTAATTTGAATTCAAAGAAAAAAGTTGCACAGTATATAGCGGGTCAAATAGAGTATCCGTTTTGTATATTTAAGGAGTACCCTGATTTAATGAATGAGAAAAATGTCATTTTTTGTTGGTAAGTCGATATTCACCGTATAATCGCCGATATAATTTCATGTACTGTTTTTAACTAACAAAAGATAGGATACACATGTTACGTTATTCTATATAATCAAACAAAATACAAAGAAAGACAATCATTTTTACTATATTTTGTTATAAATTTGAATAATATTAATTAATACCATCCATTATAAGAGATTTTAGTTGAATACATACTATATGGTGTGTAAAATCTAAGCAAGTAGCAGTATAAATATAAATTCGAGGTGAATGCATGCTAGATTTTAAGCAGTTAGAAACTTGTTTAAAAGACAAGAGATTTGTAGATGGATTACAGGAAATAAATAATGAAATTGCATATATAAAAGAAACGAATACTTTATCCTATGTGAAGAATTGGCTTGCCAATATTCCTTCGCATAAGGAGTTCGATCTATTAATTCGTCTTACTGATGAAGGGCTTATGCACCAATACAGTTCATTCCTCATTCGTTACGCTTATAAAAAATTCCCAAATATGAGAACGCTCTCTTTATATTGTGATGAGTTAATTGATGAGCGGAAAATTCTTGAAGCAGAGCAGCTGTTAAAAGAAACTTTAGAAGAGAGTAATAAAGAAGAAATAGATGCAGATTTTTTAGCGAAAACATATTTTACGTTAGTACGATGTCTTTTAGAAATGAAACGAAACGAAGAAGCGTTAATGTATATGCAAAAAGCAGAGGAGTACAGTGCACGCGCAGTGTTTGATAAATGGGGCTACGTTTATATGCATACAGGTGAATGGGAGAAAGCGGAAGAACAATTTATTGCTGGCATGCAGCATGAAGATTGTGAAGAGTTATCTACCTATTTATTATCACAATTGTATGCGAATAAAGGAGAACAAAAACGCGCGATACAGTTAATCGATGATGCAATTGTAAAATTCCCACAAGTACCATATTTTCATTTTGAGAAGATAAAGTATTTATTAGATTTAGAGCGATATGAAGAGATGTTAGCGGTAATAGATAACATAAATACTCAGCTGCCGTATCATGCCTATAATACTTACTTTGTACATTTACGTGCAGAAGCACTGTACAAAATGAATAAATTTGCAGATTTACAAAAACTATTAAAAGAAGAAAAGAGTTTAAAAGAATCTTTATATCATAATTTAGAAAAAAATCCGGATGGAAAAAAGGTTCACTTGCCGATAGTTCCTATTGTACAAAAGGATAATTATTGTGTTCCGACAAGTTTAGAGATGATGTTGCGTATATGGGGAGAGAAACGTACACAAGATGAAATAGCAGAGTTTATTTTTGATATGACAGGTTCGAAGTTTTCAGATACTGTTTCTTA
This sequence comes from Bacillus cereus group sp. BfR-BA-01311, assembly GCF_022664295.1. Classification (NCBI taxonomy): domain Bacteria; kingdom Bacillati; phylum Bacillota; class Bacilli; order Caryophanales; family Bacillaceae; genus Bacillus; species Bacillus cereus group sp. BfR-BA-01311. The sequence continues at coordinate 234,578 of NZ_JAKUHC010000005.1, forward strand.
TTTAGAAGAATTAGGTTATGAATATCGTTATTTTAAAGGGAATGAAGAGAATTATAAGAGACTGATTGACGAAGGAATTCCTGTTTTATTAAGTATAGATATTGAGCATGCTTCACACGTACAAGTTCTATCTGGATATGATGATACATTGCAAGCTTTCTATGTTCAAGATCCAAACTTTATAGAACCAGTTCTTGTGGAATATAGTAAATTACAAGGAAAATATCGTTATACAGGCTGTTTAGCAATCACTTTTGTTCCGAAAGAAAAGAAGGAGCAACTAGCGTTTCTAAGTGAAGAAGAAAATCGTTATTTTAAATCTATTTTTTCTCTTACGGATCATTTAGATGAACATGACAAAGAGGGGATTAGTAACTTAGTACAATTTTTAAAAGAAACGAGTGATAATCCAAATACGTGGTTATATACGATAAAGCACTTAGATGTTGAAGTAGATAAAGAATTTATTTTATATTGTATCGATAAGTTAATGGAAAAGTTTCCGAACTCGGACTTTGTTAAATTGCATGGTGCACAGTGTTTTATTCGTCTTCAAGAAGTAGAGAAAGCGGAGCAAATGCTGACAAGCGTTGAGAAGAAAAATAATCGTGCTTTATATCATTTAATAAACGGAAGATATGCTTTTGAACAGGAAAGTTATCTAGAAGCGATTTCAAGCTTTCTTTCATCGTTACAATTAGACGCAGATCAGCCTATTGCTTGGAGTTTTCTCGCTTTATCCTATATGTATATTGATCAATCTGAAAAAGCATTGCAATACTCTCAAGTTGCGTTAGAGCGTAGTCCTGAAAGGTTCACTTTAACAAATCACGGTTTAATATTAATAGATTTAGAAAGATATGAAGAAGCATATGAAATTTTTAATGACTTGTTAAAAGAGTATAAATATGAAGCGCATGTATGGTATGAACGAGCGAGATGTACACATCAACTAGGGAAATTATATTTAGCAATAAAAGGGCTTAAAGTAGCGATTCATTTGGATAGTAATGCACCTTACATTTATACGAAACTTTCGGAAATATACGAATCTGATTTGAAGGATGAGGAAAGTGCGAAAGAAATTTTATTAAAGGGTATTGAGAATTGTGATGATAAAGCACCTCTTTACGTAAAATTAGGTGATTATCATTTTCAAAATGATAGCTTGGAAGAAGCAGAAGTATTGTATAATCGTGCTTTAGAAGAAAATGATGAGGATGTTTATTCTCACTTCGGACTTACACAAGTTTATATGGCAAGAGAACAATATAAGGAAGCAAAAGAATATATACTTGGTCTTGAGAAGCAAATTGAAAAGAGCCAAGATTTCCTCATGAATGCAGGAATGGTTTTATGGGATGCTGAAATTGAACTTGGTGGAAATGAAGAAGGGTTTAAAGTAGCACTATCTAAGTTAGAAAATGGTATAAAGAAAAGTGATTATAATGTAGCAAGTGCGTTAGATGAATATGTGAATCGAATTAAAGGAACGGAATTTGTACAACGAGGTATAGCATTTTTAAGAACGTTACACAAAGAAAGAAATGAAGTAAGTGAGTACGGTTGTTATGCAGGTATTTTATATGAATCTATTGGACAGTACGGCCAAGCGATGAAAAGATATAATAAGGCGATAGAACAAATGGAAACGGCATTACCGTATTACCGAATTGGTGAAACACTTATGGCATTAGGGCAATTGACGGAAGCAAAACAAGCGTATGAAACATGTTTAGAGCTTGATGGGAATTTCGTAGGTGTACATTTACAGCTTGCGGAAATATACGAAAAAGAAGAAAACCGTTCTAAAGAACAAAGTCATATGGTTCAGGCGATGAAAGAAGAGCCGTTGCATATTAATATGGAATATTTAGCACAGCTTTCAGTAGATATGAATCTTCAGGAAGAATTGCTGACTGAACTAGAACAATTAGTGGACGAAGTACCTGAAATATGGCGTTTAGATGCGATTGCATATGTGTACGGAGCGATGAATGAAATAGATAAAGAACAAGCACAGGTTGAATACGCACTACAATTAGATGGTGAGCATATAGAAGTTCTATATCATTATGCAAAAGTATTAGTGAAAAAAAGAAATGTAAAAGCAATTGAAGTTGCAATGAAAGTAATACAAAAAGATTTTGATAATGAACGTATATTTGATGTTTATGTAAAAGCAGTAGAGCAACATAAAAAATTGTCTAACATACGAGATTTTCTTCATACGTTAAAGGTGAAAAAAGCAGAAAGGAGTACAGCATTCATGTATGCTGCAGCTGCGGTTACGGAAATATGGATTGAACGCCAGCTGCATGAACAGCCAAAACGATCTATCATTACGAGAGCTTTTTATCGTATGAAAAATCGTGCGAAAGAAATTTCAATGGTTACTATGATAATTGATTTATATGAAATCTCTTTAAAGTTAAATCCGAAAAATAGTATGGCAGCACAGCGATTTGCGCTATTTTATGAGAATGTAGAGATGAATAAAGAAGCAATAGAGATTCTGCACACGTCACTAGAAAATAAATGGGATTATGACGTAGCGAAGCAACTTGTAAATCTTTTCGTTGAGTGCGAGGAAGAAGATATGTTAAGAGATGCTTTGGAATTAACGAAACAAATGGTTCGAGAACTACCAGATGATTATGATACTCTTCTTCTGCAAGCACAAGTATTCTTTAAAGCAGGGGAAGAAAGAAAAGCAGAAAAGATTATCTTACAATTAACAGAGCAAACACCGTTTGTAAGTAGAGCATTTCTTGCTTTAGGAGAAATATATCAAAGTCAAGAAAGGTTTGAAGAGGCAATTCATATATTAGAAAACGCTTCTATACATCATCCAAATGAAACAGCAATTCTTCTTTCTTTAGCATCTTCATATCATGGTGTCGGCCAAACGATAAAGGCAGAAAAAATAACAAATGAAGTATTAATAATTGACGCGAGTGATTTGTTAGCAAGATATGATCGTGCTTGTTATTTAGCGCAGTTAAATAGAAATGAAGAGGCGAAGGAAGAGCTTGAATTTGTCCTTCGTGAGGATGAATCGGGATTCTTTGCTGAACTTATTGAGGATGATGAAAATTTAGCAGCATTGCGAGAATTTGAAAAGTAATTGTATAAGAATAGGGGAAAAAGATAAGGATATATTTTGAATTAGTTGACAATTAGTTGCTAAATGGCATAAAATAACTTTTAACAAAGTATACAAATCTGAAGACGAGAAAGAGTAAAATAGTGAGCTGTTCTCCAGAGAGCTGGTATATTGCTGAAAGCCGGTGTGCAGACGTTATTTGAAAATCATCTCCGAGGAGCCGAGGCTGAAAGTAAGTAAGCCCGGACGGATGTCTACCGTTACAAAGAACACGTATGATAGTACGTTGCTAAGTGCTATTAGTGAAGAAGCTAATAGAATTAGGGTGGTATCGCGGGTAAACCCGTCCCTACTTTATAGGGACGGGTTTTTTGTGTGCTTTAAAATATTCAAAGGAGTGATTGTATATGGAAAAAGTAGATGTAAAAGAATCAGCTGTAGGAAGAGAAATGCGAATTCGCAAACAGTGGAACGAACAAAATATTTTCGAACAATCAATTCAGAATCGAGAAGGCGCACAGTCTTTCGTATTTTATGAAGGACCACCAACGGCGAACGGACTACCGCATGTAGGTCATGCACTTGGACGAACAATTAAAGACTTAGTAGCAAGATATAAAACGATGGCTGGTTATAAAGTGTTAAGAAAAGCAGGATGGGATACACATGGTTTACCTGTAGAATTAGGCGTTGAGAAGCAACTTGGTATTTCTGGTAAACATGAGATCGAAGAATATGGCATTGAACCATTTATTCAAAAGTGTAAAGAGAGTGTTTTCACATATGAGAAGCAGTGGCGCGAATTCACTGAAAGTATTGGTTATTGGGTAGATATGGATGATCCATATGTAACTTTAAAGAATCCATATATCGAAAGTGTATGGCATATTTTGGGGACAATCCATGAAAAAGGATTGTTATATAAAGGACATAGAGTTTCACCATACTGCCCAAGCTGCCAAACCTCATTGAGCTCACATGAGGTTGCACAAGGGTATAAAACAGTAAAAGATTTAAGTGCAACTGTGAAGTTTAAAGTGAAAGATAGTGAAAATGAGTATTTCTTAGGTTGGACAACGACACCTTGGACACTTCCAGCAAACGTTGCGCTTGCTGTCCATCCAAATATGGAATACGTTAAAGCAAAACAAGAAAGTCATGTATACATTGTTGCGAAAGAACGTGTACAAGAAGTATTAAAAGAGAACTATGAAGTATTATCTGTTCATAAAGGCGAAGAATTATTAAACACATCTTATACAGCGCCATTTCCGATGAAAGAAGTTACAAATGGTTACCGCGTTATTGCAGCAGATTTTGTAACGGGAGATAGTGGTACAGGACTTGTTCATATTGCTCCAGCATATGGAGAGGACGATTATAGAGTTGTTCAAAGTGAAGGATTGTCATTCTTGCACGTTGTAGATGAAAAAGGTGAGTATACAGAGGCAGTACCATTTTTGAAAGGGAAATTTGTAAAAGATTGTGACGTGGATATCGTTCGTTATTTAGCGAAGGAAGGTTTACTGTATCATAAAGAAAAATATGAACATAGCTATCCGCATTGCTGGCGTTGTGATTCACCACTACTTTATTATGCAGGAGAAAGTTGGTTAATCCGAACAACTGCAATTAAAGATACATTTTTACAAAATAATGATTCTGTTACTTGGTATCCGGATCATATGAAACATGGACGTTTTGGTAAGTTTTTAGAAAATATGGTAGATTGGAATATTAGCCGAAATAGATATTGGGGAACGCCATTGAATGTATGGGAATGTGAAAGTTGTGATCATCAGTTCGCACCGAAAAGCATTGCCGAATTAAGAAAGCATAGTACGAAAGAAACACCGGAAGATTTGGAATTGCATAAGCCGTATGTAGATGAAGTGCAAGTCTACTGCGGGAAATGCGGAGGCACAATGAATCGTACACCAGAAGTGATTGATGTTTGGTTTGATAGTGGTTCTATGCCATTTGCACAATATCATTACCCATTTGAAAATAAAGAGTTATTTGAAGAGCAGTTTCCAGCGGATGTTATTGCAGAAGGAATTGATCAAACACGCGGTTGGTTTTATAGTTTATTAGCAGTATCAGCACTATATACAGGAAAAGTACCGTATAAACGAGTGTTATCACTAGGGCATGTTTTAGATGAAGAAGGGCAGAAAATGTCTAAAAGCAAAGGAAATGCACTAGATCCAGTTGATTTAGTAGATAAGTTTGGTGCTGATGCGCTAAGATGGGCTTTACTTGTTGATAGTGCCCCATGGAATGCGAAGCGTTTTTCTGAAAGAACAGTACTGGAAGCGAAATCTAAATTTGTAGATACATTAGTCAATGTGTATAGCTTCTACGTTTTATATGCAAATTTAGATGAGTATAATCCGAAAGAAACGTATGATGTAAAGCTTACGAAATTAGACGAATGGGTATTATCAAGATTGCATAGTACAACGAAAAAAGTGAGAACTGCACTTGATGATTATCAATTTACGAATGCAGCTCGTGAAATTGCAGCACTTGTAGATGAAGTGAGTAACTGGTACGTAAGACGCTCACGTAATCGTTTCTGGGAATCTGGTATGAACGCTGAGAAAGCAGCTGCGTATGAGACACTTCATGAAGTGCTTGTAACAATTAGTAAATTAATTGCACCATTTACACCGTTTGTCGCGGAAGACATTCATCTAAATTTAGAAGGAAGCAGCGTTCATTTAGCCGATTATCCAGTTGTAAATGAATCACTACTTCAACCGAAATTAGAAGCGGAAATGGATGCTGTTTTACAAGTTGTTGAACTTGGAAGAAGTAACCGTAATCAGCATTCTTTAAAAGTAAAACAGCCGCTAGCAGAACTTGTATTACTTGAACATAACGAGAATGATATGGATTGGGAATCTTATCGTGATATCGTTATGGATGAGTTAAATGTAAAAGCATTCCATGTTGAACTCGATGAAACAAAATACACATCATATCAATTGAAGCTTAATTTTAAAACAGCGGGGCCAAAATTCGGTAAAAATGTGAATGCAGTGAATGGTTGGCTAAAACAATTATCACAAGAAGAAGTACAAAACTTTGTATCAACAGGAAGAGCAGTTTACGAAGCAACACCAGGAGAAGAAGTAGTTGTAACTGCTGAAGATGTGTTAGTTGAGAAAGTTGCAAAATCAGGATTCTCTAATACGACTAACGGACAATATACAGTTATGTTAGATACGAATGTAACGGAAGAATTGTTACAAGAAGGAGTAGCGCGTGAATTCATTCGTGCGGTTCAAGAATATCGTAAACAGTTGAATTTACCAGTTAATTTACGAGTCAATATTATTCTTGATACAGAAGAAGAACTACAGCGAACGTTAACGAACCATAAAGATTTATTGGAAGAAAACTTACTCGTTAAACAATTTACATTTGGTCACTTAATGAACGAAGACGATGAACTTTCTTTAGGTGAAACAAAACTTAGAATTAAATTAAGTGCAGCTAATTAAAGAAAAAAGGAAGTTGGAATGATTCCAGCTTCCTTTTTGTATGATTAGAATTTATTTGACTATACATTCGATAGGACCACTAGCAATTGTCTTTTTTCATAGCGTGCCGAACACAATACTGTAGAAATATATTTCTACAGTATTGTGTTCAATTTATACATAAATATTGAGAAAATTTCACTTACCCTAAATGGAAAGGTAATAGAAGTGCTCATAGAGAATTACTCGTAGATTCAATTTTTATCCATCCGTTTTGCGGGGAATGATTGCCTAGTGGTAATGGGATAAGGTTGAGCTACTTTATTAGGGGGAGTGGTTCTATGTTTAATAAAAAAATGGTGGCAATGGCAATGACTGTGCCGTTAGTAATGGGGACAATTTCTACGGTTTCGGCATTGGAAAAACAACAGCAAGTAAAGTTAGAAGCTTATTCGCCACAGAAAAAAGCAACTGAATATTTAAAAGAAAATGCTGCGCAGTATGGATTGAAAACAGACCTTTCAGACTTGCAATATATTTCTACAACAGAAACGTCAGTAGCTTCATATGTTAGGTTCCAACAAGTTGTTAATGGTGCACCTGTATTTTCAAAACAAATAACAGTTACGCTTAACGGAGAGGGAAAGGGAGTACTCGCTGTTTCTGATTATCAGCCTGTTACAGGTGTGAAGGAAGTAACGACAAAAATTAGTGAAAAAGATGCAATACAAAAATCAATGGCGTATGTTGGAGAAGCAAGTGAGCAAAATTTATGGGCTCCTACAGATAAAGAGTTCGGATATATTATTGAAGAAGGAATTGCTCGTCCAGTATATAAAGTTGTAGTCCATTCTAATAATCCATTTGGTGCATGGGAAACATTTATTGATGCAGAAAATGGAAAGTTAATTAAAAAGGTTGATATAAACCGAAAAGCTGAAGGGACAGGAAAAGTATTTTTACCTAACCCTGTCGTATCAAGCGGGAGTTTAGTGGGATTAAAAGATAATAATGATGCAGATTCTACAGCGCTAACGAACCAATTAAAAACTGTTACTTTAAAAGGTTTAGATGGGACAGGTTTTTTAATTGGAGAGTATGTAACGATTTCTTCAAAAGCGAGAACAAAATCTACAAACTTACAATTCAACTATACACGTGCAAATGATAGCTTTGAAGATGTAATGTCATATTATCATATTGATACATTGCAACGTTATATTCAAAGTCTAGGGTTTAAAAATATTAATAATCGTTCGATTAAAGTGAATGTGAATGGAACAACAGCTGATAACTCATTCTATTCACCGACAACGAAAGCTTTAACATTTGGTACTGGCGGTGTTGATGATGCAGAAGATGCTGGAATTATCGCACATGAATACGGACATTCGATCCAAGATAACCAAGTTCCTGGCTTTGGTAGTTCAACAGAAGGCGGAGCGATGGGAGAAGGATTTGGCGACTTCCTAGGTGCTACGTATGAAGATGCTGTATCGACTACTGGATATGGTAAAGCATGTGTTGGAGAATGGGATGCGACAGCTTATTCTAGTTCAGATCCAACATGCTTACGCCGATTAGATACGAATAAAGTATATCCGAAAGATATAACGAATGAAGTGCATGATGATGGTGAAATTTGGGCTCAAGGCCAATACGAAATGGCACAAGCTTTTGGCCGTGATGTAGCAACAAAAATCATTTTACAATCACACTGGTCATTAACACCAAACTCTAAATTCAGTGATGGAGCGAAAGCGATTAAGCAAGCGGATGCTCTTTTATATGGCGGACAACATGCTGCTGATATCGATCGCATTTGGGCAGCGAGAGGCATTAGTACGAATTAATATAAAAAGTCGTGGCATTATAAGCCACGACTTTTTAATTTGCTTAAGAACTGGTACTAGTAAATAAAGCTATATCAATGATAGTGTGAATATATCCGTATCCCATTTACTTTTTGGCTTCTTTAAAAACAAAATGCTCTTTAAATTTTCTAGATTCAACTTTTTGACCATTTCGCATCGATCGGAATGGGTGTTCTTGCCATGTAATAATAACATCAACTTCATCTGCTTTTGTAGCAACGGGTAAATTAGCGTGTTCAAATCCAGTTTTTCCACTTGCCAAACGACTTTCCTTTAGGGAAAAGAGTTCATATTTCGTTTTCTTATTTGGTTCGTTGCGGAATACTTCGACGTTTACATTATATACTTCACTATTCCCGACATTCTTTACTGAAAAATGATATGTTTGAAATTCATCTTTTTTAGCTTGAAGCATATTCTTGTTTGTTTTTTTCGGTTTATCAATATTCACTTGCCATCGATCAGAGTTTTGAGAGATTGGTAAAGATTTTGGTGAATAGGCATACGTTTCGTTTACTACAATTAAGCAAAACAAAAGGAGAAAGAAACTAATTGCTTTTTGCATAAACACACCTCGCTTTAAAATTTTTATTAATATGCGTAAATGAATTAGTTTTTATGTAAAAATTGGAAAATATTAAAGGTGTAATTTAGGATGTAATACATAAGAATATGTATTACAAAATTAACTTTTCACACTTTAGAAGAAGTTAGGAGTTATAAAACCAGAATGTTTCAAAAAAAGCTTGCGTTTTATAAGGTGAGGAGTTAGAATACTCTGTAAATATAAAAAGTGATGATCAGGAAAAGTACATGGTGCAAAGGTCTACAGAGAGCAGCCGGTTGCTGGGAAGGTTGCGATACCGCATGATGGAAAGACACCTGTGAGTGTTGCTTTGAACGTGATTATTAGTAAAAGCAAACGGTACCTACCGTTATCAGGGCTAAGATGGTCAATATGACAATTTGGGTGGTACCGCGGAAAAAATCCGTCCCTATTTATAGGGGCGGATTTTTGTATTCTTTGAAAGGGGGTGAGTGACCGTGGATGATGACGATGACAACAATAACGTAAATAAATATAAAATTACTGGAGGGAAAAATAATGGATTCAATAATGAAGCGTTCACTCACAAAAGAATGTACAAAGAAAAGCGGAAAGGTTGTATTACTTCAAGGATGGGTAAAAAAGATTCGACATCTTGGAAATGTTAGTTTTTTATTATTACGGGACAGAACAGGAGTAATTCAATGTGTATTAGAAAATGAATTGGCCGGATATAAAGTTGATGTAGAAAGTGTCGTCCATGTAATCGGTGAAACAGTCGAGACGTCGAAAACAGAATTGGGTGTTGAAGTACTTGCTCATGAAGTGAAAGTAACAAACGGTGCAGAGCCACTTCCATTTGAAATAAATAAAAAGAAGTTACAAGTTGGCTTAGATCAACTACTTAATGAGCGAGTAATATCATTAAGGCATGAGCGAACCGCAGCGATTTTTAAAGTGAAATCTACACTCGTTCAGAGCTTTAGTGAATTTCTTATAGAGAACGATTTCACACGGATCTTTACGCCGAAAATTGTTTCGCAAGGGGCAGAAGGAGGAGCAAATGTTTTTAAGCTTCCATACTTCCAAAAAGAAGCTTATTTAGCACAATCACCACAGTTTTATAAGCAAATGATGGTGGCAGGTGGGTTAGAACGAGTTTTTGAAATTGCACCTGTATATAGAGCGGAACATCATAATTCTTCCCGTCATTTGAATGAATATATATCGTTAGACGTAGAACTTGGTTTTATTCATGATTTTTATGAAGTGATGCAACTAGAAACGGATGTTTTACGATATATGTTTCAACAAGTAGCGAAAAAATGTGAAATAGAACTACAACTATTACAAATAGAAGTACCTGTTATTACTGAAATACCTAAAATTACATTGTTAGAAGCACAAGAAATTTTGAAAAGTAAGTATCGTAAAGAATCTCCTGTAGGGGATTTAGATACAGAAGGTGAAAAGTTACTAGGGAAATATGTAAAGGAAACATATAATAGTGAATTTGTTTTCATTACACATTATCCGAAAGAAGCGAGACCGATGTATACGATGCAAAATAAAGAGAATCCAGCTATTACTGATTCATTCGACTTATTATATAAAGGGCTAGAAATAACGTCAGGGGCACAGCGAATTCATAATTATGAATTATTACTCGCTTCGTTTAAAGAAAAAGGATTACATCCAGAGAAATTTCAATCTTATTTAAATACATTCCGATATGGTTGTCCACCACATGGAGGTTTCGGAATTGGGTTAGAAAGGATTGTATATAAACTATTAGAATTAACAAATGTACGAGAGGCTAGTGCTTTTCCGAGAGATTGTACAAGACTTATCCCTTAATAATGAGGAGGAATGTATCCGTTGTGCTATTTTATAGTACAACGGTTTTTTAGTTCCTAAAATTCAGCACTTTCTCACCAGATTTTAATGTAAGCTTAATTGTGCTCTCTTTTTTCACCTTTAATATAAGCCGTAGATACGAAAGATATATAAGGTGAAGGGAGAAATAATACATGCGTATTTTAGTTGTACCATCAGGATTTAAAGAAAGTTTAGGGGCGAAGGAAGCTGCTGATGTAATGAAAGAAGGGATTTTAAAAGTTATGCCACTTGCTACTGTAGAGACTTTACCAATGGTTGATGGTGGGGAAGGTTTTACAGAGACAATTATAAATATTACTGGTGGAAAAATGTATAAAGTACAAGTAATGGGACCTGTTGGAGATGAGATACAATCTTATTTTGGTGTTTTTGAAACGAGAAATGGTGAGCGTACAGCTGTTATTGAAATGGCTGCGGCGGCTGGGCTACGCCTTGTACCGAGAGATTTACGTGATCCAAGAAAAACGACTACTCATGGTGTTGGGCAGTTAATAGAATTAGCTTTAAATAAAGGGGTAGATCGTATATTAATAGGGTGTGGTGATTCAGGTACATCTGATGGAGGAGCTGGTATGGCTCAAGCATTAGGTGTAAAGTTTTTAAATAGAGATGGAAAGGAATTGCAAATTCAAGGAGGAACATCTTTATTACAAGTTTCGAAAATAGATACATTACAAGTAGATCCTAGATTAAGGCATGTTCAAATCGATGTTGCTTGTAATTGGTTTAATCAATTATGCGGTGAGCATGGAGTAGCTAGAGTGTTTGGTCCGCAAAAGGGTGCTAACGAAGAACAAGTAATAGAACTAGAAAAAGCATTGGAGCGCTATGCTTCTATTATAAAAAAAGATATAGGTATAGATGTACATCATACACCAGGAAGTGGTGCATCTGGCGGTCTTGGTGCTGGACTACAAGCTTTAATTGGGGCAACACTTCATCCGAGATACGATATTATTATGAAGTATATGGATTTAAATAAACTATTGTTAAAGTGTGATCTTGTATTTACCGCGGAAGGAAGTATAGATTTTCAAACACCACGTGGAAAAATTCCAGCTGAGGTGGCTAAATGTGCAAAAAAATATGGGTTACCAGTAATAGCGTTAGTAGGGACAGTCGGTAAAGGAGCACGTATTAATTATGATTACGGAATTGATGCATATACAAGTATACTACCAATGCCATCTTCTTTGGAAAATGCATTTTCAAATGCAGAGAAATAGCTTCGTGATTGTACAGAGAGTACGATGCGTACAGTGTTAGTCGGTTATCAAATCGCTTCTCGGCTGAATAAAAGTGGGTACGTATCATGATTGAAAAAAATGTAGTGGAATTACATGTGAATAGTACTGATAATCCGAAAACTAAGCCATCTTGGGTTATTCCCGTAGCGCTTATATTAATGGCAGAAATAGTTCTTTTGCTTCCATCATCATTAACGATGGAAGCGAAATGGAGTTTGTTTGGATTTTGCTGTGCAATTATATTATGGACAACAACAACGATAAATTCGGCCTATATTGCACTCGGTTCTGTATTATTTCTAATTATTTCAGGAACAGCAAAGCAAGATCTTTTATTTGATTCGCTAGCTTCGGATGTGATTTGGCTTATGATCGGTTCGTTTATTTTAGGAAGAGCACTTCAAATTACCGGTCTAGCTGAAAAAATGACGTACTTTGTTGTAAATCGCGCTCGTAATATATCAGGCTTATGCTGGATTTTAACGATGATTATTCAAATACTTGCCTTTTTTATTCCATCTACATCGGGACGCGCAGCGGTTGTATTACCTGTTTTTCAAGCTATATCTAAAGAAATTGGAAGTAGAAGAATTACGAAAGCATTAGCAATTTTAATGCCTACTGTTATTTTAGTTTCAACAAGTTCTACAATTATTGGTGCAGGCTCACATTTAATCGCGCTAGATATGTTAAAGGAATTTAATAATAAAAACATTACGTTCGTAAAGTGGTTAATATGGGGATTACCATTTGGAGTCATAATGAGCTTTATATGTTGTCGCGTAATATTATTTTTATTTTTGGATAAAGAAGAAGTAAAGACGAAACTACAGCCGAAAAAAGTGCAGGTTAAATTATCAAGAAATGAAAAATATACAATAACTATTTTAATAGCGATGGTAACTTTTTGGTTAACAGAGTCGTTACACGGTTTGGAAATTGCTACTGTAACTATAATCGGAGTTTTTTTATTAACTTTACCAAAAGTCGGTGTGATGAAGTGGAAAGAAAGTTTGAAAGGTGTCTCCTGGAACTTAATTTTATTTGTTGGAGCAGCAATTGCATTAGGAAAATCATTAATGGAAAGTGGTGCAGCGCAATGGATTATGCAGAAGTTATTTTCTGTAACAAAATTTATTGATGATCAATCAATTTTCATTGTGCTACTAGTAATTGTTATTCTTTCCGTAACATCACATTTATATATTACATCTCACACTACGAGAGCAGTAATTTTTATTCCGCCACTACTATACTTTGCAACTAGTCTACAATTAAATGAAGTAGCTGTCTTATTTATAGGTATTGTTGGAATGAATTATTGTTTAACCTTTCCGGTCAGTTCTAAGGCACTACTATTATTTCAAGAAAGTGATAGAGAAACTTTTCAACCACAAGATTTATTAAAATTAAGTAGTTATTTAAGCGTTATTTATATATTTGTAATGGTTATATTTTACTATGCATATTGGCAATGGGTTGGATTGTCTCTTTAAAAATCAGGAATATATTTCATTCCTGATTTTTTTCATTAAGGATAAAATATATTGGGTATTTTTTCTTTTGAAGGAAAGTATTACTTGTTATACTAAAATGGTGCAAATATATATTATAGGAGGCTTTTATGGGAGAAAGGATTTTAATCGTTGAGGATGAAGAAAAAATTGCTCGTGTCGTGCAGTTAGAATTAGAATTTGAAGGATATGAAAGTGAAATTGCAAAAACAGGTACAGAGGCAATGGAAAAGTTCAGCAATGGTAACTGGGATTTAATATTACTTGATGTAATGCTTCCAAATATAAGTGGGTTAGAAGTTCTTCGAAGAATACGTTTGAAAAATGCTGTAATACCTATTATTTTATTAACTGCTCGTGACTCAGTTGTTGACAAGGTTAGTGGTTTAGATCAAGGAGCAAGTGACTATATCACAAAGCCTTTTCAAATAGAAGAATTATTAGCGAGAATTCGTGCTTGTTTAAGAATTTCAAATGTAGTAAAAGAAGAGGAAAATAGTAGTTATCAAATTGCAGATTTATATTTAGATGAGAAAACGAGAGAAGTAAAAAGAGGGGATAATCTAGTCGACTTGACACCACGTGAATTTGATTTATTACTCTTTTTAATGAAGCATGAAAATCAAGTGTTAAACCGTGAGCAAATTGTAACGAATGTTTGGGGATTTGATTATTATGGCGATACAAATGTTGTTGATGTATATATTAGATATTTGCGTAAAAAAGTAGATTGTAATGTGGACGTACCACTTATTCACACTGTTAGAGGTGTTGGGTATGTCTTAAAGGGGTAATGTATGAAAATTAAAAATAAAATATATTTATTCTCTACAGTATGGTTACTACTTATTTTATTAATTATTAATAGTTCAATATATTTTTTGTTTTATAAAGTGACTACGAACGGAGAGTTAGAACGATTGAAACGTGAGGCAATACATATCATTGATGGAATGAACGCAGATTCAGCAAAAGAAGTAGATGCAATAAGTCTATTGCAACCATACTTACCTTCAAACGGTATGATTAGAATTATTAATGAAAATTCAAATGTAATGATTAGGCAAGAAGTAGATAGTACAAAACCAATTCCGGCATTAAATACGAAATTTGAAAGAAAAGAATCTGCTGGAATTTATGAGAAGAACGAGGGTGAATTTGCTTATATAAAAATGCCAATCATTTGGAATGATGGGAAAATCGTTTCGTTAGAAATGACAGAACGTTTAGATAGTTTGCAAGAGAATTTAAATATGTTAAAAAATGTATTAGTTATTGCATCACTTTTCGTTTTAATTCCATCTTTTTTTGCGGGAAGAATGTTAAGTAAACTCATTTTAAAACCTGTAAATTCTTTAATACAAACAATGGAGCATATACAAGATAGAGGGATATTCAAAAAAATACCGCTTGAGAATAAATCAAAAGATGAATTGCACATAATGGGAACGACATTTAATAAAATGATTGATTTATTACATCAGAACTTTGAAAAGCAACAACAGTTCGTTTCAGATGCTTCGCATGAATTAAGAACACCGCTAACAGTTATTGAAAGTTATGCGAAATTATTAAAAAGATGGGGAATGAAAAAACAAGATGTTTTAGAAGAATCTGTAGAGGCGATATACTCTGAGGCAGTAAGAATGAAAGGCATGACAAATCAAATGTTACTGCTTGCCAACAGTAGTGCAGAGTGGAAGTTGGAAATGAAAGAATCAGATTTAGTTCGATTATGTAAGATGACTGCGGAACAACTAGAAAAAACATATAATCGAGATTTTCGTGTTATTACAGAGGAAGAAAAGATTATTGTAAATATTGACGAACAAAAAATAAAACAAGTATTAGTAGTTTTATTAGATAATGCAATGAAATACAGTAAAGATTCAATCGATATGATAGTAGGAATACAAAAAGAAAAAGTCTTTTTTTCTATTCAAGATTACGGTATGGGAATTCCTAAGGAAGATATACAGAAAGTGTTTGATCGTTTCTTTCGAGTTGATAAAGCGAGGAGCAGGGAAACAGGGGGTACTGGTTTAGGTTTATCGATTGCCAAACAAATTATTGATGCTCATGAAGGAGATATACAACTTGAAAGTGAAGAAGGAAAATGGACGAAAGTTACAGTAAATTTACCTCATTTTTTATAAAGGGATAGGAGCTTTATAAATGAAAAAGAAATGGAAAATTGCATTGTTCGTTTGCTTTGCGGTTGTAAGTGTAGCGTTTGTATCACAACGTATTGTTTCAAAGCAAGGAGAAAGAATATTATCTGAGAAGCAAATTCAAAGTATTGTATCTGAACAGTATCCTGGGAAAATTAAAAGTATGAAATTAGTAAATAAAGGGGAACAAGATTTTTATAGGGTAAATCTTTCAAATGAACAAGGTTTATATGAAATAATAGTAGATGCCAAAAATGGAGAGGTAAAACGTGCAAAAGAAATAGCATTAAAAAGTAATACAATAACGAAAGAGAAAGCAGAAGAAATGGCGCTACAGGAAGTACAAGGTGTAATTAAACATACTATATTAGAAAAGAGAAATGAGATAGAAGTGTTCGTAATTACGGTAGAAACAAATGATAAGAAAAGTAAGGTAGTTGAGATTGAAAAAACAACTGGTAAAATTCAATTGTCAGAAAAACCGATGACAAAAATTACAGAAGAGCAGGCAAAAGAAATTGCAGTGCAGCAAGTGCCAGGGAATGTAAAGGGAATTAGGCTTGAGCAAAAAAATGAAAAAAATATATATGTAATAGAAATAGAGAAAAGTGCAAGTGAAAATGTAATCGTAGAAATTGAAGAAACTACAGGCGCTTTAATTGGTAGTTCACAAATACCAAAAGTTATAACAGAAGAACAGGCGAAAGAAGTTGCGTTACAAAAAATACAAGGTGGATTTATTGAGAAGGTAAGTATAATTGATATAAATGGTACGGCTACTTACCAAATTATTATAAAAAAACAAACTGAAACTGTTGATGTAAGAGTACATACAATAACAGGAGAAATTTTATCAACTACAGCAGTAAATAACGCTATTCAGCAAAAGGAGCCATCTCAACAACAAGATGACGATGATCAAGAAGAAGGCAATGATAATCAAGATGATGATGACGAAGGATAATCACAAAAATAAACGGATTCTCATCAAATTTTAATGTTTCTCACAGTTTTTTTTCATTTTAACATTTTAGTATGTAAGTAAGAAAGAAATGAAGAGGGGGAACATGGAATGAAATTATGGATTGGAATCGTGATGGTGCTTTTCATTGCTGGAGGGACAGCATATGGTGTAAATGCAATGGAACATGAAGAAATACGATATAAAGAGAGAGAAGAAAAAAGTTACGAAAGTAAAGAGCTTAGTCCAGAAATAGCTAAGCAAATTGCAGTTGAAAAGGTAAATGGAGTTGTAGAGGAAATTGATGTAGAACGTATGGACGATAAGGGTGTATATGAAATAGAGGTAGAAACAAACGAAGATGAGGAAGAAATATATATTAAGAAGAAAAACGGGAATATTATAGCGGAAAAGGAATTTGAATTTATTAAAAATGAAAATGAAGATGATGACCAAGGTGAAGACGATATGGAGTATGATGATCTAGATGATTAATAACATCGCCCTATTGTACAAAATTACAACAGAACATTCTTTTCGAAAAAAATTAACATATTCCTTGACAGTTACAAATATAACCGATATACTTCATATTAATTTCAAAAGAAAATATATTCTAAATATTACAATGTGTTGAATAGGAGTAGTAAGGTCATGTATTTGTACAGAGAGCTATGGGTTGGTGTGACATAGTCAAATGACATCCTGAACTCGCCTAGGAGCAGTAAGGTGGAACGGAATTACATTCTTAGTAAATCTTAACGGTTAACCTTCGATATTAGGTTTGTAATCAAACGATTACTACTAAGGTGGATTCATAATGGAATCAATAAGGGTGGTACCGCGTTAAGTAAATGGCTTAGCGTCTCTTTATATAGAGATGCTAGGCCATTTTTTTATTATATGGAAGAAGAAATGGAGGGTTTATTTGAATAGGTTTATAAAATTTATTTATTTATATAAAAAGATTTAATTAGGAGGAAAATGAGATGAAACAGACGGAGCAATGGACTTCGAAATTAGGTTTTATAATGGCGGCAGCCGGATCAGCAATTGGACTTGGTGCGATATGGAAGTTCCCTTATATCGCTGGGAAGAGTGGGGGAGGAGCGTTCTTTTTAATCTTTATATTATTTACTGTTTTAATTGGACTACCGCTACTTATAGCTGAATTTATGATTGGACGCAGTACGCAGAAACAAGCAGTTGGAGCATTTAAAAGCATCGCACCAAATACAGGATGGCATTGGATTGGACGCCTTGGTGTTGGAACGTGTTTTATACTACTTTCGTTTTATAGTGTTGTAGGTGGATGGGTATTAATTTATTTATTCAGAGGAATAACTGGACAACTGATTACGCCAGGACAAAATTACGGTACATTATTTACTGAAACAATTGGGAATCCTGCTTGGGCTATTATGGGACATTTCGCTTTTATGTTCATTACGATATGGGTTGTATCAAAGGGTGTACAAAACGGAATTGAAAAAGCAAGTAAATATATGTTGCCAGCATTGTTCGTTTTATTTGTCGCTCTTATTATTCGTTCCTTAACACTTGATGATGCAATGAAAGGTGTGAAGTTTTTCTTACAACCAGATTTCTCAAAGATTACTTCGGAAAGTATTTTGTTCGCAATGGGGCAATCATTCTTTGCAATTAGTATCGGGATTTCAATTATGGTTACGTATAGTTCCTATTTAAATAAAAAAGAAAGTTTACCAAAATCAGCAATAACAATTGTTGGATTAAATTTATTTGTTTCATTATTTGCAGGTCTTGCTATTTTTCCAGCCGTATTTTCATTAGGAATGGAGCCGACAGAAGGACCTGGATTACTATTTATCGTATTACCATCTGTATTTAGTCAAATTCCATTTGGTGGGTTTTTCTTAACAGTATTTCTTGCACTATTTACATTTGCGACATTAACATCAGCATTTTCTCTACTAGAAACTGTTGTTTCAGCATTAGCAAATGGTGAACAAGAAAAGAGAACGAAATTATCATGGCTGATCGGTTTCGGCATTTTCTTAGTAGGTATACCATCAGCGTTATCATTTGGAGTATGGAGTGATATTACGATTTTCGGAAAGAATATTTTTGATGCAGTAGACTTTTTATCTAGTAATATATTAATGCCGCTTGGTGCACTATTTATTAGTATTTTCGTTTCATTCAAAATGGAGAAGAAGGTACTAGAAGCGGAGTTTTTTGTAGGTGGAAATTATGGAAAGAAAGTATTTACTTGTTGGGCATTTTTACTTCGATTTGTAGCACCACTTGCAATAATTATCGTCTTCTTAAATGTAATAGGGATTATTTAATATTAAATGTTATAATATTCAGTAAAAAGAAGATGGGGATGTTTATGGCGAATTTGATAGAAACAGGAGAGTATATGAATATTAGAGGGAAAAAGCTATACGTTGAAACACATGGAAATCCTAAAAATAAGCCAGTCTTATACTTGCATGGTGGACCAGGAGAGAGTTGTTATGATTTTTCATTTCATCAAGCGGAACGTTTAAAAGGTTCTCTATATGTAATTATGATAGATCAAAGAGGTGTTTGTCGCTCAGAAGAAATTACTGAAGACGAAGCTTTTGGATTAAATGATTTGATTGAAGACTGTGAGGAATTAAAAAAAGTATTACAAATTGAGAAGTGGTCTATAATTGGACATTCTTTCGGTGGATATGTAGCATTGCTTTATGCGTCGATATATCCAAATTCAATAGAGAAAATAATATTTGAAGGACCAACTTTTGATTTTGCATTAACAAGTAGAGCTTTGTTGCAAAAGACAGGGCATTTATTAAAAAAGTATGGAAAAGAAGAAGTAGCAGAAGAGTCTCTTGCTTATTCATCTAGCGATGCTAGTTCAGAAGAGTTGTTAGAAGCTTATATAAGATTAAGCGCTGAATTAGAAGAAAAAAGAATGGAGATTTACAATAATAAGGAAGATAGGACAGATGAGAGTTTATACAGTGATGAAGAGTGGGAAATATTTTCAAATCGCTCCAAAATTCACTTTGATAGATTAAAATTAGAGGGAGCATGTCATACATCATTATTATCAAAAATAAAAGATGTACAAAATCTAATGTTATTAATAGTAGGAAAACATGATGTAGTAACGTGTGAAGAACAAATTAAAACATTTAATAAAGATGCCCGAAACGGCAAGTATATCGTATTTGAAGAGAGCGGTCATTCACCTCATTATGAGGAAGCAGATAGATTTGCAGAAACAGTCATACATTTTTTGAAATGAAGAAAAGGGTGCTTCTATAAATGAGAGGCACCCTTTCTAAATTTCTGGATATGTGATTGTGATGTTAGGCCACTTACTTTGCCAATTCTTTTTTATAACTCTGTTTTTGTACATATGTAATCGTTCTTTTGATTCAAGAAAATGAGCTGTTGGTCTCACTTGTAAAGAAAGGACGTCTTCAATACCACATGGGGCTGTTAAGATAACGTTGTTTAGTTCATCAAGTGTAACTCCTAAAGCCGTTGCTGTTTCAGGGAATTTAGAAATAGCATTAACAGAAGAAGAATATGGTGGCATATTATTCACTACATGCATACGAGCTTGATTTTTTACAGACCAAGGGATAGTAGCATCAATATTCATTAATTTCGTTTCTAATGATTGTTCGTATATCTCATCTTGATGTAGACTATCATAATAAATCACATCAACATCAGGCATAGCCGTTTTAGCTTCATAGTCATGTAAAGTATCCCAAATTTTAGAACGAACAAATCCGGCACAAATCCACCAATCAGGTAGCTCTAGTGATTTTGCCATTTGTAATACATTCATCATCCATTCGTCGTTTTCTATTAAGCGAATTATATCTTTCTCTGTTTTGATCTTCATTGATAAATTCACCTTTCTAGTAAATTAATGCATCAGTTCAATAATCCATAAAATCCAGTAAGCACCTGGTACAAATAGCAGTTGTGCTAATAATGTGCCGAGAAGTCTAGAAATCATTAGCCAACCATACATTTTACTCATAGATTCAGCACCGCTTTCTGATTGTAGAGCACGTTCTGTTAAAAGAGCAATGCGTGGATCGAGTAATACAGTTAATAAAATAGTGGCGAAACCATTTACAAGGCCAGAAGCTGTACTTGCATTTGTTGCATAATCTGGATTTAAAAAAGAAGCGTAAAGGGCTGAAAGTACCCCTGCTGTATAAATAGCAGTAGCAAACATGTTAATAAGCATAATACGCTTTGGAATACCACCGATACGCAGTCTATGAATCATTTCTAACTTTGGAAAACGGACATATTTTTTTGTGTACTTTAATTTTTGAATGTTATTCGTTTTCATCATTCGAATGAAAGAACCGTCTGTTTCAAAGTTTTGAATGACATATCCAAATAATTTTGTCAAAGTTGGATAAAGAATGATCGCGATTAATGTACCGATAGAAGCCGATAATAGTACGAGTCGTATAATATGCTCTAAATTAATAGAAGAATCTAGTTTTGCTTCATCGACAATACCACCGATTAAAAAGGCTTGTAGTAAGTTTGATGTTCTTGAAATAAGTAACACCATTCCTACAACAGACAGGGCAACCGCAATCTTCTTTAAACGTACTCCAGCTAATCGAATACTATAAGAGCTTGTTTCAACTGCGTGGATCACAATTGTGAAAGCCATTATAAAAATTAACGTAATTGACATTTGTTTCACCAGTTTCTATTAAAATAATTGTAACTTTTTTACTGTATCATATCTATCGTATTTTGTAACTGAAAGTATGTGACATATGGAAATTGATTTTTCGAAAAAATAGATAATAATAGTATAATAGGGAGAAGTGGAAGAGATGTTAGCAGTTATTTATACAGCAAATTAAGTGGAGGAATGAAGCATGTATAAAACATTTCTATTTGATTTAGATGGAACTTTAACGGATCCGAAAGAAGGGATTGTAAACTCGGTTTTATATGCATTAAAAAAAGTAGGAATTGAAGAAGTACATATAAGTGAGTTAGATTCATTTATAGGTCCTCCTATTCAGCAATCATTCATAGAGAGATATAATATGAGTGAAGGAGAGGTTGAACGTGCTGTTTTTTACTTCCGTGAGTATTTAAAGCAGCGTGGATTGTTTGAAAATAATGTATACGAGGGGATTCTGAAGCTCTTGCAACAATTAAAAAGTTCAGGGAATCGCATATTCGTAGCAACTTCAAAGCCCACTGTATTTGCGAAACAAGTTATAGAGCATTTTCAATTAACGAATTATTTCGAAGACATCATTGGAAGTAATTTAGATGGTACGAGAATAAAAAAAGAAGAAATAATTGCTCATATTTTACAAAAAAATGAAGAACTAAATAAAGAAGAAATGATAATGATTGGTGATAGAAAGCACGATATAATAGGTGCAAATCAGAATGGAATTGCTTCAATTGGTGTTTTATATGGCTATGGCTGTGAAAAAGAACTGACTGAAGTTAGTGCGACCTACATAGTGAAAGATGTTGAAGAACTGTATCATTTTTGTGTAGAGAAAAATTTAATACAGCAGTAAATATAGATTCTAGCAATCCCTTTATAACGTATGACGATGAATTCGTTTCTGTTTAAAGGGATTTTTCATATGTAATCGAATAATTATAATTAGACATTTTTAGCATAAAAATTTGTATGAATAAGAGGAGGGATGTCAGAATTAAAAGGTTAGTAGAAATTTATCAATAAAATTTAGAATATTCTGTTTAATGGAGGGGTAAAATTGGAGTTAGTTATTATATTATTAGCACTAAGTTTACTTATGTTCGTAGCATACAGAGGTTTTTCTGTTATTTTATTCGCGCCGATATTTGCATTATTTGCAGTATTTTTGACAGAACCTAGTTATGTATTACCTTTCTTTTCTAATATCTTTATGGAGAAAATGGTTGGATTTATAAAATTATATTTTCCTGTGTTTTTATTAGGAGCAATATTTGGAAAAGTAGTGGAAATGTCAGGAATTGCAGATTCTATCGCAAAAACAATTATTGAGTTAGTTGGTGAAAAACGTACTATATTAGCGATTGTATTAATGGGGGCTATTTTAACGTATAGTGGTGTTAGTGTGTATGTAGTAGTGTTTGCTGTTTATCCGTTCGCAGCTAAGTTGTTTCGACAAGCTAATATTCCAAAGCGTTTAATCCCTGGAACGATTGTTCTTGGAGCAGTAACGTTTACAATGGATGCGTTACCTGGATCACCACAAATTCAAAATGTAATACCTACAACATTTTTTAAAACGGATATTTATGCTGCACCGATACTTGGGATTGTAGGAGCAATTTTTGTTCTTACATTAGGTTTACTATATTTAGAGAGTAGACGTAAGAAGGCAAAAGCGGCAGGTGAAGGATACTTTGGTTTTAATGATGGAAATACTGAAATGGCAGCATCTTTGCAAGTAGAACAAAAAAATATGCCATTAATTAATAACATTGAAATCACAAGAGCACAACAACTTATTGCATTTATACCACTTATTTTAGTAGGTGTAATGAATAAAGTGTTTACTATTATGATACCGAAGTGGTATCCAAGCGGTTTTGATTTTTCTGCAATTGGTATGAAAGCATTTGGAAAAGTAGAATTAAGTGCAGTAGTAGGAATTTGGTCTGTAGAATTGGCACTTATTATAGGGATCTTAACAACGTTATTATTATATTGGAAGCGAGTAGTAACAGGTTTCCAAGCTGGATTGAATACAAGTATTGGTGGAGCGCTACTTGCAACGATGAATACAGGAGCTGAGTTTGGATTCGGTGGTGTCATTGCAGCACTTCCAGGTTTCGCAATTATGAGAGATGGCATCTCTGCTACTTTCACAAATCCGTTAGTGAATGGTGCAGTAACGACGAATATTTTAGCTGGAATTACAGGCTCGGCATCAGGAGGAATGGGAATAGTATTAAGTGCAATGGGAGATAAATTTATTGCAGCGGCCAATCAATTTGATATTCCATTAGAAGTTATGCACCGTATCGTATCAATGGCATCAGGAGGAATGGATACACTACCACATAACGGGGCTATTATTACTATTCTTACAGTAACAGGATTAACACATAAACAGTCATATAAAGATATATTTGCTATTACAATTTTGAAAACGGTTGCTGTATTTTTAGTTATCGCATTCTATACTTTAACAGGACTCTATTAAAAAATTTGAATCGTAAAGATTCATTAAATTGATAATTTATGTTATAAAATATTAATTAGGATAAGAAGGGGTGGGGGACTTGCAAGAGGTTTCTGAGTTTCGTATGCCAAAGTCGGTATTATATGGAAGGAATTCGCTTGAAAAACTGGGAGAACAATCAAAAAAGTTCGGGAAAAGAGCTTTTATAGTTACTGATAAAATTATGGAGAAATTAGGATATGTTGAAAAGTGTATGCAACAACTAAATAAGAAAGGTATTACTGTTAGTACATATAATAAAGTGGATGCTGAGCCTACAAATATACACGTATTAGAAGCGTTATCTCTTTGTAAAGAGGAAAAGTGCGATTTTATTATCGGTATTGGTGGTGGAAGTTGTATTGATGCTGCGAAAGCGGTAGCGGTTTTATATACAAATGGTGGAGAAGTTGAGGATTATGTCCAAAAGGATATTAAAATAGAAAACAATCCACTACCACTTATTGCAATTCCAACAACTTCTGGTACTGGATCGGAAGTTACAAGTGTAGCAGTAATTACGAATAAAAAAACAGATGTAAAAATGATGATGAAGCATCCTAGTTTTATACCGAAAGTAGCAATTATAGATCCGGTTTTGACAAGTTCGTTACCCCCACAAATTACGGCAGCAACAGGAATAGATGCGTTATGTCATGCGATTGAAGCGTATATTTCTAAAGTTTCACAACCACTTACAGATATACTTGCTCTTTCAGCTATTGAAAGTATTATGAAATATTTACGTATAGCATATGAAGATGGACGTAATATGGAGGCAAGAGAAGCGATGATGATTGCTTCCTTACAAGCTGGAATTGCATTTTCTAATGCATCAGTTACATTAGTTCATGGAATGTCAAGGCCAGTGGGAGCATTATTTCATGTACCGCATGGAATATCAAATGCCATACTATTACCTACAGTGTTAGAGTTTACAAAAACAAGCGCAGTGAAAAGGTTAGCAAAAATTGGACACAACTTAAATAAGGATTTGTATTCGAATTCTGATGAGGAAGTAGCAGACTATACGCTTGGGGAAATAAAAAAGCTTTGCTATGATCTTCGTATTCCAAATTTAAAAGAATACGGAATCGATGAAATTGAATTTGAAAATGCTATCTCTAAAATGGCATCAGATGCAATTGAAAGTGGTAGCCCAGCTAATAACCCACGTGTTCCATCATATGATGAAATCAAAGAGTTGTATCGAGAGTGTTTTAATTATAAGTATAAAGAATTTATAAAAACATCAGAGTGTTAATTTCAGAATATTCTATTAAAATTTCCTTGGAAATGAAAGTAGAATTATTCTTTATTATTCCGTTAAAACAAGACTTTATATTCCAAACTTAAAGTCTTGTTTTATTATGTATAATATACACAATAAAACGTTGTTATTAGTTTTATAAAAATAGTTTAGGTAGGTGTTTATATGAAAACGATAGGTCTTATAGGTGGTATGAGTTGGGAATCAACTTCTGAATATTATCGAATTATTAATGAAGAAATAAAAGAGAGATTAGGAGGGCTGCATTCAGCAAAATGTTTGATTAATAGTGTGGACTTTGAAGAGATTGAAAGATTCCAGTCTAGAGGAGATTGGAATGGAGCAGGTGAAGTTTTAGCGAATGCGGCATATTCATTACAAAAGGGAGGAGCAGACTTTATAATCATTTGTACAAATACAATGCATAAGGTAGTTGAAAAAATAAAGGAGAAAATTGATATTCCAGTCTTACATATTGCTGATGCAACTGCAAAAGAAATTAAAAGAAAAGACATTCAAAAGGTTGGTCTGCTTGGAACTAAATATACAATGGAGCAAGATTTCTATAAGTCACGTATTGAAGAGCATGATATAAAAGTAATAGTACCATCAGGAAGAAATAGAGAAAAAGTAAACGAAGTAATATATACAGAATTATGTTTAGGAAAAATAGTAGTTCAATCTAGAGAGTATTATAAAAGGGTTATAGAAGAATTAGTACAAGAAGGAGCACAAGGAATTATATTAGGTTGTACGGAAATAGGTTTATTAATAAAGCAAGAAAACGTATCTGTCCCGATATTTGATACAGCTCATATACATGCAATTGAAGCGGTCAAGGTAGCTCTAGATAGAGCATAATTATATTATGTAAACTCGATTCGTATATCTGGAAAACATTCAGAAAATATTTTATAATGTAAGTGGTTACATTTGAGGGGGAATGCGTATGTTTTCAGTTCAACCAATCGCATTTGTACATAATGAAAGAAAGGAAATAAAAGATGATGAGTGGGGAGAAGTAAGATCCCGTATAACTTTAACTGAAATGTATGCAGAAAAAAGTATACAAGGGATTGAAGATTTTTCTCATATTGAAGTTGTTTTTTATTTTCATAAAGTAACTGACGAGCAAATTCAGTATTTTGCTAGACATCCTAGAAATAATAAGGATTATCCTGAAGTAGGTATTTTTGCACAGCGCGGGAAAAATCGTCCGAATCGCATAGGTGTAACAATTGTAAAGGTGATCAAAAGAGAAGGTAAATCAATTATTGTTGAGGGATTAGATGCTATTGATGGCACTCCTATATTGGATATAAAACCAATAATGAAAGAGTTTATGCCGACAGAAGAAATACACCAGCCTAAATGGGCAACGGATATAATGAGACAGTATTGGAAGGGGAATGGAGTAAAATGAGAATATATGAGGCAACAATTGCAGATTTAGATGGACTGGCATCAGTTTTTAATAACTATCGCATGTTTTATAGACAAGATTCTGATTTAGAAGGTGCAAAAGTATTTTTACGAAATCGAATTGAGAAAAAAGAGTCCGTTATTTTCGTAGCAGTTGAAGATGGCGAATATATTGGGTTCACACAACTATATCCATCATTTTCTTCCATTTCAATGAAAGAATTATGGATTTTAAATGATTTATTTGTACAAGCGGCGAAGCGTGGAGCCGGAACAGGTAAAAAATTATTAGAAGCTGCTAAAGAATACGCATTAGAGAATGGAGCAAAAGGTGTAAAATTGCAAACAGAGATTGATAATTTATCAGCACAACGATTATACGCTGAAAATGGCTATTTGAGAGATAATCGTTATTTCCATTACGAATTAACGTTTTAAAAAATTAAGTTGAAAGAGGCATTTTCAAGAAAAAGAATTTCTTTGTAATGAGAAATTCTTTTTTATTTTTGCCTAAATTAAAAAACATGACAAAAATAAAACGATATTTATTTATTGTTAAACAATAAATGTTGTGATAAAATTATGTTGCCATTAAATAAGTGAGGTATTGTAAATGAATCTTAAACGAAGTTCAACAATGTTCTTAAAAGTAATTATTTTTCTTGCTGGAATTTCAGTGCTTGCTTTATGCATATTTTTAGTGCCGGAAATGGCGGATTTCACAGCGAATTTGTATCCTAACATTGCTCCGATAAAATATCTTGTTTTCATTGTAATGTATGGAGCAGCTGTGCCTTTTTACGTTGCTCTTTATCAGGCTTTCAATCTTTTACAGTACATTGATGAGAACACAGCGTTCTCGGAATTATCAGTAAAGGCGTTAAAGAATATAAAGCGCTGTGCAATTACAATCAGTGGTTTGTATGTATTAAGTTTGCCACTTTTTTATTTTATAGCGAAAAAAATGGACCCTCCTATTGGGTTAGTGGGACTCATTATCGTTTTTGCTTCGCTCGTTATCTCCGTTTTTGCTGCTATCCTCCAACGACTTCTACAAGAGGCAATTCACATAAAATCAGAAAATGATTTGACGGTTTGAGGTGGCGGATATGACAATCATTATTAATATTGACGTCATGTTAGCAAAACGAAAAATGAGTGTAACGGAGCTTTCAGAGAAGGTTGGAATTACGATGGCGAATCTTTCTATTTTGAAAAATGCGAAAGCAAAAGCGGTTCGTTTTTCAACATTAGAAGCGATATGTAAAGCTTTGGAGTGTCAGCCAGGGGATATTTTGGAGTATAAAAACGATGAGAATACTCAATAAAAACAGATAACAAATGTAAATAATAGAAGTCAATAAAGAAGGGATAGCCACTAAGCTATTCCTTCTTTACGTTAATTGCTGTTACTAATAAAAAATATAATTTGAATTGCAATGTTTGCGTATCAAAAGGGAACTTGCTACCTTTTGAGGTGATCCGTTTTGTGGAATACAATTATTTGCCAAAAGGCTATTTTAACTATGTTTTAAATTATTTCGGGTGAATCAAAATTTTCATTTGTATTATAGTTGATTTAAAACCCAGTTTGTTGCATCTTCAAAGTTATCTGCAATGTAGTTTGGTTCAATATGTGCCCATTTGTCTCGGTACGTATGCAAAGCATCATACCCAGCGCCTGTTCGGACTAGAATCGTAGTCGCATTTACTTTTGCTCCTGCAACAATATCAGTCCAACGATCACCAACTACAGCACATTGTGTTAAATTAAGTCCATGTTTTTTTGCTGCTTTAAGCAGCATGCCTGTACTTGGTTTACGGCATTCACAACCATCACCGTGTTTATGAGGACATACATAAATACCATCAAAACCGAAGCCTTCTAATTCTTGTACAAAATCGGCTACAGTTGCTATTCCATCTGCGATACCGGGTTGATTTGTGAAAGAGAAAATTTTTATATTTTTAGCTTTTAGTTTTTGCAAGGATGTTTTTGTGAATGGAAATAATGTAAAAGATCCTGGATAATGTATTGTAGTGTCACCACCAATTGTACCGTCACGATCAATGAAAATTGCTTTAATGTTTGTCATTGTTATAGTCCCTTCACTTTATAAAGTAGTTTAAAAATATTTTACAAATCGGTAGCCATTTACTTCATAACCTAATTTTTTGTAAAAAGGATGAGCTTCTACTCTTTTTGTTCCACTAACTAGCCATGTGCCAATGCAATTATGTTTCTTTGCTAATTGCTCGGCATAATCCATCAAAACTTGTCCAATGCCTTTCCGTCGTATGTTAGAATCAACGCTAATAATTGAAATCTCTCCATAACGTGTTACATCTTCTAAATTTTTACGTATACGAAATCCAAGTAATCCAAATATAGCTTCTTCTTCCTCGTAAACATATAAAAAATCAAACGGACTCATTTGTACGAATTGTAGGCGGTTGTTCATATCTTCATAGGAAATAGAGGAACCTTTTAATTCTTTCGTTAAAGAACAAAGTGCGTCTATATCATCTATCGTTGCTTCACGAATTTGAAAAGACATATTATCAACTCCAATAAAATGTAATCAAACATTTAATATTCTGTTAAAAAATGTTTTTTCCTGCTATGAAAATAAATATTTTATAATGATATATAGATAGTTATATGTTATTCTTTTCCTTGATTGTATTGGAAATGGAAAGAAGGGGAATGCATGTTAAAAGTAAATATCCGCTCAGCTGGATATGAAATAGGCGAAAAAACAATTCATGATATAGCTTTTTCTATCGAAAAAGGTGAACTAGTTGCTCTTATTGGAGCAAATGGTGCTGGGAAAAGTACGACGATTAAAACGATACTCGGATTACTTGTAAATATGGACGGTGAAATATCATTCGGTGAAAAGAAAAATCCGTATGCATACGTACCAGAACATCCAACATACTATGATTACTTGACGCTCTGGGAACATATTGAATTATTAATGGCAGCTCGTGGAAGTGAAATGGGAAGTTGGGAAGAACGAGCGGAACAATTATTACATACTTTTCGAATGAATAAGCATAAACATGAGTATTTATCAAAGTTTTCAAAAGGCATGAAACAAAAATCTATGCTAATATTGGCGTTTTTAACTGAGCCAGATTTTTATATCATTGACGAACCTTTTATCGGTTTAGATCCAGTAGCTACGAAAGAGTTTTTAAATTATTTATATAAAGAAAAAGAGCGCGGGGCAGGAATTTTACTTTGTACGCACGTATTAGATACTGCTGAAAAAATTTGTGAAAGATTTTTACTCATTTCACAAGGTACATTAGTCGCAGATGGACATTTAGAATCTATTCAAATATTAGCGGAAATGCCGGGTAGTTCATTATTAGACTGCTTTGATGTAATTGTAAGGCGTGAACAACATGATTAAACAACAATTTTATAAGAGATTACGCCATGAACTTGAGCGGAAATGGAAGTCTATACGTTCGGTAACAGATTGGACAGTCGCATTATATATTATTATTCCAGCACTTATATTTATGGGAATCTATTATCGATCGCTATGGATAAATGAATTATCAACGGAAGAGACGATTTATTTCGGATTAGGATTACTCGCATTTTATCTAGTAACATATCCAAGAGGAGTTCGTTCATTTTTTGAGCAAGCGGATAGTTTATTTTTAATTTCGTATGCAACACATATGCGAAAATTAGTCCAGTATGGCATGATGTACACATTTGTTCGAATAGGGATAACGAATATAATAGTAGTCGTTATTATGTTACCAGTGTTGATGAAAAGTATCGAAGTAACAGAGATACAAGTCCTATTATTTTGGGTATTCTTTACTATATTTCGATTTATGTTGTCGTTGTTAACGAGATTTGTTCATGTACATGTGGGGAAACGATGGGTTTTATGGATTGTAAAAAATGTAGTATTTTCTATGAGCGTGTCCTTTTTTGGAATTAGTTTATTTTTTATTTATAAAAATCCGTTGTATTCAATTCTATTTATCGGTCTAGTAATTTTCTTAAGTAGTGTATTAGTAAAAGAGAAAATAAATTATAAAAAGTTCTTTTTTAAGGAAATCGAGAAAGAAAAGGAGGAAAGCATGCGCTGGACGAGCGGAATTATGCAAGTTGGTGGTCATGCGGCTAAACCGAGTAGTTCGAATAAAAAACCGTGGATGTTTCCGCGCTCTAAAAGACTTTTAGGGAAAAAAGCTGATTCTCGTATTGTCGAATCTTTTTTGAAAGAATTTTTCCGTACAAGTACTGCACGAATATTTTATATTCAAATTGTATGTATCAGTACTGCAAGTATAATTATGACTCCAAGGTGGATTGCAGCTATTGTTCTCGTATTTGCTGTAGTTGCAATTTCTCGCTATGCACGTGATTATTGGAATGAATTTACGAATAAGATGTTTCTTCGTTTATATTGTGATGAAGGGAAATTACTATTGTTAAGATGGAAGGCAGATCGTTATTTACTACTACCAGCAATACTTTTATATGGAATAGTTATACTTTCACAGTTTTATTTATTGCCAGCTGTGGTAGGCAGCGTTGTTTTTATTTTATTAATTGTATGGATTGTATTTGTACCATTAAAAAAGAGCCATTGACGGCTCTTTTTCTAGTCTGTAACACATTGATAAATAAAATATACTAAAACGAGTATACTTGCGGCGGAATACATGACATCTAAAGTCATCTGATCGCCTCCTTATTGTTGTTGTATTTTTATTGTATGAAATCTTACAATTTCATATTCAAGTGAAAAATATGTGAACGTTAACAAAATTGTAAAGTGCAAAAATTACAATCATTTTGTATAATAGAAGAAACCACCGTTATATAAAAAATAATGAGTGAAAGGGGAGGGAACATAAATGCCAAATTGGTTTAGAAAAACCTTAGTCGCATTAATTACCGTGTTTACATTTGGTTTAGTGACGCCTCCTTCCATATTACTTGATAATGCCAAAGCTGCGGACAAGCCTACGAGCACAGCTGGGCAACAAAGTTTGGAGAGCACGTCCTATACATATGAAGAAACGAATGACAGGTTAACCACCGATACTTTTATTACTTATGCAATGCAAGAAGCAGAGAAGCAGTCGATGCAAAAGTTTGGTACTAAAATTGGTCCAGTAATTGAAGATGAGTTTAAAGATGTAATATTACCGAAAATTGAAGAGGCAATTGCTGAGCTTGCTAGTGATGTACCAGAAGATTCACTACAATCATTAGCGATTTCTCAAAAACCAGCTGGTGGAAATAATGAGAAGATTTTTCACGTCTACGATACGAAATCTGGAAATGATTTATTGCGTTTCCATGTAAGAAGAGATCATCCACCGCAAGATGGTTATTATTTTAATTTCCATTACCACCGTTTTGATGATGGATACTCTGGACATCATGAGTTAGGAAATATTTATTGGAATACGAATGTACCACCGAAATGGTTGTCTTAAAAAGAACAAGAGAAAATCTTGTTCTTTTTTATTTTTATAGAAGGGACAGACAACTATGTTGTTGAATAACATAGGTTTAGAAAAAAGAAGCAAAGGGAGTATGGGAATGCAAAAATATATTGTTTTTGACTTTGATGGCACATTAGTAGATTCACAAAATATATTTGTACCGATTTATAATCAACTTGCTGAAAAACATGGGTATAAAGCAGTAAAGGAAGACGAAATTGAACATTTACGTAAATTAACGATGCCAGAGAGATGTAAACAACTTAATGTACCACTGTATAAACTACCGATATTAGCGTTGGAATTTTATAAATTATATCAGCCTGCTATAAAAAATCTCGTTTTGTTCCATGGGATGAAAGAAGTATTAGATGAACTACATAAAAAAGGCTACGGAATTGCAGTCATATCATCGAACTCAGAAGAGCATATTCGGGCGTTTTTACACAAGAATAGTATCGAAAATATTCAAAAAGTGTATTGTTCTAAAAATTTGTTTGGTAAAGATAAAATGATAAAAAGATTTTTGAAATCAAAAAAAATAACAGAGAAAGATATGTTATATGTCGGTGATGAACAGCGAGACGTAGCAGCGTGTAAAAAGGCTGGAGTGAACGTAATTTGGGTATCTTGGGGATATGATGTTATTGAAACAGTGAAAAAGATGCACCAGATTACATGGTTCATAAGCCGATGGAAATTGTGCAAGTAGTACAAGGAGCGTATTCTTAATATGAATACACTGCGAGCAGGCATTCATCATATTGAATTTTGGGTAGCAAATTTAGAGGAATCCATTTCTTTTTATAATAAGTTGTTTTCCATAATTGGGTGGAGAAAGTTAAATGAAATAGCATATAGCACAGGAGAAAGTGAAATATACTTTAAAGAAGTAGATGAGGAAATTGTAAGGACGTTAGGGCCTAGACATATTTGTTATCAAGCTATTCATAGAGAAGTAGTTGAGGAAGTAGCAGATTTTCTTTCTAGTACGAAAGTGAAGGTAATACGTGGTCCAATTGAAATGAATCATTATTCGGAAGGTTACTATACGATTGATTTTTACGATCCGAATGGATTTATTGTAGAAGTTGCCTATACACCAAATGCAGAAATGTAAGGGGAATAGATATGAAGATAATTACAGCATGGCAAAACAATATACAAATAGTAAAAAATGCAGTGGATATTAAAGAAATTTCTAAAGGTTTTTCACCTGATAAGAAATATATAATTACGAGTGCGAATAATGATAAATATTTATTGCGGACAGGCGATATAAAAGAGTATGAAAGAAAGAAAATAGAGTTTCAAATTTTAAATGAAATGCAAAATCGTAGTGTGCAAGCACAAAAACCAATTGAAATAGGTTTGTTGGCAGAAGAAGGTTTATGCTATGGCATCTTTTCGTATTTAGAAGGGGAAGATGCGAAGAAGTTATTGCCTACGTATTCACCAAAAGAACAATATGATATTGGTATAGAGGCAGGGAAAGATTTAGCAAAAATGCATACATATGAAGCTCCTAATAATATACTTCCATGGTATGAAAGAGCAATGAAAAAACATAGTAAATATTTAGAGGCATATAAAACATGTGGAATAAACATAAAAAATGATGATAAAATCATAAAGTTTATTGAAGAAAATGAAATATATTTAAAGAACCGCCCAAATCGATTTCAACACGATGATTTTCACTTAGAAAATATAATTGTACGGGATGGAAAATATGTAGGTGTTGTTGATTTTAATGGCTACGATTGGGGCGATCCACTTCATGATTTTGTGAAAATTGCACTGTTTGCAAGGGACATTAGTATTCCGTATTCAATCGGACAAATAGAAGGATACTTTAATAGAAAAATACCAGAGGAATTCTGGAAATTATACACGGTGTACGTTGGTATGACAGTTTTCTCCTCAGTTGTCTGGACATTACGAGCAGCGCCGCATATGTTAGATGATATGTTAGAGCGCCTTACTATAGTTTTAGAGGATCATAATAACTTTGAGTTATCGAAGCCAATTTGGTTCCAATCAGATAAGATTGATATGAAATAGAAAAGGTAGGTGTGATTCGCACCTACCTTTATTTTTTACCATCAAAATACTTATTTAATTTTCTTAAATGTAAGCGGCTGAGTACTTAATGTAGCTGGTACATGTAACTGAAGGGATGGGAATTCACCACTTACATTCATTTCATAAGCGAATAATAAGCTCATTTTCATTTGGAATAAGTCAACTTTTGCAGAGAAGATGTCGTAATGATGATGCCCTAATTGAATATCCATTTCCATAAATTGTACATATAACGAATCATCTCGTTTGTATACTTGTAATGTTCCGTATGCAGGATGTTCAAAAGTACCAGTATAATCCTCTAACTTGTGCGAAGGTGTAGTCCCTTTAATTTGTTCAGGGAGGGATTCAGTTGCTTCTTTCATCATTTCCTTCATTTTTTTAGTATCTTCTACAGCACGTTTATGCCAATCAATGGATTCTAATTCAAGTAGTTCGTCATAAATTTGATTAGCGAGATAAGTAGGAAGTAATGTTCCTCCAGCATTCGTTAAAATGACAAGGCCTATGTTTTCTGTTGGTATGAATGAAACAAGCGCTGAAAATCCATCGATATTACCGCCATGATGAATCACTTTTTTACCACGATAAGCGCTAATAAACCAACCAAGACCGTAACTATTTAATGGAGATTCAGGGAGTGATAAAACCGGTTGGTCTGGAATTGAATTGTGTGGTGTATACATTTGTTGTAATAATTCAGAGGAGATTAATTCATGATCTCCAAATTTTCCTTCATTTAAGTGGAGAAGTACCCAATTTGCCATATCTTCAATTGTGGAATTAATACACCCAGCAGCGCCAACTGTATCGATGTTACGGAATGGAACTGCTTTTATTTCACCGTCATTTTCAATGTAAGGTAAAGCGTAATCATCTGTAGTTTGTGAATCGTTAACAGAGAAGTTTGTATGTCTCATATTTAAAGGTTCTAAAATATGTTCTGTAGTGTATTGCTCCCACGTTTGATTTGTAATGTTTTCAACAATGTAGCTAATTGTTGCATACATTAAATTGTTATATAGAAATGCAGTTCGGAACGGTGCATCAAGTGGTAAATGTTTTATTTTTTCAACGAGATCTTTTCGAGATAAGGAAGAACTGTACCAAAGAGCCTCATGACGACTCACTCCAGTTCGATGAGAAGCTAAATCCCGTCCTGTAACTTGTGAGCTAGCAAGTAGTTCAGATAAAGTAAAGTTAGGTATATAAGACTGGATAGGGGTATCCCAATTAAACTTTTTTTGCTGTGCTAACAAGCTTAATGAAAGTGTGCCAAATGCTTTCGTTGAGGAACCGATTGCGAATCGAGTATTCGGTGTAACAGCCTCTTTTGTTTCTATATTACGATAGCCGAAACCTTCTGAAATAATAACTTCACCGTCTTTTATAACAGCGACAGCAGCACCAGGAACATTTAAATCCTTCATCATTTTTTCAGCCGTTGTTTGTAAAGAAGTCATAACAGGCGTTTCAATTTTAGACATACTTCTAACCTCCAAATATAAATTTTGTTCTACCGCACTATACTTTCGGTAATAGAAAATGAAAACCTTTTTATATTTGGAAAGTTAATAATTTTGTAAGAATTAGCGCAAGAAATTTTATTAATTAGGATTATTAAATTTATCATTTTTCATGTTATGATAAATTGCATATACGATTGAAAGAAGGTTTTCCTACATATGAAACATGCTGAAAATGAATACTTAAATTTATGCCGCCATGTAATGGAACATGGTACGAAGAAAGAAGACCGTACAGGGACAGGCACTGTATCTGTATTTGGATATCAAATGCGTTTTGATCTAAGTAAAGGTTTTCCTTTATTAACAACAAAGAGAGTACCGTTTCGCCTTGTAGCAAGTGAACTGCTTTGGTTTATGAAAGGTGATACAAATATTCGCTATTTATTGCAGCATAATAATAACATTTGGAATGAATGGGCTTTTAAGAGCTGGGTAGAAAGTGATGAGTATACTGGTCCTGACATGACTGATTTTGGTCTTCGCTCACAACAAGATGAAGAATTTAAAGTACAGTACGACGAGCAAATGGAATTGTTTAAAAAGAACGTTTTAGAAGATGATGAGTTCTCAAATAAATATGGTTATTTAGGAGACGTTTACGGTAAACAGTGGCGTGCTTGGAAAACGACAGCTGGTGAGACACTTGATCAATTAAAAGATGTAATTGAAATGATTAAAAAAACACCAGACTCACGTCGTTTAATCGTTTCTGCCTGGAATCCAGAAGATGTACCAAGTATGGCCTTACCGCCTTGTCATACGCTATTCCAGTTTTATGTAGCAGATGGAAAGCTTTCTTGTCAGTTATATCAAAGAAGTGGTGACATATTCCTTGGAATTCCATTTAACATTGCAAGTTACTCACTACTAACACATTTAATTGCACATGAATGCGGACTTGAAGTGGGAGAATTTGTTCATACAATTGGTGATGCACACATTTATACAAATCATTTTGAACAAGTAGAAAAGCAATTGGCACGTGAACCACGTCCATTCCCGAAACTTACATTAAATCCAGATGTGAAATCTGTTTTCGATTTTGAAATGGAAGATTTAACGATTGAAGGATACGATCCGCATCCAGCAATTAAAGCACCGGTTGCAGTATAATTGTAGAGGAGATGAAAAAATGATTGTTTCATTTATGGTCGCTATGGACGAAAATAGAGTAATTGGTAAAGATAATAATTTACCTTGGCGTTTACCGAGTGAATTACAATACGTGAAGAAAACAACGATGGGTCACCCGCTTATTATGGGAAGAAAGAACTATGAAGCGATTGGTAGACCACTGCCTGGAAGACGTAATATTATTGTAACTCGTAATGAAGGGTATCATGTTGAAGGTTGTGAAGTTGTTCATTCTGTAGAAGAAGTGTTTGAACTATGTAAAAATGAAGAAGAGATTTTTATTTTTGGTGGAGCGCAAATTTACGACCTCTTTTTACCTTATGTAGACAAGTTATATATAACAAAAATCCATCATGCATTTGAAGGAGATACATTCTTCCCAGAAATAGATATGACAAATTGGAAAGAGATTTTTGTAGAAAAAGGTTTAACGGATGAAAAAAACCCATATACGTATTATTACCATGTATATGAGAAACAACAATAATAAAAAAGATTGATGTGAGAATTCGCATCAATCTTTTTATTTATATTCACCAATATAAGTTTATAGATGAGATTCGATAGTGCTATAATGATAGGTAGCATGTAAAAATGCTAAAATTTTCAAAAGTACTAATATAGAAAGAGGAGGAGAATCGATTGAGAAAGATATGGGGGATTCTTTTTCTTTGCTTAACATTCATGTTAGTTGGATGTGGTAAAGAAGAAAAACCACAAGAAGCGTTTGATACATATGTAAAAGCGTGGAATAAACAAAAATTTGCAGATATGTATGATCAACTATCAAAAAATGCAAAAAAAGATATTTCAAAGAAAGAGTTTACTGAGAAATATGAAAAAATTTATTCTGGTATCGAAGTGAAAGACTTAAAGGTAGAAACAGGGGAAGTAAAAGAAGATAAAAAAGATGAAGGCCCTGTTCCTTTTAAAGTAAGCATGGATACAGTTGGTGGTAAAATTACATTTGGTCATGAAGCAAAAATGGTGAAAGAAAAAGATGGAGATAAAGAATCTTGGAAAATAGATTGGACTCCTGATTTTATTTTCCCAGGCATGACGAAAGATAGTAAAGTGCGTATGCAGACAACACAGCCAAAACGTGGTGAAATATACGATCGTAATGGAAAAGGTCTTGCAACGAATGGGAAAGCTTCTGAAATCGGATTGATTCCTGAAAAGTTAGGCGATACTGCTCCGCAAACGAAAGAAACAGTAGCGAAGTTATTAAATATGTCTGTAGAAGAAATTGATCAAAAATTAGCTGCTAAATGGGTAAAACCAGGGTATCTCGTACCAATTGGAATTTTGCCTGAAGGGGCAACACAAAATACGTACATTGATTTACCAGGTGTTTCAACAAAACCTGTAAATGTTCGTACATATCCGTTAGGGGAAGCGGCAGCTCATCTGACTGGTTATATTGGAAAGGTAAATGCTGAAGATTTAAAAACGCTACAAAAGAAAGGCTATCAAGCTGATGACCCAGTTGGTAAAGCTGGTTTAGAGCAAGTATTAGAGGAAAAGCTACGCGGTAAAAAAGGTGGCCGTGTCTTTGTAGAAGATGCGCAAGGAAAAGAAATTAAAAACTTGGCAAAAACAGATGCTGTTGATGGAGAAAATGTAACTTTAACTATTGATAGTGTTGTTCAAGAAAAAACGTATAATGAAATGAAGGGCGAAGCTGGTTCAAGTGCAGCAATTAATCCGAAAAGTGGAGAAACAATTGCACTAGTAAGTAGTCCAGCATATGATCCTAATATAATTGCACGAGGGACATCGAAGGCACAACGCGAAGCTTGGAATAATGATCCGAAAAAACCAATGACAAATCGCTTTACACAATTGTCGGTACCAGGTTCTGTATTTAAACCTATTACAGCTGCAATTGGTCTTGAAACGAAAACAATTGATCCAAAAGAAGAGTTGAAAATTGAAGGATTAAAATGGACAAAAGATTCTTCTTGGGGTAATTACTATGTAACGCGTGTGAAAGATGCAAATCCGATTGATCTTGATAAGGCGATGAAATACTCGGATAATATTTACTTCGCACAAGAAGCTTTGAAAATCGGAAAAGACAAGTTTATGAGTGAAGCAAAAAAATTCGGATTCGATGAGAAACTACCAATTGAATATGGATTCCCTGCTTCTAAAATTGCAAATGACGGCATTAAAAATGATATTCAAATGGCAGATACGGGATATGGACAAGGACAAGTATTAATGACTCCTCTTCATTTAGCTTTAACGTATGCGCCAATTGTAAATGATGGAACGATTCCGTCACCGTATATTATTAAAACAGATAAACAACCAAAAGCTTGGAAAGAAAATGTAATTTCTAAAGGAAATCAGGATATATTAAAAACTGCAATGACGAAAGTAATTAATGATCCAGATGGTACAGGGAAAATTGCTAAAATTGATGGTATGACTCTTGCTGGAAAAACAGGTACAGCGGAATTAAAAGTATCAAAAGAGGCCGAAGGAAAAGAACTAGGTTGGTTCGCTGCATTTGATTTAAATTCGCCAGATATGGTCATTACAATGATGATTGAAGATGTAAAAGGTAGAGGCGGAAGTAATATTCCAGCTGAAAAAGTAAAACATGTATTTCAAAAATAATATGTAATAGAAGGCTATCTCTATAGGTTGTAGAGGTAGCCTTTTTATATGAAAGAGTTTGTAATATCTGTATACTAAATTTTAAGGAAACAAAGTAAATCATTAACTTACGAAAAAAAAGTAGCTATTTTTTATTGACATTGATTAAAACTTTTTATATTATACTTACATAAGGTAAGTTATTAACTTTTAAAAAACAAATCTTGAATTAAAGATAAAGAGAAAAAAGGGAGAGAATACAATGACAAAAGTACTATTTATTACAGCAAATCCAAATTCAGCAGAAGGTTCTTTCGGAATGGCAGTAGGGGAAGCTTTCATCGAAGCTTATAAAAACGAACATCCACAAGACGAAGTTGTAACAATTGATTTATTCAACACTACAGTACCAGCAATTGATGCAGATGTATTTGCTGCTTGGGGTAAATTTGCAGCAGGTGAAGGTTTTGAAGCTTTAACTGAA
Organism: Bacillus cereus group sp. BfR-BA-01311; assembly: GCF_022664295.1. NCBI lineage: Bacteria > Bacillati > Bacillota > Bacilli > Caryophanales > Bacillaceae > Bacillus > Bacillus cereus group sp. BfR-BA-01311. Next base: position 274,641 of record NZ_JAKUHC010000005.1, read on the forward strand.
GTTCAACAACAAAAAGTAGCAGCAATGAACACAAACTTAGAAACATTTATGAATGCAGATCGTTATGTATTCGTAACTCCAATGTGGAACTTTAGCTATCCACCAGTAGTAAAAGCATACTTAGATAACGTAGCAATCGCAGGTAAAACATTCAAATATACTGAAAATGGTCCAGTCGGCTTATTAGAAGGTAAAAAAGCACTTCACATTCAAGCAACAGGTGGCGTATATTCTGAAGGAGCATACGCAGCTGTAGACTTCGGTCGTAATCACTTAAAGACTGTATTAGGATTTGTCGGTGTGAATGATACTGAATATATTGCAGTTGAAGGCATGAATGCAAACCCTGAAAAAGCACAAGAAATTAAAGAAGCAGCAATTGCTAATGCTCGTGAATTAGCAAAACGTTTCTAATATAGAATGCTTAAAAAGTCCGAACACTTGCTGTTTGGACTTTTTTTCTTCTTTTTCCTTCGTTTGTCTAGTATAATGAAGGTCGGAATGATAATAGGTGGGGGTTCTGTATGATTCAAACGTTTTTTAAAATCTTTTATTTAATTTTAATCGTAATTGCGATTACACCGAGAATGTGGCGTCTTAAAAGACAAGTAAATACGATGGCGCCAAAAGAAAAAGACAATGCTGTGTATAAAACGACAAATTGGTTTGGTAAGAAAATGGTACGTGTAGCTGGAGGGGCAGTAGAAGTGAAAGGACTTGAAAATGTTCCGAAAGACAAGCCAGTACTAGTTGTAAGTAATCACCAAAGTAATATGGATATCCCTGTTTTACTAGGTTACTTAAATAAACCAATTGGATTCGTTTCAAAAGCAGAGATTAAAAAGTTCCCAGTTGTACCAACTTGGATGGAACTGATGAATTGTGTATTTATGGATCGTAGCGATCGTCGTCAATCTCTTCAAGCGATTAAAGATGGAATTGAACTATTAAAGAATGGACATTCTATCGTAATTTTCCCTGAAGGAACGAGAAGTAAGGGTGGCGAAGTTGGAGAGTTTAAGGCTGGTAGTTTTCACCTTGCAGTAAAGTCAGGTGTAGCAATTTTACCTGTAACGTTAGATGGTACATATAAGATGTTTGAAGCAAATGGAAATCGTATGAAGCCAGCTCATGCAACAGTAACAATTTCTAAGCCGATTACACCTGAAGATTATGCGAATATGGACATTAAAGAATTAACGAAGCATACACAGGAAGTTATTGCATCACAATTACATAAGTAATAAAAAAGGATTCAGCTTATCGTAAGCTGAATCCTTTTTATTATGCTGTAGGTAAGACATAAAAGAGTACACAGAAGAACATCATCGCACTACCACCTAAAACGAACAGGTGCCATATGGCATGGTTGAAAGGTAGCTTTTCCCAAAGGAAGAATATAGCTCCGACAGAATATAAAATGCCACCTGCTAAAAGTAGTGAAAAACCATGTCCAGTTAGATTTTCATAAAGTGGTTTAATAGCAACGATTATGAGCCATCCCATTATGATATAACATAGCGTTGATGCCTTAATAAAGCGACGTACAAAGAAAATTTTGAAGACGATACCTCCGATTGCTAGTGTCCATATTATAGCAAGCAACGTCCATCCTAATGGGCCACGAAGTGTAATAAGTAGAAAAGGAGTATACGTGCCAGCAATCAATAAGTAAATGGCTGAATGATCTAAAATAGTAAATATTTTTTCTACTTTAGGATGATGAATGCTATGTAGCAATGTTGAAAACAAGTACAGTAAGAACATACTTACACCATAAACAGTAAATGCAACTACGGCTGATGCGGTACCGTGCTTAGAAGCATGAATAATCAATATGATTAAGGCAGGGATGCTTAAAATGGCACCGATACCATGTGTAATTGCATTTGCAATTTCTTCTTTTACAAATTGGGTCATTCTTGTCATTTTTTCAGTCATAATGCAAATCCTTTCTACTATCATAAAATAATATGTCATTTCCCTTACCATATCATACACAAGAGCAATAGAAAATGAAATTTGTATAATTGATTATATTTTTGAATTTTTTTGACAAAAGACAATGGATTTGTTGACGTTTTCAAACTTTTTTGACAAAATAAAATTATGTAATAGTAGGACAAGGAAACTACTAATAAAGGGGATGGGGAAATGTTTTCAAATATTGGCTTTCCAGGGTTAATTTTAATTTTAGTAGCAGTACTCATTTTATTTGGACCTAAAAAATTGCCGGAAATCGGGAAGGCTTTAGGGGAAACGTTAAAAGAGTTTAAAAAATCAACGAAAGAATTGACAGATGACGCATTTCAAGAAAAGGAAAAGAAAGAAAAAATGTAGTGTATTTTCCTTGTAATGGATAAATAAAGTGTGGTGAACGAGATGGAAAATCGGGAAATGAGCGTAGTAGAACATATTGTTGAGCTTCGAAAAAGAGTAATATATACGGTGTTATCCTTTGTACTATTTTTAATTATTGGATTTACTTTTACAAAGGATATTTATTTTTGGCTTGTAAAAGATTTACCAATGAAATTAACTGTTCTCGGTCCAAGTGATGTATTGTGGATTTTTTTCTCGATTGCTACAGTATTTGCTATCGTTTGTACAATTCCTTTTGCTGCTATACAAATTTGGTTATTTGTAAAACCGGGTTTACATCCAAATGAACAAAAGATGACAATAATGTATATACCGGTATTGTCTATATTATTTATTGCAGGTTTATGTTTTGGATACTTTATTGTAATGCCGTTTCTATTTCACTTTTTAACTACGATAGGTAATGAAATGTTTAATACGATGTTTACGACAGAAAAGTATTTCCATTTTGTACTTAATTTAACAGTTCCATTTGCTGTGATTTTTGAATTGCCAGTCGTTGTAATGTTTTTAACTAGTATTGGAATACTTACGGCGGAATTTTTAATAAAAATAAGAAGGTATGCTTACGTAGCATTAATTATCATTGCATCTTGTATATCACCGCCAGACTTTTTATCTCATAGTTTAGTTGCAGTGCCGCTTATTTGTATTTATGAAGTAAGTATTGCGTTATCAAAGGTTGTTAGTAAGAGGAAAAAGAAAAGAGAAGAAATGCAGTCGAAAAGTGCCTCGCTATAAAGGCACTTTTTTATTTATTTGTTATACTATAGCTATAAACGTATACAATATATAGAAGAAAAAAATTATAGAATCTCCAAAATTTAGACAAACTTTGCGCTTTTATAAGCTTATACTAAATGTATTAAACAATTGATGGATAATGAGATTCCCGTCTCAGAGATATTTAGGACGGGAAGGTGAATTAGGTGGAGATGAATAGAGTATAAATCTTCTAGCCATAAGGACTACAGAAATCATATAAGTCTGATTTTACTCCACTTTAAACAACGTGTTACAGCGCAAAGTAGAGGAAGTTCAAAAATCCAATGAAAAAGAGGATTGATATTGTGATTACGAAAAGTTTTTATTTCACTCATTCAACAGGGGATTGCATTAAAATATTCGAAATCCCTGTCCTACAGGCACAGCATCCATTATCGTTTCTAATTCAGTCTCGTCTTCAATTATTTATTGCAAAAATTCAAAAACAAAAACACCCAAGATTTTCGTATTCTTTCCGTGAATATTTACAAAATTGTTTGAAGTGGAATGATTATTTAAATGTATATAAAACAAATACCCTTGAAAAAAATGCATGATACGAAGTACGGACAGGGTTAGTAAACTCTGTCTTTTTCATTTTAGATATGAAAATATAATTAATTTGATGAAATTTCGTTCCAAATTGTTGAAAGCAATGGGAATACTAGTATAATAACAAGGAGAGCGTATTGGAAAGGGAAGAAGTATAGTATGCAAAAAATTAAAATTGTAACAGATTCAACGGCAGATTTATCACAAGACGTAATCGAAAAGTATGACATTCATGTTTTACCATTATCAATCTCTGTAAATGGACAAACATATTTAGATCGCGTTGATTTACAACCTGACGAATTTATTGAAGAAATGATTAAATCAGAGGAATTACCAAAAACATCACAACCAGCTATGGGTACATTTGTAGAAATGTATGACAAGCTAGGGGAAGATGGAAGCGAAGTCCTTTCTATCCATATGACAAGTGGAATGAGCGGTACTGTAGCAACTGCAAATAGCGCTGCATCAATGACTGATACAAAAGTAACAGTTGTTGATTCTCAATTTATTACACATGCTTTAGCATATCAAGTAATTGAAGCTGCAAAAATGGCAAATGACGGACGCTCACTAGAAGAAATTTTAAAACGTGTAGATGAAGTAAGAAAGAATACTCGTTTATATGTAGTAGTGGATACATTAGAAAACTTAGTGAAGGGTGGACGTATCGGTAAAGGAAAAGCGTTTATCGGTTCTCTACTTAATATAAAGCCAATTGCTAGTCTTGAAGACGGTGTTTATAATCCTGTAACGAAAGTTCGTAGCCAAGGCCAAATTGTAAAAACATTAGCTAAGTTATTTGAGCAAGATACGGCTGGAAAAGTCGTAAAAGCTGTTGCAATTCCGCATGCGAAAGCAATTCCTTTAGCTGAAAGTATGAAAGCGGCGGTTGAAAAAGTAAGTGGATTTGCTCAATCAGAAATTTTCTATACAACGCCTATTATTAGTACTCATACAGGTCCGGGCGCAATCGGATTTATGTATTTAGCAGAGTAATAAAAAAGCTACTTGAAAATATATTTCAAGTAGCTTTTTTATGTAAATAGAAAGTAAGAAATAAGAAGAGCTACACAGGCACTACCGCTAATGATATAGCGAGTCTGTAAATATTCATTCATAGAAAACACCCTTTATCCCGCTATTTGTGGACAGTAAAACTCTCTACCTCAAATTTAGCTGGAGCAAAGAGGTTAGGTAGCGGGCTGCCCGTAAAAGCTTGATTGGTGAAGGCAAATAATCAGTGGGGATGAAGAAAACCCACTAATTAAAGTTTCACTATAGGATTTTCTATATTATATGTTGGATATAGAAAATCAGTCATTACGTTACACATGTAAAGTTTCAATTTTTTCGTTTATTTGCTTATTATTTGTTGCGTTACTATAAATAAAAGTTTGACCTAAAAAGAGTACATGCAGTTGTTCCCACGGTAACATGCGCAAATTCCAATTATTTCGAAGTCTAGTTATTGCTTCACGAGGTGTTTCATCGGCGAGTGCAAAAGCTCCGTAATGCATTGGTATAAAATGCGTAGCGTTTAAATCTAAATAAGCTTGCACGGCCTCTTCAGGTGAAACATGAGATACTTTCATAAACCATTCTGGTTCATAAGCGCCAATGGGCATAAGAGCAATATCAATTAAAAAGCGTTCACCAATTTCTTTGAAACCTTGGAAATAGCCACTGTCACCACAAAAATATATGGTTTCCATAGTCGTTTCATTATCAATAATCCATCCACCCCAGTGAGACGTATTCATATCAAATAAGAATCTTCTCGTCCAGTGCTGAGAGGGTACGAAGTGAAAAGAAACTTCGTTAATTATCGTACTTTCCCACCATTTATACTCTTCTACATGTTTAAATTTCTTACGAGTAAATAATTTTTTTAATCCAATAGGTACAAGATATAGAACATCATCATTCAACTGACGAAGAGTTGAAAAATCTAAATGATCATAATGACCATGTGAAATAAGGACAATATCAATTTTAGGTAGTGCTTCTATAGAGAGTCCAGGTTCTGTAAGTCTTGGAACTAGCTTTAATTTATTAGCCCATACTGGATCTGTTAATATATTAAGTCCATTCGTTTGGATAAGAAAAGTGGAATGCCCAATCCATGTGATAGTCGTTTTTTCAACATTACTTTGCAAAAATGCACTTTGTTTAACGGGTGATTGTTCTACTAAGAAAGAAAAATCTTTTTTGTTTTGCTTTCGTTCTTTACGCCAGCGTAAAAAAGAGCGAATTGATTTTTTTGTACTAACATTATCCATATTTTCATAGCGCTTTGCCATGAACATCACCTCATTTAAAATCGTTGTATTTGTATTGTACCGAAATGTTGTTAAGGAATACAGTGTAAAACATGGATTAATGTTTAAGGAATTGTTAAAAAATAGGGAGAGGTATTTACAAAAGTAACAATAAAAATAAGTTTTATCACTTTTATTTAGAGAAAGAATAGTAAAAAAATATATTTTGTCTAGTAATTCGCTTGAAATAAAAAAGTAACATACGTAAATTCGTACGATTTCGTGAACAAATGTAGTAAACAATTTTCTCGTAGTGTTAACTTTTGTTATTATAAACATAACCTATTTAAATTTAGGATAGAGAAAAGAGGTTTATAAATGAAGCGTTATCAAAAAATAATTGGTCTTATGGTTGTATTTTGTCTCTTTGTACTTGCTGGATGTAGTGAATCAGGTTCAAAGCTTCGTAAACCATTAAATTGGGATTTAGAAACCTTCCAATTTACAAATCAAGATGGAAAGCAATTTGGTACAAAAGATTTAAAAGGGAAAGTTTGGGTTGCAGATTTTATGTTCACAAATTGTCAGACAGTTTGTCCACCAATGACTGCAAATATGGCCAAGCTTCAAAAGATGGCAAAAGAAGAGAAATTAGACGTTCAGTTTGTTTCATTTAGTGTAGATCCAGACCTTGATAAGCCAGAAAATCTGAAAGCTTTTATTCAAAAGTTTACAGAGGATACTAGTAACTGGAATTTATTAACGGGGTATTCGTTAGAAGATATTACAAAGTTTTCAAAAGATAATTTCCAATCACTTGTAGATAAGCCGGAGAACGGTCAGGTCATGCATGGTACATCATTTTATTTAATTGATCAAAACGGAAAAGTAATGAAAAAGTATAGTGGCATTAGTAATACGCCATACGAAGACATTATACGTGATATGAAGCGATTAGTGGGTTGAAAATAAGGGTGCATAGCACCCTTATTTTTTTGCATTAGTCTATCGATAAAATGTCATGTTGCTGGGGAAGTTTCGGTGCCCGAATTTCTAATACGCCGTTTTGATAAGAAGCTTTTGCCGCTTTTTTATTAATTGAATACGGCAATTTAATCAATCTTGATGCTTCTGAAATGGAACGTTCTCGGCGATAATAGTTATGGGATGTTTGTTCTTCTTCCTCTTCAAGTATCTCTTCTTTTACAGAGACTTTTAAGTATTCACTTTGTATTTCAATTTGGATTTGTTCTTTTTGTATACCTGGTAGTTCAGCTGTAACAACGAGTTCTTCACCAACTTCATATAAATCTACAGGGAATGTTAATAAACGGTTTCCTTTTTGGAAAAAATGATTTAAATCAGCGATTACATTGCGAAGAGGTGTTTGCTCGAAGAAATCATCAATTTGCTTTAAGTAATTACGAACCGGTGGGCGAGAAGAATCTTTTTTTTCTTCACTCATGGTATTCCCTCCTAGAAATCAATTTGCAATATCATATGACAAAAGCGGAGAAAGGTGAGTGCCTAGTTTTCATGTTTTCATAAAAAATTGTTAAAAATGTGAAATGGAGTGATTTTTTTATAGTTTTTGGTCGCCATATTCAGTTGATTATGCTAGTATAAATAGGGTTGATATAGTAGTATAGAGACAGAATGAAAACTGAAAGAGGGTAAGAAGTATGTGTGGTTTTGTAGGATGTTTATGTGAAAACCCTAGAGAGTTTTCAGAAACAGAAAAACATCAATTTGAAAATATGAACACGATGATTTTCCACCGTGGTCCAGATGACGAAGGATATTTTCGTGATGAACATGTACAATTTGGCTTCCGCCGTTTAAGCATCATTGACTTAGAGGCAGGACATCAGCCGCTAACTTATGAAAATGATCGATATGTAATTATTTTTAATGGTGAAATTTACAACTATGTAGAATTACGTGAAATGTTACTTGAAAAAGGTGCAACGTTTGCAACGCAATCTGATACAGAAGTTATCATTGCATTGTATGCACATATGAAAGAAAAATGTGTAGATTACCTTCGTGGTATGTTTGCATTTATGATTTGGGATCGTGAAGAAAAGAAACTTTTCGGTGCACGTGATCACTTCGGTATTAAACCTTTATACATCGCACAACAAGGTGATACTACATTCTTCGCATCTGAGAAGAAAAGTATTATGCATGTGATGGAAGATAAAGGCGTTAATCCAACGTCACTACAACATTACTTTACGTACCAATATGGTCCAGAGCCAGAAACTTTAACAATTGATGTTAATAAAATCGAGCCTGGTCATTATTTCGTAAAAGAAATCGGTAAAGAGATGGAAATCCATCGCTACTGGAAACCTTATTTCAACGCTTCAAGTGCAACGAAAGAGGAGCATATCCAAGCAATTCGTGATGTGTTATATGATTCAGTAAAAGTGCATATGCGTAGTGATGTACCAGTAGGTTCATTCTTATCTGGTGGTATCGATTCATCTATCATCGCTTCTATCGCAAGAGAAATGAATCCAAATCTTTTAACATTCTCTGTTGGTTTTGAGCAACGTGGTTTCAGTGAAGTTGATGTTGCGAAAGAAACTGCTGAGAAATTAGGCGTTAAAAACCATAACGTATTCATTTCAGCGAAAGAATTTATGGATGAGTTCCCAAAAATCATTTGGCATATGGATGATCCTTTAGCTGATCCAGCAGCTGTACCATTGTACTTCGTTGCGAAAGAAGCACGTAAACATGTAACAGTTGTTCTTTCTGGTGAAGGCGCAGACGAGCTATTTGGTGGTTATAACATTTACCGTGAGCCAAACTCACTAAAAATGTTCTCTTACATCCCTAGTCCAGGTAAGAGCGTTCTAAAAGCATTAAGTGGTGCTCTTAAAGAAGGATTTAAAGGTAAGAGCTTCCTAGAGCGTGGATGTACACCAATTGAAGAGCGTTACTATGGAAATGCTAAAATCTTCCGTGAAGAAGAAAAAGCTGAATTAATGAAGTATTACAATGAAAGTGTTAACTATATGGATATCACGAAACCATTGTATAACGAGATTAAAGATTATGATGATGTAAGTAAAATGCAGTACATTGACATGTTCACATGGTTACGCGGTGACATTTTATTAAAAGCTGATAAAATGACAATGGCAAACTCATTAGAACTTCGTGTACCGTTCTTAGATAAAGAAGTATTCGATGTTGCATCTAAAATTCCAACTGAATTTAAGATTGCTAACGGAACTACGAAAGCTATTTTACGTGAAGCAGCACGCGGAATCGTTCCAGATCACGTATTAGATCGTAAAAAACTTGGATTCCCAGTACCAATTCGTCACTGGTTAAAAGACGAAATGCATGATTGGGCTATAAATATTATAAACGAAAGTAAGACAGAGCATTTAATCGACAAACAGTATGTATTAAACTTACTGGAAGCACATTGTGCAGATAAAGGCGATTATAGCCGTAAAATTTGGACTGTACTTGCGTTTATGGTATGGCACCAAATTTATGTTGAGCATAAATACGATACGAATAAGTTCCATGAAGAAACAAAACGTGCGTATAGCTTAGTTTAATTAGAAAAACCTTAAGATCGCATACGGTCTTAAGGTTTTTTTCATAAATAGGAAGTATTATTGATACAATAATAGTAAAAGGATGGACAACATATGATTACGTTTGAGAAAGTTACTGTAGAAAATGAAAGCGTTGTTAAAGAAATGTTTAAATCGCATAGTTTAGGTGAGAAAAAGGTACAGTACTGTGTGAAAGTTGATGATACATATATTGGTGTAATAGATTATAGTGTACAAGAGGAACGGGCTGTTTTATCACAGCTAATTATTCATTTTGATTACCAAGGTTACGGTTATGGTACAAATACGTATTTTACATTTGAAGAAATGATGAAACAAAGAAATGTGAAAGAAATAAAAGTGCTACAAGAGAAATTAACAGAAAAGGCGAAGTCTTTCATAGAGAGTTTTGGTTTTACTTCAGAAGATGAAGAGTATGTAAAGAAAATATAACGATGATTATTTATGCGATACAATAAATATAAGGCAGGTGGATGTATGACGATGACTTCTGGTCTTGTATTAATTGGAGGGTGCTTTATAGTAGCAGAATTATGTCATATAATCATTCGGAAAAGAATGATTAAGAAAAAAAAGCCGTATGAATTACAATACGTCCCTGTCTTTTTCATTATGTTTTGCATGCTTAGTACATTACAAAATCTAATAAACTTTCCACCACTTGTAAATGTTTTTTTAAAGTTCGGTTTACTTTATAGTGGTGTTGGAATAGCACTTTTATTTATTTTATTTTGCATACGTTATGTTCACTATCAATCGTATATATTTATTTTAAATTGGTTAAAGCAAGATGATAGAAACCGCCTTACATAAGGCGGTTTTTTTATTTGCAATTGTAACAGAATTTGTACATTTCACATAAAATAGGACGAGTAGAAATGCAAACATATTACAAGAAAGGAGCGGGGCAATAAAATGAAACTTGTTATAGACGCAGGGCACGGTGGATATGATTCTGGTGCTGTTGGTAATGGTTTAGTAGAAAAAAACTTAACACTTCAAATTGCTAGACGCGTTCGAGACATTTTAACGGTAAATTACCCAATTACAATTAAAATGACACGTGATAGTGATGTGTTTATTTCTTTATCTGAACGTGCTAATATTGCTAATGCTTTCAGTGCGGATTATTTTATTTCATTTCATATTAATAGCGGCGGGGGTACAGGTTTTGAAAGTTATATTTATAATGCGTTATCCAATAGCAGCACTGCATATGCAAAGCAACAAAAAATGCATACAGCTGTCAATCCTGTATTAACAAAATATGGTCTTCGTGATCGAGGAGCAAAAAAAGAAAATTATGCGGTATTAAGAGAAACCGCAATGGATGCAATTTTAACTGAGACTGCTTTTATTGATACAGCTTTTGATGCAAATTTATTAAAAAATCCACAATTTATTGAAGATCTAAGTCAAGCGTATGCAAATGGAATAGCAGCTATTTTTGGAGTAACTCCAAATCCACAACCTCCTAACCCACAACCGACACCTCAAACGAAGGGAATCGCTTATGTTCTTGGGAAAAATGTAAATTTAAGAAATGGTCCATCAACTTCTTCCTCAGTTATTCGTCAATTAAATTCTCCAGAATCTTACGTTGTATATCAAGAAAGTAATGGATGGCTAGATTTGGGGAATGGACAATGGGTGTATAATGATCCTTCTTACATTAATTTTGTAAAGACAAGCAATAGTGATGGAAGCCCGATTGGGGTTGCATATATACAAGGGATGAATGTAAATTTAAGAAGTGGTCCATCAACTACATCTGCAGTTATCCGCCAATTAAATTCTCCAGAATCTTATTTAGTATATATAAATGAAAATGGTTGGTTAAACCTTGGGGGAAATCAGTGGGTATATAATGACTCAGCGTATATTAAGTATACTCAATATTAGGAATTGAAATGATAGTGCAATATGGATGCGTATCCTTGTTATGTATAACAAGGGTACGCATTTTAATAACAACATTTTTTTTCATACTTATGCACTATGTTTTAAAAAGAAACATTAGAAAAGCGGATAGAATCTAAATAGTATATATTAAAAAAGTTTTCTGATATACATTGACAATGTATGTAAGATACATTAATCTTTAAATGTTAATGATAATCGATTTCATCTAGGGAGGACATATGATACATACTAAAAAACTAATTATGTTCTGCATTATGATACTCATGGTTGTAATTGCAGGATGTAGTAAAGAAGAGAAAAAAGAAAATAATATATCAGCGAAAGCAAAAGATTCATATACGGTAAAGCATGCAATGGGTGAAACGACAGTAAATGGTACACCTAAAAAAGTTGTTGTTTTAACAAATGAAGGCGCAGAGGCTCTCCTAGCTGTGGGCGTAACGCCAGTGGGGACTACGAAACCACGTGCTGGTGATGAATGGTATCCTCATTTAGCGAAAGAGTTAAAAAACACGGAAGTTGTAGGAACTGAACGTGATATTAATTTAGAAGCTGTAATGAAGCTTAAGCCAGATTTAATTATCGGAAATAAAATGCGTCATGAAAAAATATATGATCAGCTAAAAGAAATCGCACCAACTGTTTATGCAGAAACATTACGCGGTGATTGGAAAGAAAACTTTACACTTTATACAAAAGCTGTAAATAAAGAAAAAGAAGGGCAAAAAGCTCTTGATGATTATAAAAAACGCATTGAAGGAATGAAAGAGAAGTTAGGCGATAAATTGAATTCTAAAGTTTCTATTATTCGTTTCGTGCCAGGTGATGTTCGTATTTATCAAAAAAACTCATTCTCGGGCGTTGTTTTAAATGATATTGGATTTAAACGACCACCATTACAAGATAAAGATGATTTTGCGATAAAAGGAATTACAAAAGAGCAGATTCCAAATATGGACGGAGACTACTTATTCTATTTCACGTCTGATAAAGATGCAGATAAGAATAATGAAGGAATTTCGTTAGCGAAGGAATGGACAGAAGATCCACTCTTTAAGCAACTACAGGCTTCTAAAAATAATAAAGTATTCCAAGTAGATGAGGTAATTTGGAATACAGCAGGCGGTATTAAAGCTGCGAACCTTATGTTAGATGATATTGAAAAATATTTCCTTAAATAAATGATAAAATACATCACTTTTACGAAGTGATGTATTTTTAGTTTGTAAAAATACAGAAAATTCCTTCTTTCAGGGTGTCATAAGTTGTACAATAAAATCAATCATGTGATAAAGGAGTGGGGAAGAATGAAAGCTACTCATAAAGATTGGATCTTGTTTAATGGGAGAATGATTAATACGAAAGAAGAACAGCCGATGGTAGCATTAGAAGATCGAGGCTTCCAATTTGGTGATGGGATTTATGAAGTATTTAGACTATACGATGGCAAGCCTCATTTATTAGATTTACATTTAGAACGATTCTTTAACTCTATGGCAGAAATAAAACTAATTCCACCATTTACGAAGGAAGAATTAGTAGAAGAGTTATATCAAATGATTGAAAAAAATCAATTTCAAGAAGATGGGAATGTATATTTACAAATATCAAGAGGTGCACAACCGCGCAATCATGTATATGAATCAGATTTACAACCGACATATTTTGCAAATCTTGTTTCGTTCCCAAGACCAGTTGCTTCAATGGAGGCAGGGATTAAGGTGACAGTAGAAGAGGACATCAGGTGGAAGTTTTGCCATATAAAATCTTTAAATTTGCTTCCTAATATCATGATCAAAAACAAAATAAATGAACAAGGGTATCAAGAAGCAATATTAGTACGAGATGGTATTGTGACTGAAGGGTGTCATTCCAATTTCTTTATCGTGAAGAATAATAAGTTGATTACACATCCAGCGGATCATTTCATTTTACATGGTATTACACGTCACTACGTAATTACATTAGCGAAAGAGTTACATATCGATGTAGAGGAACGAGAGTTTTCATTACAAGAAGTATATGACGCTGAGGAGTGTTTCTTTACAGCGACGCCACTTGAAATATTCCCAGTCGTTCAAATTGGTGATGAACAGTTCGGGGCTGGTGAAAGAGGCCAAATTACGAAAAAACTACAAGCTGCATACGAAGAGAGTATTCGTTTGTTTAAAGTGACAAATTAATCATGAAGAAAAAAGCTGGTATTCTTCCGGCTTTTTTTCGTGATATAATTCAAGCATAGGACAAGTTTTGAAAACGCTGTAAAAAGGGGATTTAATATATGAATTATGAAGATTTTAAAGAAGTAATTCACGGAAGACGAAGTGTTAGAAAGTTTACAGATCAAGAAGTATCTACTAATGATATAAAAGAAATAATTGATTGTGCTCGTTACGCACCGAGTGATACGAATTCACAAACGTGGGAATTCTTAGTTATCATGAATCGAGAGAAGATTAAAGAAATTGAACAAATGACGTGGGATGCATTACATAAACTTGCGGCAAAAGCAGCAGAAAATGGAGAAGAGAAAGCAGGGAAATTACTTACACGTTCTTTCGGACCATATGCAACAGCTTTCTCGGAGGCACCAGTATTAATCGTATGTTTGGCAACACCATATGAATCAAAGTTCCGTGAAAAGATATTTGATCCAATTGCTTTTGTTCCAAATTCAGTTTGGGAGGAAGAAGGCATTAAGAGTAGCTGTTTAGCGGCACAAAACTTAATGTTAGCTGCACATGCAAAGGGACTTGGTACTTGTCCAATGACAGGGCCAGTATTGCTAGCTCAAGATGAACTGCGCCAATATTTACAAGTTGAGCCTGAAAAACAAATAAATATGGTTATTTCACTCGGATTTCCGAAAGATAAACCGAAGAAACTTCCAAGAAAAGAAGTAGATGAGATTACAACGTTTGTTTTTTAATTGCTGTATAGAAAAGACATTGAATTAACAATGTCTTTTTATTTTTGAGGGTATGTAATTCATATGTTGGGCTAAAATGATAGATAAGAGGAAATTACTATTTATTTCATAAAAAAAATTAATGTTCTATTAAGGAAAGTATGATACATTAATCGTGAGCAAGATTCTATTTGTTCATGAAAGTGTTGAAAGTAGTCTCAAAATTTAAAAGTTATTTTTGTATAATAAATTATAATGAAGTTACAGGGGGGATGAATTTTGAAAAAATTCATAATCACTGGATTGTCTGTATTGTTATTAGTTGGTTGCGGTGCTCCACAGGAAAAAGAGGACGCGCAATCAAAACAGGAAGAACAAGTTGTAAACGCAAGTGATGAGAATATGGTTGTATTTCCTGAAGGAGCAATGTCAATTGGAGAAGGGAAAGTAAAAGTTATTACTCCAGATGGTACTTCTGAAAACGGCAATATACCGACTGTATTCATCAAAAAGGATACATTAATTCAGCAAGTTGAATTAGAACTTTCTAATTTTCAAAGTGATAAAGAAACATTCGTATTTGTAGATCAAATGTATACAGATAAACATCAAGTAACTAGTACAACGCAGACAACAGTGCAGTTAAAAGAAAAAACGCTGGAAACAGGTAGTCATACAATTACTGCAGTTCAGTATGAAAACAATGACCCGAAAGGAAAGGTTATTAGTTTTAATCAAGCAACATTTGAGACAAAACCTGCGTCTTAATAAGAATAAAAAGTACATTACTCAAAAAGTAGTGTGCTTTTTTGTTTGGACTAAAGTGGGCAAGAGTGAATAACTTATTTCATTTTCTAATACGATTAAATAGGAAGTAATCACTTGTTACTACTATGACAGAGAAAGAGGTTGAATACGTGAATCGGTGTATTCGTATCATTTTGATTAGCCTAATGATGGCAGTAATTTGGTTTACGATACAAGAGTTTATGCAAATAACGCTCAATTATCAAATTCATGACTTGTTAATAGGAGCTATTTGTTTTACCATTGTTTATCTATTATATGATAAACTCGGACTAAGGTAAGTTTCAGAAGAAAAATGTAGGTATTTCATTTGAAATGTCGAATAGTACATACGATGTCGTAATAACAAATTTTCTATTGTTTACTGTGAAACAGAAGAAGGAGAGATAGTGGTTATGAAACGAGCTCTTATTAATATTGATTATACATATGATTTTGTAGCGGAAAAGGGTGCTTTAACTTGCGGGAAACCAGGACAGGAAATTGAGAAGGAAATTGTACATATAACGAAGCAATATATTGAAAATGGAGATTACGTTGTCTTTGCTATTGATAAACATGAAGAAAATGATGCATATCATCCAGAATCAAAGTTATTCCCACCTCATAATATAGCTGGTACAAGTGGAAGAGATTTGTTTGGTGAATTACAAGATGTGTACGAAACATATAAAAATGCAGAGAATGTATATTATATGGACAAAACGCGATACAGTGCGTTTGCTGGAACGGATTTAGAGATGAAGCTAAGAGAAAGAGGAATAGAAGAAGTTCATCTTGTAGGTGTTTGTACTGATATTTGTGTTCTTCATACAGCAGTAGATGCTTATAATAAAGGGTTTAAAATTGTTGTTTATGAAAAGGTGGTTGCATCTTTTAATGCACAAGGGCATGAATATGCACTTGGACATTTTAAGTCATGCTTACATGCAGAAGTGAAGTGAAAAAAGAGGCCTTTAAAAAAGGTCTCTTTTATTTGTCCATGTTCATTGAAAACAGCTACAGCAACTCCTGCTAGATTGAGTGGTCTTGATCCGACAACTTTTCTAAGTTCTTCAATATATCCCATTGTATGTAACCTCCGTAAGAAAAAATAAGAGCAAATAAACTATTCGTTATTATGTAGATATATTCCTCTTTATAAGGGGAGAGATGACATATAACTTATTTGTTTTATTTGGTAAAATATACATCAAAAAAGGTCAAACAAAAACTTTGACCTTTTTTGACCAAATGTTATAATAAAGGCAGAAAGAGATAATCTTTCATTCATAAATAATAAGGAGGAAAAAATATGCGTAATTTATTTCCAGAGATAACAAAACGTCAAAATGGCATTTTTGATTTTGGGCCTTCTTTATTAGAAGGGATGACAGATGCTTTCTTTAAGCCACTGAACATGGATACTTTTAAAGTAGATGTTCATGAGCAATCTGGTAAATATACTGTGAAAGCAGATTTACCAGGTTTTCAAAAAGAAAACATTCAAGTTGATTTTGAACAAGATATATTAACGATCCAAGCAACGAATCATAATGAAGTAGACGAAAAAAATGAGAATGGCACATATATTCGTAAAGAACGTTCTATAGGTTCTGTAACTCGACGCTTTAATTTTAAACAAGTTGAGGAAGAAAATGTTAAAGCAAATTATAAAGATGGCGTACTGACAATTGAATTGCCAAAATTGAAAGAAGAAAAAAGTAGTAAGACAACAATTAATATTGAATAAAAGAGCTGATAAATTCAGCTCTTTTTTTACGTAGTTAATGAATAAATGAGTTGAAATCGTAATGAGATGAATAAAGTTTTAACGTATAAAAAAATTTCACGATTCGCTCCCCTTAGGTTATTAAAAAGGGTATATTTAAAGGGAAAGGAAAAAGAACACCTAGACATACTGTTTAAGGTGAATTAGTAATAGAGTCAAAATACATAGTAAGGATAGTGGCATTTTAGATTAGGATAATAGATTTTTCTGGAACAAACTTAGGCGATTATGAATTTTTTAATTAGTAAGGAAGTGGTTAAATGAGCTTATTAACGTATACTGAAGAATTTTTTAATTATGTAAGAGAGTTTTTACTTTTAAGATTTTTACTATTTGCTTTAGTTTTAATCATTATTTCTTTTGTAATAAACCGTATTATTGATTGGTTTTTTAGGAAATCAAGCTTTTTTGATGAAGAGGTAGAGCAGACGATTCAAAGTGTAATTCGATCTATTTTTAGATATATCATTATCATCAGTCTTATCATATATTTAATTAGCCAATTTGTAGATATAAAAAGTATTATTGCAGGTGCAGGGATAGCTGGAGTTGTCATCGGTTTTGCTGCACAACAGATGCTAAAAGATGTTATATTAGGCTTTGCAAGATTAGCGGACAAAGAGTTTCGGGTTGGTGATTTTGTAACTTTTAACGGAACAAATTCAGGAACTATTGAAGAGATTAGTATTCGTTTTATGCAAATTCGTGAATGGTCAGGAAAATTACTTACCATCCCGCACGGAGAGATTAGAACGATACAAAATTTTAATAAAGGATGGATGCGTGTAATTGAACGCATCACGGTAAGTTATCAGGAAGATCCAACAAGAGTGAAGGAATTGTTAGAAGAAGTATGTGTTATATGCAATGAAGAATTGAATCAAACTCTTTATAGAGTAGAGGATAAGGCTGTTGAACCATTTAAATACGTCGGTGTTACAGACTTAAATCCTAACTTGAAATATGTTGGCTATGAATTTTGTATTACAGGTTTAATAAAGCCAGAAGATTATTTTGAAACTTCTAGACAAGTAAGATTTGAATTAATGTCTATGTTCCATAAGAATCAAGTGCAAATGCCAGCAGCGAATATGGTTGTTACTACTGAAGGTTTACAGCATATCCATGGTGGACAATCTTTATCGGACAGCTAAAGTAGAATCGTTTGTTAACAAAAATTCTGCTTCCAACATTGGATAGAATAACAATAATAAAATGATTGATATAAAGAAAGGGCTGAAGGAATTCGGTTCTTTTTTTATTTATAGAATTTAGAAATTTCTTAATGTTATAATTGTAGTTGGTGATGAGAATGAACTTTGAAGAAAAAGAGATGCGTCGTTTAGAAGCATTAAAAGAAATTGCTGAATTATTAAATGAAGCAACAAACTTACAGGATATGTTAGAAAAAGTGTTGCATACATTGTTACAAGTAATGAATTTACAAACAGGGTGGATATTCTTTATTGATGAAAGTGGAAAGCACAGCATGCTTGTAGACGAAAATTTACCAGAGGCTCTTACGTGGCAAAAGAAGAAGCCGATGTGTGAAGGAAACTGTTGGTGTGTAGAACGTTTTGTGAATGGGAGATTGGAAAAAGCGACTAATATTATTGAATGTAAGCGAATAGAAGATGCAATTGAATGTAATTGGGGAGAGACAGAAGATGTTACACATCATGCGACAATTCCGCTTAGGTCTGGATCAGAAAAATTTGGTCTACTAAATGTGGCTGCACCTCATAAGACTCATTTTTCTGAGGAAGAGTTAGCGTTATTAGAATCAATTGCATTTCAAATTGGAACGACAATACAACGTATTCAATTAGTTGAGAAAGAACGTAAATATGTAGTGGTAGCGGAAAGAAATCGACTTGCACGTGATTTACATGATTCAGTAAAACAATTGTTATTTTCTATTATGCTAACAGCGAAAGGTACTCTGAATATGACGCAAGATAGAGAGTTGCAAGAGATGTTAAGTTATATTGGGGAATTATCACAAGAAGCATTACAAGAGATGACGCTATTAATTTGGCAATTAAGACCTGAAGGATTGGAGAAAGGATTAGCAGAAGCAATTCAAAATTACGGGAAGTTATTAGGAGTTCAAGTGGAAGTTCGAATTGATGGGATGGTTTCAATTGGGGATGAAATAGAAGAAGTTTTATGGCGTATTAGCCAAGAGGCGCTACATAATTGTAAAAAGCATGCTTCGTGTGAAAAGGTACATATTCTTTTGAAAATAGAAAATAACCAGTTACATTTTTATATAGAAGACAATGGAATAGGATTTATACAAGAACAAGTAAGGGAATCAGCACTTGGCCTGAAAAGTATGAAGGAACGTATTCAGTTAATGAAGGGATCGTTTCAAATTATAACAGAGCTGAAAAAGGGTACAAAAATAGAAATTCAATTGCCGATTTGAAGGGGAGAATAAGGTTGAAGATTAAACTGCTACTAGTTGAGGACCATCATATCGTTCGAAGAGGACTTGTATTCTTTTTGAAAACGAGAGAAGAATTTGAAATTATTGGGGAAGCGGAAAATGGCGAAGAGGCATTACATTTCATGCAAAAAGAAAGACCAGATGTCGTACTAATGGATGTATCGATGCCGAAAATGGATGGAATTGAGGCAACAAAACGTCTAAAGCAATATGATGAGACAATAAAGGTACTTATATTAAGTAGTTTTTCAGAGCAAGATTATGTTATACCAGCACTTGAAGCTGGAGCAGATGGTTATCAATTAAAAGAAGTACAACCTGAGCAACTTGTCGCTTCTATTATTGCAGTACATCAAGGAAATGCGAATTTTCACCCGAAAGTAACACCTGCATTAATGGGGCGTTCTGCAGTAAAGAAGGAAGTAGAAAATCCTTTTTCAATGTTAACGAAAAGAGAGCAAGAGGTACTTCGCGAAATTGCGAAAGGAAGAAGCAACAAGGAGATTGCAGCAGAACTTCATATTACAGAACAAACTGTGAAAACACACGTTTCAAACGTTTTAGCTAAATTGGAAGTGGATGATCGTACGCAAGCCGCATTATACGCAGTGAAACATGGGGAGAATTATTCATAAGCATGAATAATTCTGTTATATCGTATGACAGAATACAAAGGAGCAATTAAAATTTATAGTAATCCCTAATATAGGTTTTTCTTCTTTCGATAATTAGGTACAATAAAGTGAAACTCTAATCAGTGGGGGACCATCCCCACTGATGATTAGTTTAACTAATCGGTTTTTACAGGATAAAGCTACGATGGAAGGGGAGGATATGCTATGCCTGGTACAAGAAGTGGGATTGGAAAGATTCAGGCTTCGTTAAATGGTTTATCACCGAAATTGCGAAGTATTGCCGAACATATTTTGAAACATCCACAAGATGTTGTACATAAATCTATTACAGAATTAGCTGAAGTTACGAATAGTTCCGAAGCTACAATATTCCGCTTATGTAAACACCTTGGTTTGCAAGGTTTTCAAGATTTAAAGATTACATTAGCTCGTGAAATTGTACATACACCGATGCAAAATATTCATGAAGAGGTATCAGCAGAAGATAGTATGGTAACTGTTGCTAAAAAAGTTTTTCATTCGCATATTACAGGACTGCAAGATACTTTACATTTGCTTAATGAAACGGCACTTGAGCAGGCTGTACGAGCCTTACAAGAAGCAAGTCGAATTGAGTTTTATGGAAATGGTGGCTCTGGTATTATTGCAATGGATGCGTATCATAAGTTTATGAGAACGGGTATTTCTTGTATCGCTCATACTGATTCGCATTTTCAAATTATGGGAGCAGGTTTACTCTCGGAAAATTCAGTTGTTATTGGTATTTCTCATTCTGGTAGCAATAAAGGATTACTTGAAGCGTTAGAAGTAGCGAAAGCAAGAGGAGCCAAAATTATTGCGATTACGAGCTATAAGAAATCAGCATTAAGTCAACTTGCTGATATAACGTTATATACATCAACACGTGAGACTGAATTCCGCACAGAAGCAAGTTCATCACGATTAGCACAGTTAAGCTTATTAGATACTTTGTATGTAGGGTTGTCGTTGCAGCGACAAGAGGAAACTCTAAAAAATTTACAAAGTATACGTGAAACGATTTCGATGAAGCGAATATAAAAAAAGCTCTTCAAATGAAGAGCTTTCAGACTGTAGACAAACTATTTTTGGAGAGTTCAAATGCTAAAAATAGTTTGTTTCTTATTTTAGGGATAATTTATCCAATGGAATTTATATGTAGTGCTTTCTATACTATAAGTGAGGAAGATGTCTTATGAAAATATCTGTTTATGTTGCAAGTGCATTTAGCAAGGATCATAAAGGCGGAAATAAAGCAGGAGTGGTATTTATTGAGAATACAAATACATTGACCACTACTCAAAAAATCGAAATAGCCAAACAACTGGGTTATGCGGAAACCGCATTTATATCAGAATCTGAAATTGCTGATTATAAATTTGAGTATTTTACTCCAAAAGAAGAAGTTGATTTATGTGGTCATGCCACAATTGGCTCTTTCGCGATACTGATGCATTTAAATAAAATTTTCAGGAATCGCTATACGATTGAAACGAACAGCGGTGTTCTTACTATCACTATAAAAGATGACATCATATTCATGGAACAAAATAAACCGAGATTCTATGATGTTGTATCTCCAAACGAGTTCATCGACTGTTTTGATAGTAAAGATATAGACAATAAATACCCAATTCAAATTGTCTCCACTGGCTTAAAAGATATTTTAATTCCTATAAAAAGCGAAATACAATTACATGCACTGCAACCTAATTTTGAAAAAATTAAAGAAATCAGCAAGTATTATAATGTTGTCGGGATGCATTTATATACTTTTAATGACAATCGAATTATATGCAGAAATTTTGCTCCACTATACGACATTAATGAAGAAGCAGCGACTGGAACTTCAAACGGTGCATTAGCTTGCTATCTTTATGAACAGCACTATTTGCAAAAAGAAGTCTATGTATTTGAACAAGGTTATTCTTTACACTCGCCTTCCGAAATATTAGTTAAATTAGCAACCAATAGCAAGAATAAAATAGAAAAAGTTTATGTTGGTGGCAAAGGCTATTACTGTGAAACTAAGTGTTTAAATATAGAAAATATTGAGTGAAGAGCTTTTTTATCGATGAGAAGTTTGTTACTTTATTTTCTTTTAGAAATGTATGACTTACTTATAGTCAGTGATAAACTCTCATTTTTAAAAATTTAAAATAAAGACCGATTTATGTAATAATTCAAATATTGTTCATAATTTCACAAATTGTTTATGAAGTGTCATGTTATGATGAAGATGTAATGATGATTGAACACTTAAATTTGGTACAATAACTAGCCAAAGTAGTGAAGAAAGTAGTTGTGAGATAAACTCATTAAAATGCTAAAACACTAAAGGGGAGATCACATATGAAAGCAGTAGTGGTTAATAAAAACAGCAAAGCAAACATCGAAGTGATTGAAAAAGAATTACGTCCGTTACACTCAGGTGAAGCGTTAGTAGATGTAGAGTATTGTGGAGTTTGCCACACTGATTTACACGTTGCGAATCATGATTTTGGTAACACTGATGGCCGTATTCTTGGTCATGAGGGTGTAGGTATTGTTACGAAAATAGCTGATGATGTTACTTCACTAAAGATAGGTGACCGTGTAAGTATTGCATGGATGTTCCAATCTTGTGGACGTTGTGAATATTGCGTAACTGGTAGAGAAACATTTTGCCGTGAAGTTAAAAACGCTGGTTATTCAGTGGATGGTGGTATGGCTGAACAATGTATCGTTACAGCTGATTATGCGGTAAAAGTACCAGAAGGATTAGATCCTGCTCAAGCATCATCAATTACTTGTGCTGGTGTAACTACATATAAAGCTATTAAAGTATCAGATATTAAACCTAGTCAACCTATTGTAATCTATGGCTGCGGTGGATTAGGTAACTTAGCTATCCAATATGCTAAAAATGTATTTGGTGCAAAGGTAATCGCAGTAGACATTAATGACGATAAATTAGCCTTAGCGAAAGAAGTTGGTGCTGATATGACTATCAATCCAATTTCTCAAGGTCCTGCTGATAAAATTGTGCAAGAGAAGTTTGGTGGCGCTTATGCTGCGGTAGTAACAGCAGTCTCTAAAGTAGCCTTTAACTCAGCAGTTGATGCAGTACGTGCTTGCGGTAAAGTAGTTGCAGTAGGGCTACCAGTAGAAACAATGGACTTAAACATCCCACGACTTGTACTGGATGGAATTGAAGTAGTTGGTTCTCTAGTTGGTACTCGTAAAGATTTAGAAGAGGCGTTTATGTTTGGGGCAGAAGGAAAAGTAGTGCCGGTTGTTCAAACTTGTTCGCTAGATAAAGTACAAAATGTATTCGAAGAAATGGAACAAGGTAGAATTCAAGGGCGTATGGTAATTGATTTTAAAAAACATAATTGTGATTGCAAATAATTCACTTTAAATATAAAAAACATGAGTCTAGCAAAGGACATGTAAAAAAGTTAGACAGCATAAGAAGATGATCCCTGTATTTAATAGGGATCATCTTCTTTATTTTCTACTAATATCGATGCCAATTAATACTTCATTAATGAGAAATGATTAAAGGTTTACTTTATTTGCAAACGAAAAGGAATCTTTATGTTTAACAAATTTTTTATGATCTGGAACGTTTTGAATTGCTACAATTTGCGAATCTCTTGCTTTCAGTGCATCTTGAATCCCGATGGTCATAAGCTTAATAAATAGAATCGTAATAAAGAATGAAGCGAGAGTATAAAAAATAATCCACCATGAAAGATTCATTTCATTACGATTTAATCCAATAAGACCTGCCCAATCATTAGATAGAGAAACAGGTTTGAGCACTCCGTCATAGAGTTCACGCATTTGTATGCCGCCAATTACAATGTTAAGCAACGCTAAATGGATAACGAGTATGAGTGTTTGGACGATATGTTCCATAAATAATACAAATAAGCGGTCAAGTAATAAGACTCGTAAGTGTTTTTTTATAATATGAAAACGACTAGCCCCCAGTAATTGTGAACTTAAGATGTAATCTTGTTTCATAAATTCATCAACCTCTGAGGATATGTATAAAGAAAGTGTAGGCAGAGCGACGAAAATAAGTACGAGTACTTGATAAAACGTAAATGAAATATTTGGATCTACCCCATCAGCATTTGATGTGATTATAATATTAACGGGCGTGATGAGTATGAATGCGATAAATAGAGTTGGAATGTAATAAAAAACTTCTGAGCATGACTGGAAAAATCTCTTGAGTTTTGGAGCAAATAAACTTAAGAGGATTCCTATACATGTTCCGCATAAAATTCGAAAGAAGCTAATTGCCATGGCTAATAAAATAGTGAATTTTGCTCCTTCTACAATTTGTAAGAAAACAGACTCTCCAAAACGATCAGATCCAAAAGGTGGAATTAACGATGGCGGAAAGGGGGCCTTTCCAAGTAATTCGTTATTGTCATTGTAAAGTAACTGAGGAGGTTTTGGGATGTTATCTTTAAAGAACCAACTATAAATAAAACTAGCTGAAATAAGTATGAATAGATAAGTAAAGCCGATTAAAAAGCGTTTTGATTTCCAAATAGATTTCATAATGATACTCCTTTCAATTGCTTTTTCCATCTATTCATCATGAATGAGACTATTTGGAAAATAGCATAAAATGGTAAAATAATCATAACAAGTATGATAAATGCAGCTGGAGGTGAAACAAACGCCTTATTAAATAAAAATTGAATAATGCCTTCCATATTAAAAACAAATTCTAAAATGAATAAATTAGAAAGTAAGAAAACAAAAATCGTTTTTAAATGGTGGAAGAAGTGGATAGATATATTTTTGAATAAATGAATGCATAGTATATAACTTGATGAAAGGCCTTTTCCATATGCAACCTCTACGTAATGTTTTCCTTGCTCTTCTTTTATGTATAACACCATCATCCGAAACATTTGTAATGTAGGTAAGACAGCTAATGATAAAATAGGGAGTAAATAAGCTCGATTTTCATTAAAGGAAATAATAGTGACAGGAGATTCCCCAAATTTCTGAAGTACCCATATGAAAAATATTTGCAAACAGATCATCATCATCATATCAGGGACAGCTTCTAATATGAACACAATTCGGTTTATCCATTTTTTTATATAATCTTTTGCTAAAAAATAAAAAAATGCCATGCTAGATGATAAAAAGAGAGCAAGAAAAAATGCTAAAAATAATATAGTAAATGAATATAGGTAAGGTTCTAAAACAGTTGGAAATAATGGTGTTTTTTTGAAATGGCCAAACTTCGGGTCTGATCCTATAATCACTAATGATTCAGGGGAAAAAACTTGTTTTAACATAGTAACGGTCTGATTAAAAAAATAAATTGGTTGAAAGGTAAATCCTTGTTGAGTGATAAATAAATAAGGTAAATTTAATAATAGTAAGAGTGATAAAAGAATTGATGAAAGCTTAATTGTGAATTGAGATATTTTATTTAACATTAAATCCCTCCGACATCTTTTTACAACATTATACAATAAATTTCGTGTTATTGTTTTTATTTTTCTGAAAAATAAAAATACTTTTCGGTTTTATAGTATGCAAGATATATTTACAAGATAAAAAAGTGATAGTAGGGGGCCACGCTCTATGTTTATCAAGATAAAAGACTAGTGAACCTAAAACAATAAATATGAGTAAAATGCACAGAATTCTCATTCTGCGGTTAGTTACTTTTCTTGGCTTGATGGTGATGTTACGTGACCGCTAAAAATGAATATTGCTTTTCAACTTTTTCTTCAAGCAAATAAGTAGAACGTATGGAGGATTATGTATGTGTTGTTAATGAGAGGAAAGAGTGTATTGCGTAACGAATATAACGTAATTTTACCGCATGGAAAAGCTAAATTTAGTATATAAGTGAAATGGAAAGAGGGGATTTATTTTTGGTATGAAAAAAATTTTCTTTTTATAACTTGATAAATGAAAAAATATTTTATATACTAATTCATGTAAACGGTTTACTAAATCGTATTTTGCTAGTAATGAAGGGAAGATTCGCATGGAAACAAGGGGGAGAGTAATCGGGATTGATATCGGTACCACAAGTACAAAAACGGTTGTGTTCACAGAAAAAGGAAAAGTCATTGCATCACATGCAATCGATTACCCAATTATTCAACCGAATGTAGGATGGGCTGAGCAAGATCCTGATGTAATATGTGCCGCTGTATACAAAAGTGTAAGCGTTGCCATTGAAAAAGGTAATGTATTACCAGAAGATATTTCTTCAATCGGTATTAGTACAGCTATGCACGCATTAATTGCAGTAGATGAAAATGGTGCGCCATTAACGCGTTCTATCATTTGGGCAGATAATCGAAGTACGAAGCAATCAGAAAAATTATTACAACAAATGAATGGGCATGAAATTTATAGACGTACAGGTACACCGATTCATCCGATGTCACCACTTTCTAAATTGTTATGGATGAAAGAAGAGGAACCAGAGTTATATACAAGTGCCTATAAATTCATTTCCATTAAAGAGTATGTGATTTACCAATTATTTTCACGCTACGTAGTTGATTATTCGATTGCTTCTGCTACAGGGTTATTTAATTTAGAAACATTAAACTGGGATGAAGATGTTTTAACTATGTTACATATGTCATCAGAAAAATTATCAACCCCTGTACCAACTACATATATTTTATCAGGTATGAAGCCAGAGTTAGCACAGAAGATGGGGATAAGTGCAGAAACACCAATTGTCATCGGAGCAAGTGATGGGGTTCTTGCAAATGTAGGAGTTGGTGCGATATCACCGGGTGCGGCTGCAATTACGATTGGAACGAGTGGTGCGGTTCGAACAATCTCATCAAATATAAATACAGATGAGAAAGGGAGAACGTTTTGTTACGCATTAACAGATGAGCACTGGGTAATCGGTGGTCCAACGAATAACGGCGGAATATTACTGAGATGGTTACGTGATGAATTTGGTAGTCCAGAGCAAGAAGTAGCAAGAAAGCTCGGCATTGATCCTTATGATTTATTAATTAAATATGCAGAAAGCGTACCAGCTGGAGCGGATGGGCTATTGTTCTTACCTTTCTTATCTGGAGAACGCGCACCTTACTGGAATGCAAATGCTCGTGGTACATTCTTTGGAATCAATCTTCAACATAAGCGAGAACATTTTATACGTGCAGTGATGGAAGGTGTTTGTATGAGTGTATATTCAGTAGCACTCGCAATCAGGGATTGTACAGGGCCACTTACTGAAATACGAGTTTCAGGAGGGTTTGCAAAATCTGCATTTTGGAGACAAATGTTGTCCGATATGATGGGAAAAGAATTGCTTGTACCTGAAAGTCATGAAGCATCTGCGCTTGGGGCAGCGGCAGTTGCTTTATATGCTGTAGGAAAAATTGATTCTCTTGAAGAGGTAAAGGATTGGATTGATATTGTCCATCACCATGTACCGAATAAAGAAAATACGGCTATATATTTAGAAATGTTTTATATGTATGAACGACTTTACAATCGCTTGAAAGAAGAATTTGATTGTATAGCTGCTTTCCAACGTAAACAATAGGGGGATTGGGAGAAATGGTAGTTGGGATCGTACTAGCGGCAGTTGTCATACTACTTTTACTTATTACGGTAGTAAAATGGCATCCATTTGTCGCATTAATTTTAACAGCAATTGGTGTAGGATTAGCAATGGGAATGCCTTTAATTGGAACTTCACCAAAAGATCCAGGGATTATTGATTCTATTAAACTAGGGCTTGGTAATACGTTAGGGTTTTTAGCGATAGTTTTAGCACTAGGAACGATGCTTGGAAAAATGATGGCCGAATCTGGTGGTGCTGAACGTATCGCTAACACATTAATTAATCGGTTTGGGAAGAAACGAGTTCACTGGGCGATGATGTTCGTTGCATTTTTAGTAGGGATTCCGGTATTTTTCCAAGTTGGATTTGTACTATTAATTCCGTTAGTATTTACAATTGCGTTAGAAACTGGGGTATCACTTATTACAATTGGTATTCCGCTAGTAGCAGGACTGTCAGTCGTACACGGACTTGTTCCACCGCATCCAGCGGCAATGGCGGCAGTTGGTATTTTTAAAGCAGATGTAGGGAAGACAATTTTATATGCGTTAATTGTCGGACTTCCAACTGCAATTATTTCAGGTCCACTTTACGGGAAATGGATTGGTGCTCGTATACATAAGGAAGTACCATTAGATATAGCGGAGCAATTTGTTGAAAAAGATAATAAAAAAGAGCTTCCTAGCTTTTGGAATACATTGTTTACAATTTTACTTCCAGTATTTCTTATGCTTGGTGCATCAATAGCAGAAGTTGCATTAAATAAAACGAGTCAACTAGCACAAGTATTACACTTTATTGGAGATCCGATTGTGGCTTTATTAATTGCAACCATTTACTCTTTCTTTAGTCTTGGATATGCAAAAGGTTTCTCAAAAGATAAAGTGTTACAATTTACAAATGATTGCCTTGGACCTATTGCAAACATATTGTTAGTGATTGGTGCAGGCGGCGCATTTAATAAAGTATTATTAGATTCTGGAATTGGAACGACAATTGCAGATATGGCGAAAGAATCACATATTTCACCGATATTATTAGGGTGGGGAATTGCGGCACTAATCCGAATTGCAACTGGATCGGCAACTGTTTCTATGATGACAGCAGCTGGTATTGTTGCGCCGATTGCAGCAAGCACACCAGGTGTAAATGTTGAATTATTAGCACTTGCAACTGGTGCAGGGTCATTAATTTTATCACACGTGAATGATTCAGGATTTTGGATGATTAAAGAGTATTTCGGAATGACTGTGAAAGAAACATTATTAACATGGACTGCAATGGAGACTATATTATCTGTAGTAGCACTTGGGTTAATTTCGATATTAAATATATTTGTATAGAATAGGAGATTGATTAATATGAAACTAGGTTTAATTGGATTAGGAAAAATGGGATTCCCATTAGCTGAACACTTATATGAAGACAAGCATGAAGTAGTTGTATACGATGTAAATAATGAGCTTGTTGAAAAGGCAGGAAAACTAGGAATTACTGCACGTCATACATTAAAAGAAATGATTGCTGAACTAGAAGCTCCTCGTACAATTTGGGTAATGGTGCCTGCAGGAGAAGTTGTAGAGTCAGTACTAAAAGATGTATATCCATTATTAGATGAAGGTGATATCGTTATTGAAGGCGGAAATTCATTCTATAAAGATACGTTACGCCGTGCTGAAGAAGCAAAAAGCTTCGGATTACATTATGTAGATATCGGTACATCAGGCGGTGTAGAAGGAGCTAGATACGGTGCTTGCTTAATGGTTGGTGGAGAAAAAGAAATTTACGACCAATTAGAACCTTTATTTAAAGATTTAGCAGTAGAAAATGGCTATTCTTATGCTGGCCGTGTTGGTAGTGGTCATTTCTTGAAAATGGTTCATAACGGTATTGAGTACGGCATGATGCAAGCAATCGCTGAAGGATTTGAAGTACTAGATAAGAGTGACTTTGATTTCAATTATGAAGATGTTGCAAAAGTATGGGCTAACGGATCAGTTATCCGTGGTTGGTTAATGGACTTAACTGAAAAAGCATTTGCAGAAGATCCGAAACTAGATGGCATTAAAGGTGTAATGAACTCTTCAGGAGAAGGAAAATGGACTGTTGAAACTGCACTTGAACTTCAAGCTGCAGCACCAGTTATCGCTATGTCATTATTTATGCGCTATCGTTCTCAGGAAGATGATACATTCCATGGAAAAGTAGTTTCAGCATTACGTAATCAGTTCGGTGGACATGAAGTTGTGAAAAAATAAGGATGTTTTTAAAAAGAAACTTGTGTATAAGCGCAAGTTTCTTTTTTATAGTTTAAGAAATTACTAATTTAAAAATACCAATCAATCATCGTTTTTTTGTCACAAATGATAGCTTCAACGTTCATTGAATGAACAATATATTCTATATTTTCTTCTTTAGCTAATAATAAGGTTGTAAAGGAATCGTATATACTCATTATCTTCGCCAGTAATAATTAACTCATTATTGCTAATGTCCCAAATATCTAATGGAGTAGTATTATTTACCTGTAATAATCGGTTTGTATCAAGAACTGGTTCAGAGAAATATAGATTTTTTGCACCTTTAGAACCGAGGAGTTTAAGTAATTTGTGTAATAAAAATATAGACGTATAATCTTCTGTTGGATAATAAAGATCTTTTTTAAGTTTGAATGTAGCTTTTCAGCTAAATCCTCTCTTTTATATTCTTCTGAAAGGGCACTAATGGAAGTCAACATGGCCATTGCTAGGTCTGCGTATGAATGTAATCCACTACAAGACATCATTTCCTTCCAAGAAACGGATTTCCCATTATAAATGATTTCTTCAGCGCTAGGATAGATGTGCTCATATGGTCTTTTTCTCACAGACTTTTCCCATCCTAAAGGCATTTGGATAAAAGGATGTAGCAATATAGCTGCAGATTTAAAGTTTCTTGGTAGTTGTTCTAAAATTGGTGATTTGTCATCTAGCCAAATGTAATCCAACAAAATATAACCTCCTCTTAGACTTTGAAATGTACGGATTCCCGTATTATGTTTTTTGTATTGATTGTATCAAATATAAAGCCAAGCATGAAATATGTCCCAACATAAAAGTAAGAATAAATAAAATGAAGTTTTCATAAATAGTAAAAGGGTGCTTATGTCATCAGTATAGCTAAGAAATGTTGTTACATATGAGAAGAGCGTGTTAATAAAATATGAGGTGGTTAAATGGGAAATGAGCAAGTGAAGTCTGTAAAGGAAGAAAAAAAGTTATGTCTTTGTATGATCGTTAAAAATGAGTCTAGAATTATGGAAAGATGTTTAAATGCAACAAAATCAATTGTAGACTTTGTTTCTATTTGTGATACTGGATCGACGGATAATACGCCTGAAATTATTGAAAATTGGTGTAAGGAAAATGAGATACCTGGGACGGTTCATCATGAGCCGTTTAAAAACTTTGGTTATAACAGAAGCTTAGCTGTTTCGTTAGCGCAAAAAACATACCCAGAAGCAGATTATTTATTAATATTAGATGCGGATATGATTTTAGAGGTTGATCCGAATTTCGATAAAACGAGCTTAACGGAAGATCATTATCTTACATTACAATATGATGTTCATATTAAATATTGGCTTACACGTCTTTTAAAAGCTTCTTTACCATGGAAATCTGTCGGTGTTACTCATGAGTATTGGGATATAGATCGTTCAAAAGTTGGAGCGAATTACAATACGAGGGTAGCTCGGTTAGAGACTCTTGTCGTGAATGATCCCGGAGATGGCGGGAGCAAAGCTGATAAATTTGAAAGAGATGAGAGGTTGTTGTTACAGGGAATAAACGACCCAGAAACAACGCCAGATTTGCATATAAGATATTTATTTTATTTAGCTCAGACTTATTTTCATTTAAGTCAATTTGAGAATTCAATTAAATGGTATAAAAAACGTGTGGAAGCAGGAGGATGGGTTGAAGAGGTATTCTATTCGTTATTGCGAATAGGATTTTGTTATGAGCAGTTAGCAAATCGTTCAGCAAATAAACAAAATGAAGTGACAGATGCTGATGAAAAAGAAACTGTTAAAGGGCAAGAAGAGCAATATTTAGCGTTAGCTGTTTTTTATTTTCAAAAAGCTTGGGAATATAGACCAACCCGGGCTGAACCATTATACCAACTTGCAAGGTTGTATCGATTACGATCTCAAAACAATATTGCTTTGATGTATGCTCTGCAAGGGAAGGAAATTCCTTTTCCAAAGGATGATCTACTATTTGTAGATTATCATGTGTATGATTACTTATTTGACTATGAAATTTCTATTAGTGCTTTCTATATACCTCATAAAAAACATTTAGGGGCGGTGTCGCAAAAGTATTTGGAATCGATAAAAGAAAAGATTCCATTTCATATAGCAAATATAGTAGAGAATAATGCGAAATTTTATTAAATACATTTTCGATTAAAGGAGTAGTGGAGTAACCATGGAATTAATGCGATGGGCGATTGAACTAGGAGAATCGGTGCATGGAAATACGTATGAAGAATTGATGCCACTACTAGACTATTATTATGATCGTGATCATTTAAAAGCGTATTGTATCGCAAATCTTCTTTTAAACATGGATGTATTAGATGAGGACCGGGAAAGAATCGAATTAAGAAGATGCATCGCTGCTTATTATGCTGGATTATATAAAGTAGCAAGAAAACATGCAAATGAGTTGGTACTTAAACATCCAGATGTAGATTTATATAAAAATAATTTAAGATTAATGGAAGTTTATTTGAATAAAGAATATGATTATTGTCTTTTTATATGCCCAAAGACATACGGTAGTTTCATAGATGTTGCGCGAGCTTTAAAGTGGCGGTTGGAGCAGGAGGGAAATACAGTAATTATATCAGAAACAATACTGGAAAATGTAAAGAATACAGTTGTTTTTGGAGCCCATACATACGCATATAACCCGAACCTTCTTCCGAAAGATGCAATTATTTATAATTTAGAACAGCTATACGAAGGAAGTCCATATGCGCATCCCCTTTATTTAATATTATTAAAAGATAGAGTGATTTGGGATTATAGTAAACAAAATATAGAATGGCTTAAACAAAAAGGGGTAGGAAAAGAAATAAAACATGTAGAAATGAACTATGCTCCAACTTTGGAAATAAAAAAAGATGCGTTTGAAGATGAGATTATTGAAGATATTGATATTCTGTTTATAGGTGCTCTTAATCCGAGGCGGCAAGCTATTTTTGACCACCTAAAAGCGGTTGCGCCGAATTTAAATATAGTTTTTAAAAATAATGCGTGGGGAATTGTTAGAAATGAATTGATTGCTAGAGCTAAAATTATATTAAATATTCATTTTTACTTATCAGGAATTCTTGAAACACCTCGCGTGTCTTATGCAGTCGCAAATAAGAAATTTATTATTTCCGAAAATAGTAATCCAGAAGATGAGGTAGAGTGGCCAGGAATTGTATTTACTCCGTACGAAAAAATAATTGAAAACGTAATGAAATATATAGAATTACCAGAAGAACGGAAAAGATTAGCGGAAAAAGCATATAATCATTTTGAAGCAAATGAAAGTTTAGGTACATTGAGCATGAGAGATGAATCAAAGTAATTGTACGAAACTCATACGAAAGTATGAGTTCTTTTTTGTTTATCATACTATTTTATGAAACAAGTTAACTCTTTATATTGTGTTTTGTATAGAAATTTCTGATAATATATAAGTAGAACTTGAAAACAAAGGGGAGAAATAATCATGAAACTAGTCGTTATTAACGGTACACCAAGAAAATTTGGTAGAACTCGCGTGGTGGCAAAATATATTGCGGATCAATTTGAAGGGGAATTATATGATTTAGCAATTGAGGAGTTACCTTTATACAATGGAGAAGAGTCGCAACGTGATTTAGAGGCAGTAAAAAAATTAAAAACGTTAGTGAAAGCTGCGGATGGGGTTGTATTATGTACACCAGAATATCATAATGCGATGAGCGGTGCGCTGAAAAACTCTTTAGATTACTTAAGTAGTAGTGAATTTATTCATAAACCAGTTGCGTTGTTAGCGGTTGCTGGTGGCGGTAAAGGTGGAATAAATGCATTAAACAGCATGCGAACGGTCGCTAGAGGTGTTTATGCAAATGCAATTCCAAAACAAGTTGTGCTTGATGGATTACATGTGCAAGATGGTGAACTTGGAGAAGATGCAAAACCATTAATTCATGATGTAGTTAAAGAATTAAAAGCATATATGAGCGTATATAAAGAGGTGAAAAAACAACTAGGAGTGGAATGATATGTCCTCACTTTATCATGATTCTCGCTTGTATTACATTCTAGGAGCCAATAGTCTATCTGCTATTGGTTCCGGAATTGTTATGATAACGATTCCTTGGCTGTTAATTAAAGAGAGTGGAGGAGAGACAACATTTGGTTATGTTTCTATCATTGCAACCCTCATTATGTTTTTATTAACACCATTCATTGGGCAAAGTATTGATCGTTTTTCAAGAAAATCTTTATTGCTATGTAACGAAGGAATCGGAATAGCCGTAATCGGAATAATGGTTATATGGGGATTTGCTGGGCAACCTTATCATTCTATTCACTATATTCTTATTTATATAGCCGGATCATTCTACTATTTATTGTTTTATCCTACAATATTTGCGTTCAACCAAGAGATATTTCAAGCAGAACATTATAAAAGTTTAAGTGGAACGATGGAAATACAAGGACAGTTAACACAAGTTATTTCTGGAGCGGCTGCGAGCTTCTTAATTGAAATTGTATCTTTGAAGTGGATTTTGTTAGTAGACATGTTAACTTTTGCTGGAGCATTTTTTCTTTTCTTATGTATACCGTACGTAAAGAAAAAAGAAGTGAAAAGAAAAATAACATTTAAGAAGCAATTGTTTGAAGGAATTCACTTTATGAAAAAACGTCCTAAGCTCTTTTGGTTCTTACTGGCCACTTATATGCCGTTTATAGGCGTTATGATGGCAAATTATTTAATACCAGTTTATATTTCGGATATACTTAAAGCCAATGCCTCTGTATACGCAATAGAGGGCACGATGTACGGTGTCGGAGCGGTTGTTGCAGGAATCTGTATTCCACTCATAATGAAATATGTAAAAACAGAAGTTTCAATCGTTATGACGATGTTCATTTATGTAATTTCAATTACCGCAATGATTATTGAACCTTCCGTAATTTTCTTATATGGACTTGCAATTTTTCATGCAGTTGGAAATGCGGGTACAAGAGTGGCGAGAAATGTATTGATGATGGAGGAAATTCCAAACGAAGTAATGGGACGTGTAGACAGCTTATTTCGCCTAATTGGTACTGGAATACGAATTGTATTATTAATGCTGTTTACAGCGGGTGTATCTAAAGCCGGAGTAATGCTTCCGTTTTACGTATTAAGCTGCATATTGATCTTCTCATTAGGAATCGCTATTTATTATGTACTATCACAACGTAAAGTAGCGGCGAATGTTTCTAATAAATCAATCGTTTAAAAAACACTTCTGCCGCCCTTTCTTTTTCTGTATAATAAAAAGAAAGGGAGTGCAAACTTATTTATGAATAAATGGATCTTTCTTATCATTTTATTATTACCGCCACTATACATCATTTATATGACGTTTAGAATGAACAAAGTTGCTCGTGAAAAGTTGAGCTATCACTCTCCGTACGTTCTTATACTGGGTGCAAAGTTATTTGGAGATAGACCGTCTTTATCTCTTCAAAATCGTTTGGATGTAGCGGTGGAGTATTTATTTTCCCATCCTGAAGCGAAAGTAATTGTTTCAGGTGGTCAAGGAGAAGATGAAGATATACCGGAAGCTCACAGCATGAGAAACTATTTAATGGTACACGGTATAGATGAGAGTCGTATTTTAATAGAAGATCAATCTACAAATACGTATGAAAACTTAAAGTTTAGTATGGATTTATATAATGTGAAACATGCAGTAGTTGTAAGTAATACGTATCATTTATATCGAACGAAAATAATTGCAAAGCGATTAGGCATGAAGATGGAGGCACTAGCTGCTGAAACACCAATTCGTTCTAAGAGAAAAATGTATGTTCGCGAATATGCTGCTATTATGAAAACAATATTGTTCGACCGTTAGAGCTCAAATGTGAGCTCTTTTTTAATTTAAAAGCGTATCATTTGAAATGAATGCCATATTCCATCAAAATAAAGGAAACAACATTAAAGGAGTTGTATTTGTGATTCAATTTAATCATGTGTCAAAATCGTATGAAGATGGCACGAAAGCAGTGGATTCATTGCATTTAGAAATTAAAAAGGGAGAATTTTTTGTTCTCATCGGTCCGAGTGGATGCGGTAAAACAACGACAATGAAGATGATTAATCGTTTAATCGAAACGACTGAAGGATCGATTTTAATCGATGGAAAAGATATTCAACAATATAATATAAACGAATTACGTTGGGATATAGGATACGTGTTGCAACAGATTGCTTTGTTTCCTCATATGACAATTGCTGAAAATATTGCAATTGTTCCTGAAATGAGGCAATGGAGCAAAAAAGAAATTAAAGCACGCGTCGATGAATTGTTACATATGGTTGGATTAGATCCGGATATTTATCGAAATCGTATGCCTGATGAATTGTCAGGAGGACAAAAACAACGTGTCGGTGTCGTGCGAGCATTAGCTGCAAACCCGAAAATCGTTCTTATGGATGAACCATTTAGTGCGTTAGATCCATTAAGTAGGGAACAGCTTCAGAAGGATATTGTACAGTTGCAAAAAAAGATTCAAAAAACAATCGTATTTGTAACACATGATATGCAAGAAGCATTATCACTTGGAAATCGCATTTGTATTATGAAAGAAGGAAAAGTTGTTCAACTAGATACACCAGAAGGAATTATACATAATCCGAAAAATGAATTTGTAGAGGAGTTTATTGGAAATCGCGGACGAACTTGGTATCAGGGGAAAAGTATAGCAGATGTATTGCCGCTTGATCAAAGTGTGCAATTAGAAGGGCAGGCGCTATCATTACATTCTTCTTTACAAGAAGCGTTAGTTCGTGTGCGTGATGAGGAGGTCGTTCCAGTTGAAAAAAACGGTCAATATATTGGAGCGTTAACAAGTCGTCATATTGTCAATTACATTGTTGAACAAATGAAGGAAAGAGGCTAAACAGTGACTAATTTTATACAAACGTTCCAAGAACGAAAAATAGAATTACTAACTGCATTAAGTGAGCATTTACAAATATCGCTTATTTCATTATTTTTTGCAGTAATTATAGCGGTGCCACTTGGCATCTTATTAACAAGAAAAGAACGAATGGCTGAATTTATAATAGGAACTTCTGCAGTAATGCAGACAGTGCCATCACTTGCATTACTCGGACTATTAATTCCATTAGTAGGAATCGGAAAACTTCCAGCGATTATCGCATTAGTTGTGTATGCACTATTACCTATTTTACGAAATACATATACAGGAATAAGGGAATTAGATGAATCTCTAATAGAAGCCGCGAAAGCTATGGGGATGAATAGTTGGAGAAGATTGTGGAAGGTAGAACTTCCTCTTGCATTGCCTATCATTATGGCCGGTATTCGTACAGCGATGGTATTAATTGTTGGAACGGCTACATTAGCAGCTCTCATTGGTGCTGGTGGGCTCGGTAAGCTTATACTATTAGGTATAGATCGAAATGATCATGCACTTATCATTTTAGGGGCCGTACCAGCCGCGTTACTCGCTTTATTCTTTGATATAGTACTTCGCATACTTGAACGACCGAAACGCTCTTCTAAGCGTGTTATATTGACGATATGTATTGTTTGTATAATGATTGCTTCTCCATTTCTTTGGAGTACAGAAAAGAAAGATATTGTTATTGCGGGCAAACTTGGATCAGAACCTGAAATTTTAATTCAAATGTATAAGCAGCTTATTGAACAAGATACAGATTTACACGTACAATTAAAACCAGGTCTTGGAAAAACAGCATTTGTATTTGAAGCGTTGAAATCAGGGGAAGTAGATATATACCCAGAATTTTCAGGAACAGCTTTATCTACTTTCGTGAAAGAAGAACCAAAGAGTACAAATCGTGATGAAGTATATGAGCAGGCTCGCATTGGAATGGAAAAGAAATATAATATGATTATGTTGAAGCCAATGGAGTATAACAATACATATGCACTAGCTATGCCGAAAAAAATAGCAGATCAAAAGAATATAAATACAATTTCTGATTTAGGGAATGTTGCACAGGAAGCCAAAGTAGGATTTACATTGGAATTTGCTGATCGTGAAGATGGTTATAAAGGAATGCAAAAATTATATAACTATAAGTTCTCGAATGTTAAAACGATGGAGCCGAAGCTGCGTTATAGCGCAATTGAATCTGGAGATGTTAACGTAATTGATGCATATTCAACAGATAGTGAATTGGAGCAATACGGACTGAAAGTGCTGAAAGATGATAAAGGGTTATTCCCACCTTATCAAGGAGCACCATTATTAAGAAAAGAAACGTTACAGAAATATCCTGAACTTGAAAAGGTATTAAATAAATTATCTGGAAAGATTACAGATGAAGAAATGCGAAAAATGAATTATGAAGTTAACGTAAATGGTAAAAGTAGTGAAGAAGTCGCAAAACAATTTTTACAAAAAGAGAAGTTACTTCGTTAAATTTACAAGAAATATACAAATTTATATGTTTGAAATGACCGTTCATTACAAAATGAGCGGTTTTTTTGTGCATACTTATACATTTTTTCAAAAAAGTATTCCATTTTTGCTCATTTTCTTTTAGAATAAGTAATGTTTTCCTGAAAAAATATAAGAGAAACGTCTATTAGAGAAAAAGGTGACTTTAATAGTTGAACGAACATAACACCTAGAATGACAGATGGGGTGGTACAAATAGAAAAGAAGTTAGGATTTTTTCCATTAATCGCATTAGTAGTTGGAACAATGGTTGGTGGCGGTGTTTTTAGTTTACCGCATGATTTAGCAGTAGGAGCAAACAGTGGTGCAATAATAATTGGCTGGTGTATTACAGCGATGGGAATGATTCCACTTGCGCTCGTATATCAAACGTTAGCAAGACAAAAACCGGAACTTGAAGGTGGAATTTATAGTTATGCACGTGCTGGTTTCGGTGAATATATTGGGTTTAATAGTGCTTGGGGATATTGGCTAGCAGGAATCTTAGGTAATGTCGCAACAATTATGTTACTGTTTAGTACATTAGGTTATTTCTTTCCAATTTTCAAAGGAGGAAATAATGTTGCGTCTATCGTTGGGGCATCACTTTTATTATGGACACTTCATTTTTTAATTTTATTTGGAATCCGTGAAGCTTCTATTATGAATGTGATCGCAACAATAGGGAAGTTAGTTCCAATCGTTTTATTTATTGTTGTAATGGTAACAGCCTTTCGCTGGGACACATTTACACATGATTTTTGGGGAGAAGGAACGATCTCACTTTCCGCTATACTTGGCCAAGTGAAAAATACAATGCTTGTAACACTTTGGGTTTTCATTGGAGTTGAAGGAGCGGTTGTATTATCTGGAAGAGCGAAGAATAGTCGAGATGTTGGTAAGGCAACAGTATTGGGACTTATTTTAGTAATGTCCATTTATATTTTAATTTCTGTCCTGTCAATGGGAGCTATGACAAGAGGCGAACTTTCTGTGTTAGAAACTCCGTCCATGGGACATGTATTAGAGCACGTTGTTGGTCCATGGGGTGCAGTTGCGATTAACATCGGATTAGTTGCTTCACTTGTCGGTACATTAATTGGCTGGTTTTTACTTGTTTCTGAAATTTCTCATGTAGCAGGAAAAGATGGCGTATTTCCGAAAGTCTTTACGAAAACAAATAAGAAGCAAACACCGCACATGGCATTATGGATTTCAAATGGTGTTGCCCAAATTATATTTATCATCGTTTTGTTTTCGGAATCAACATATCAAATTATGTATTTCATTGCATCAACATCAATTTTATTACCATATTTATTATCAGCGTTATTCCAATTTAAATTAGTCATTACAAACGAACTAAAAGACGCTAAATTAAAAAACGGAGCGTTAGCTTTAATTGCTTCTATTTACTCTGTATGGCTTCTTTATGCAGCTGGTTTAAAGAATTTACTACTCGTTTCAATTGTGTATGGAATTGGAATTATTGTTTACACGTTTGCAAGAAAAGAACAAGGGAACCGTTGCTTTGTAGGTGCAGAGAAGTATGTGATGTGGGCAATTATTGTTGCGGCTATCACATCAATATATATGTTATTAACTGGAAATATAAAAATGTAAAAAGTCCTTTTGATTTAAAGGGCTTTTTTCTTTGTTTAGAGAATATTTACTACATAAGATATTCAGGAGGGATGAGAATGGAAGAAAAAGAACAGTTGTCTAGAATAATTGATTTAGCTAGTGAGTTAAGGAAAGTATTAGTGCAAGAATCTTTTTTTAATCATCATCCTGAACTAAGAGGAGTCATTGAAAATTTAGCAAGTTCTGTTGAAAATTTGGCGGAATTACAAATAAGTAAAGATGAAAACGCTGAAGATCGATTACGTTACGTACTTGCGAAAATGAAAATTGCTCATAATGCAATTTTACAAGAGAAAAAAGCATTTCCTTCTCATTAATATAAGTTTTTATTTTGAACCTGGCGGATAACGTCAGGTTTTTTATTTCTAGTTTTTCGTTTCTTTCATACACTAAGAATAGTATGAAAAAAGAAGGTGACTAAGGTGAAATTACATAAAGCTCTTCAGCCAAGTTTTATAAAACGAATGTACTATATGAGATTTTTAGGGAAATTTACAAAAGCTGAGAAAGAGAAGAGTGGAGAGAATTTCTTTGTACACTGCTTATCGCCAATACCATTCACTTTACAGGAACAATTTACAAATGAACCATATGTATTTGAAGGGTTATGTAGCAATAAAAAGAATGAAAAAATCTTTTCGGAATTAAAGAAGAGGAAATTAGAAAAGCAATTAGTAATGTTTCGTCTTTATTATGAAAGAGGAAATGTATACGTGGAGTTAATATGTACAGAAGAACCGAAAGAAATAGCAAGCAGCTATAAAATGATTCCGGCACCTAAAGTTACAAATCATAAAAAAAGAGAATCTTTAGAGCGAAAACTTAGCAACGGTTATTTATCATTTCTTATGCCAAAATTTCCGAAAGACTTTGAGCCTCCCGAATTATTGTGGCACGATGGAAGACTGTACGGAAACATATCCCTAAAGTCATCAATTAGCTCAA
Source organism: Bacillus cereus group sp. BfR-BA-01311 (assembly GCF_022664295.1). Classification (NCBI taxonomy): domain Bacteria; kingdom Bacillati; phylum Bacillota; class Bacilli; order Caryophanales; family Bacillaceae; genus Bacillus; species Bacillus cereus group sp. BfR-BA-01311. The sequence continues at coordinate 315,629 of NZ_JAKUHC010000005.1, forward strand.
TCGCCTATTTTGAACAGAAACGTGAATGTAAATATATAAACTGCAGTGACTGGACGAAGTATGTAGAAATAGCGGTAGAAGATCAATTATATTTTGTAAGTGATTATGTATATGAGCAATTAAAAAAACGAATGCATGAAGAAGGTAAGCTAGTTGAAGTAGAGGATATAAAAATACAAAAAGATGAATGGGAATGGGATGAGCGTGAATCGTCCTTTTTACAGTATGTACAAAGTATGGTGCATAATAAAGGGTTATATTTGGATGAAACGGATATTTATAATTTCCATATAAGTGTAAAAACAAATATGTTAACGATTCTTGGTGGTATACCGGGCGTTGGGAAATCACGTTTTGTGCAAACTTATGCAGAAGCATTAGGGTTACAGTATGGGGAAGAGTTGGTTTGGATTCCAATTTCGCCATCGTATCAAGAACCACATGATTTACTTGGTTACCTTCATCCAAATGGTACTTTTATTGAATCTGAAGCGAAGTTAGTTAGGACATTAATGAAGGCGAAAGAAAATCCAAATCAACTGTATATAATCGTTTTTGATGAAATGAACATGTCTCATATTGAGCATTGGTTTACTCCGTTTCTATCTGTTCTTGAACTTGAAACAAAAAATCGTATTTTAAACTTGTATGAGGGTGTACAGGACATAGAGAATTCAATTCCATCAACAATTGAAATTGGAGAAAATATTATATTTGTAGGTACTGTAAATTTTGATGAAACAACGAAAGAGCTCTCTGATCGATTATTAGACCGAACGAACCTAATAACGTTACAGAAAATTCCGTTTTGTGAGATGGGCATGGAACAGGGGAAAGTCGTATTACATCCACCTTTGAAAGTAACGGCGGGAGAATTTCGGATAAATTGGATGAGAAATAAAGCGATGATTGAAGTGTTTTCTGAAGAAGAATTAGAGCTATTAGATAAGTTGCATGTCGTATTGTCATCACATGACGCGTCTAAGGGAATTTCTTTCCGATGTGCAAATGCAATTGCGACTTATTTGCAAAACATACCGTTTCAAAATAACCATACCTATATGATTAGTAGAGAAGAGGGGTTTGATTTACAAATAAAGCAGCGTGTATTGACGAAAATCAGAGGGACCGAAATGATGGTTGGGCCTTTACTTTCTGAAGAAGCAAAAAGGGGGGCGACCTTAGTACCTCTTTTGCAATCTACACTTGCAAACAGAGTATCTACATTTGAACATTCTTTAGCATATATACGAGAAAAACGTAGAGAACTGGAGTTGTATGGATATGCAAAATGAAGGGCGTTATGAAACAAAAATCGTTGATACGAATGAAACGCTCCCTTTTGTATTAAAGTTAATCATTGGAAATGAGGGGAAAGGAGATTATATTTTATTAAATCGTCTTTGTACATCTACTACAGCATTAGTTCAATGTATTTATAAAGTACAAGAATTAAAACCAATAAGATTGCAGTACAATTATGAAATCCCAATGAATATTACTTTTATATGGAATAAAGTATATGAGGGACAGAAAAATATAAAAGAGGCTCAATATGAAATAAATGAAAAAAAACAAAGAGTATTAATATATGAACACGGGAAAACAGAATTCTTTTATCCATGGCGCTGTGGTCTATACCATTTTGAAGTGCTTATAGAAGATACAACGTATTATGGCGCATTTCAAATCGTACCGAAAAACTTTTTTGATGATCAATTTGAAATGATTCAAGACTATGTGAAGTCAATTTTAAATGAGTTGATTTTGGATAGAGGTTACTATAAAAAAACCTTCTCTGCACTTAGCGATATTGAGGATTCTTCTTATTTAGTGTTACTTAGAAAGTTACCGCAAAAAATGAAAATGATAAAGCAAATCTTTAAGAAAATAGAATCAAGCTCAAAATTTATAAATGAATATAAATGGGAAGGAAAAGAGCGAAAGCCAACAAGAAAAGGAACTATAGTGGCAGAACGAAAACCTTATGCCAAACATTATAATCGTAAGTTTATGGAACAAAAAAATAGTAAGGAAAATGCATTTCTTAAATATAAAGCGATGCAATTTTATCATTATTTAATTGAAGCTAAAAGTTTTTTACGTCAAACAATTGAAATATTAGAAAGAGAAAAAAAGAAAAAATCAGAAGAGTTTCAAGCTGTAAAAACGATTATACAAACAATTGAGCGTAATGGATCAGTAACCGATAGAGAGAAGCAAAAATATAAAAATATACATTTACTAAAAGAAGCCGATTTACGAAAGAGCTCAATGAAAATACAAGAATATAAAATATTGGCGCATATTGTGCATGAAAATGTACAATACTTTCAAATGTTAATGCACTCTTCATTTTGGAGGGAAGTTACTGAAACAAGTAACATGAACTTACATGATTTATCGATACCACATCAACAATTACTACATCATTTAGAAGTACTCCCGCAATATACGGATCAATCTCCATCATTATTATTTGTTTATAAGCCAACGTTTTTAGTGTATGAATATTACGCTTTTTTTATCGTTATTTCACTTTTAGAGCAAATTGGTTTTGAGGCTAGAAACTCCATCCGTGAACAAATACAAGAACATTTTTATGTAGATGGATTACAAGATGGAACGACAGTAGTTTTAGAACGAGATGATATAAAAGTGCATGTCGCATTTAATGACTTAATTGAAACACATCCTCTTATTGCATTAAGTAAAGGTAGTAATTTTTACAATGGTGAGGATACGAAGAAGCCAGATATTCGCTTAGACTGTTATGTAAAAGAAGATGGGAAATACGTATATAAATCTTCTATTATTATTGAAGTGAAGTATAGTCCAATGTACAATATTTTTCAGCACGTCGGAAATACGAAAGCAACTGAGCAAATGTATAAGTACTGGTCTATAAAGTATGTAGAAGAACAGGATGGAAAGCGAGTCTATTATCGAAGGTCAATTTATGAAGTCATTTGTGTATATCCAGGAAGCCATATGCATAGTAAAAAAATTGAGTCTGGATGCGGTGTTTTCTTGCAGTTATATCCATATAAGACGAAACAAGGGGAAGAGAAATTAGCTGGAAAACATGGGATGGTACAAATTTTTGAAAAATGGCTAAAAAGCATTAAGAAGTAAAAGAAATCCTTTTTCATAAAGGATTTCTTTAGATTAAGAAGAATTATATGCTGTATGGAAAGAAACGTAGTGTAATTTAGATTTGAAAAGTGCTACAAATGTGTTATTAAAAGGAATGTGAGCGCGGGATAAAAGTCGATTAAATTGGAATCTAATTCATTTTGCAGAATATAATAAGTCATAAATATTTTTAGTTGCATACGAAGATTTGTTCTTATATGATAGGTAGTGAAAGCGTTATCAAAAAAACAGAGCGGCGATGGGAAAGGCGGTTAAATATGTTCCAGCGTGTTCAAACAAAGGAAGAACATTTTGGGTTCGAGCAACTATGGGGAGATTTTTGTGAAGAAAGAAATTTAATGTTCGTAGAACGTAATTTAAATCCATCACGATTTTTATTAATAGAAGATGAACATCCTATTGGTACAGTAGAATGTATTAAGTATACGGTACCTGAACAATCGAATTCTGAGTTTTTCTATCCGTTTTCTAAAAATGATTTAGTAAAAGATTTGAAGAATGTATATGAAATAGGCAAGTTAAGTATTTCGAAAACGTCTCGTGGAAGAGGACATTTCAAAAGGCTAACAGCTATTTTATTTATACATGCGTTAGAAACAAAAGCTGAATGGTACATTGCAGCAGTAACAAAAAGAATGTATATGTATTTACTTACACTTGGTTTTCCAATTGAACCAATAGATAATCCTTTTCAGTTTCATGATACTTTACAAGGTGTACCAGTAAGAATTCATGCTCGAAAAGGGGTTACGCATTTGTATTCTTTAAAAGAATTTCGTGATGTGATTCAAGGGAATGCTCATGCACAGGCATTAATTACAGAATACAGTAAAAATATTATGTTAACGAAATAAAGCGAAGTGAATATGTATAATAAAGAGAATAATATTTGTATAGGATATAACTCTTCATTAAAAAAGACCCTTATTATTTTAATAAGGGTCTAAAAATTATAATCCAAATATACTAAAAATCATTTTGCGGCGCTTCGGTTTCTTTTCTCGTTCATATGTTGGTTTTGAATCCGGAGTAATATAAATGGGTTCTTCTTTCGTTAGGGCAGCTTCTAACTTTTGAATTCGCTCTAACATTTCCTCCATTTCACGACGGTGTTGTAAAAGTTGGTACGTGACGACATCATTTGCCTTATCTTGCATTTGTTCTTCCATTCGATCAAGTCTTCTCGTAATAGTGTTTAATTGATTAGCTAATTGCTCAAAATCATTCGATGATATGTTTTGAACAATTGTATTAACTTGAGTTTTTAATTCCTCAACTTCATTTGAGGAAGCCTTTTGAGTAGATTGAGAATTTTGAGATTGCTCTATTTGAAATCGATGGTGTTCTAACATTTGATCGACATCCTCTTGTGTGAAAATAAAGTGGCCATATTTGTTTTTCTCTATCGTAAGATTTAATTGTTGCGCGATCCGGACAACAGCCTTTGGGCTAACACCTAATTTCTTTGCGATAAATGGTGTTTTATATTCCAAAATAATCCCTCCTATATATATCCTGTTGAATGATTTCGAGCTATGAAGTAAGTTCCCTTCTAGTGCGACAAAAGAAGTGTGGAATCGGCAAAGAAAGTGTTTTTTCACGAAATTGAGTTGAGGAGAATAGTTCTTTTAAATAAAAATGTCTTATCGTAACATTTAGAATAATTTGACGAGTGTAAATGAATTAGATTATCATAATGATAAATATCTTTTTTATGTATGCATATAATATATAAAAAGGTGGTTGCTAATGTAGAATTTTGTTAGAGTATTAGAATGCTTACTTCACTTGAATAAAATTAAGTAGGAGGTGGCTTCCTTGCTTACAAAGTAAGTAAGGAAAAGTATTTGGACATATATAGTATAAGTATAGTGATTGTTTTAATTGCCTTAACGGCATTTTTCGTTGCAGCAGAATTTGCAATTGTTAAAGTGAGAAGTTCACGAATTGACTATTTAATTGCAGAAGGAAATAATCGTGCAACATCGGTCAAAACAGTCATTACAAACTTAGACGAATATTTATCTGCTTGTCAGCTAGGAATTACTGTTACAGCTTTAGGAATTGGGTGGTTTGGTAAACCTGCGTTAAAGCAAATGTTTGATACGCTTTTTGCAAATTGGAATATCTCTACTCAACTAGCAGACATTTTTGCTGTAATTTTAGTATTTTTGTTAATTACTTTTTTACATGTTGTAATAGGGGAATTGGCCCCAAAAACATTTGCAATTCAAAAATCTGAACAAGTGAGTTTGCTTGTTTCTAAACCGTTAATTTTCTTTTATCGTATTGCATTCCCATTCATTTGGCTATTAAATGGTTCAGCTCGAATCATTACGAAGCTGCTAGGGCTGAAACCGCCGAAGGGGCATGATGAGGTTCATTCAGAAGAAGAATTACGGTTGTTAGTTTCAGAAAGTTATAGAAATGGTGAGATTAATCAATCTGAATATAAATATGTGAATAAAATTTTTGAATTTGATGATCGGATTGCAAAAGAAATAATGGTACCTCGAACTGAAATGAATATTATAAGTAAAGAGATGCCTGCTGAAGAAGCTTTGCAAAAAATGTCTCGTGAAAAATATACAAGGTATCCAGTTGTTGATGGCGACAAAGACCACGTAATAGGTTTTGTGAATTTTAAAGATATTTTTACTGAATTTGTACAACATAAAGCTGTTAATAAGAAGACAGTAGAGCAATATATGAGACCAATTATTTTAGTTATCGATTCTATTCCAATTCATGATTTGTTTTTAAAAATGCAAAAAGAAAGAACACATATTGCTATATTGATAGATGAATATGGTGGAACATCTGGACTTGTTACTGTTGAAGATATTCTGGAAGAAATTGTTGGAGATATTCAGGATGAGTTTGATACGGATGAGCAGCCAGAAATTCAACAAGTTAGTGAAACGAAGACGATACTAGAGGGAAAAGTACTTGTTAGTGAAGTGAATACGTTATTTGGTTTAGGGATTGATGATGATGGTGTTGATACAATCGGTGGTTGGATTTTAACGAAGAATATAGAGATTGCTGAAGAGGATTCCATTGAAATTGAAAATTATAAGTTTTGTGTGAAAGAATTAGATGGACATTATATAAAAAGATTAGAAGTTACAAAGATAGTAGAATCGATTGTTATTTTAGAAGATGAAAAACAAATTTCGTTACAAGAGCAAATTAGCTCGTAAACTCTGCTATATAGCAGAGTTTTTTTGAGCATAATGTTTTTTGAGGGATAAGGGCTATGATACAATGACATAAGTCAAACCTTTCACTAGGTGAAGTATTGTTGTATACATATATTTGGAAGGAGAAGAATTATGAAAAAGCATTTATATATAAATGGAGATTGGAAATCTGTAAACACGTATAAACCATTATACGCACCATATTCTGAAGAAACATTAGCGGAAATTGCACAAGGCACGGAAGAAGATGTAAAAGAGGCTGTTACCGCTGCAAAAAATGCAATGACAAAAATGAATAAATTATCTGCATATGATCGTGCGACTATTTTAGAGAAAGTTGCACAAAAAATGGATGAAAGAAGAGAAGAATTTGCAGAGATTATTGCAAAAGAAGCTGCAAAACCAATACGTGCTGCAAGGGGAGAAGTAGATCGTACTGTTCAAACATACAAATTTGCAGCTGAAGAAGCGAAGCGTATATATGGTGAGACATTGCCATTAGACGCCGCACCTGGTGCAGATGGGCGTATTGCATATACAATCCGAAAGCCGATTGGGGTTATAGGGGCTATTACACCATTTAATTTCCCATTAAATTTAGTAGCGCATAAAGTTGGACCAGCAATCGCTGCCGGAAATACAGTTGTATTAAAGCCAGCTGATCAAACGCCATTATCATCTTATGCATTAGTTGAGTTATTTGAAGAGGCAGGATTGCCAAATGGAGCTTTAAATATCATTTCTGGCCCTGGCTCCACGGTTGGTGAGGCAATCGTCAAAAATGATTACGTTGCTTCTATTACTTTTACCGGAAGTCCAAAAGTTGGAATCGGAATAAAACAAAAGGCTGGGCTAAAACGAGTTACGTTAGAACTAGGCTCAAATGCTGCTGTTATTATTGATGAAGATGTAGAGTTAACAGATGAAATAATTGAACGTGTAAAATGGGGAGCATTTGTTAATAATGGGCAAGTTTGTATTTCAGTACAACGTGTTTTTGTACATGAAACGAAAATACATGAATTTCTCTCAAAGCTAAAGAAAGCGATGGAATCAGTTGTTGTTGGTGATCCATTGCTTGAGGAAACGGATGTATCAGCTTTAATTTCAAAAAGAGATGTAGAGCGAATTGATATGTGGGTTCAAGAAGCAATTAAGGAAGGAGCAACTGTTTTATGTGGTGGTAAGAAGCAGGATGCAAGAATTTTTGAACCGACTGTATTAACAAATGTTCCAGATCATGTATCTGTGCAGTGCCAAGAAGTATTCGGTCCACTCATGACAGTAAATACATTTAAAGAATTTGATGTAGCGATTGAGCAAGTAAATAATTCGCGTTACGGCTTACAGGCAGGAGTATTTACAAATAATTTATTTAAAGCAATGCGTGCAATTGATGAGCTAGAGGTTGGTGGTGTCATGATTAATGATATTCCAACGTTCAGAGTAGATCATATGCCTTATGGTGGTGTGAAAGAAAGTGGCACGGGACGCGAAGGAATTAAATATGCAATAGAAGAAATGACAGAAATGAAATTAGTATGTATTAAAAAATAAAGTGGAAAAACTTAAAACTTGCACTAAAAAACGAGTAGGAAATGTTTACGATTCCATACTCGTTTTTTACGCTTCTAGTAACTATTTAATTAAGTGTAACTTTTACTTCATTTCTTGTTTGAAAATAGTATCTTCTACATAAATTTGTTCTTTATCTATAGCAGTAGCATGAGTTAATACTAAACCGATTGGTGTTTTTGTATCTTTATTTTGAACAATTGTAAAAGGAACATTTTTTTCGTTTGCTAATTTAATGTATTTTGATAAATGTGGGTAAGCAATGCCACCATTTAGGAGGAGTTGTAATGATTGAGAAGAGCGCATGCTACCCGCCACTTCAGAGTATACATTACTTTGCATTACTTGACCGATTGTTAAAGCGATTTCCACACGCTCACGTAATGTAGTTAAATACATATTACGTTCTTCTGGTTTGTTTTGCTTTTGGCCGTAAATGCCTTCTTGGAGATAATCTTCCACATTTTTATTTACCATATTTTTCACACCTTTCATTTTCTATTGTACGCAAGAATTAAAAATGATGCAAAAAAAGTCGTTTTGACTACGGAAATAATGAAAATATGTGAAGGAAAAAGGGGATTTGTATACAATTAGTTAAATAAGAAAGAAAAAATAATTTTATCAACAGAAATTAACAAAATGTGACAAAAATCTATTAACGAATCGTATTTTTTGTGTTAATATTCAAAATATAAAGGGTATTCGTCGTATGGAAATGGAGGGAATGGAGGTTTTTCCAATCGATAAGGATATTAAAGAAATATTTTGTTCACACTTGAAAAACAATAGGCACCAATTCGTAGAGAACTGGAAAAACAAAATGATAATTTCCGAAAAAGATCCATTTAAACTAGAAGTAGTTCAAAATGGAGAGGATTTACTAGAGTTAATTATCGAACTTACTATGGAAGATAAAGATATAAATTATCTTCAACCGTTATGTGAGAAAATTGCTATTGAACGTGCTGGAGCAGATGCGAATATTGGAGATTTTGTTTATAACGCAAACGTGGGAAGAAATGAACTTTTCGAAGCGATGTGTGAATTAGATGTTAGCGCTCGTGAATTGAAACCAATTATGGCAAAAATACATACTTGTTTTGACAAACTAATTTATTATACCGTTTTAAAATACTCGGAAATTATATCGAAGAATTTAGAGGAAAAACAGCAATATATTAACGAAACACATAAAGAAAGGCTGACGATTTTAGGGCAAATGTCAGCTAGTTTTGTACATGAATTTCGTAATCCGCTTACTTCCATTATGGGGTTTGTTAAATTATTAAAGGCGGATCATCCGAGTTTATCGTATTTAGATATTATTTCGCATGAATTAGATCAATTAAATTTTCGTATTTCGCAATTTTTACTCGTATCGAAAAAAGAAATGTGGAATGAATCGGAACGGTTTTGGCTTAATGACTTGTTTCAAGACATTATACAATTCTTATATCCGAGTTTGGTCAATGCGAATGTTTTGATTGAAAAGAATCTACCGTATCCAATTCCGCTTGTTGGTTATCGGAGTGAAGTGAGACAAGTATTTTTAAACATATTAATGAATTCAATTGATGCTCTTGAATCAATGAAAGAAGAACGAAAAATTATCATTGATGTATTTGAAGAAGATCAAGCTATTCGAATTGTGATAAAAAATAATGGACCAATGATTCCAGCTGAAAATGTAGAAACGATTTTTGAACCATTTGTAACTACTAAAAAGTTAGGAACTGGTATTGGATTATTTGTATGTAAACAAATTGTGGAAAAACATAATGGATCCATTATGTGTCGATCAGATAACGATTGGACAGAATTTCAAATTGCATTTCAAAAATAAACAGTCTACACCAAATGAATGGTGTAGACTGTTTTAATTTGTGAGTATAACGGCTTCTAATTTAGGATCTTTAGTTGAATAACCTACTATTGAAATTGTATAAATAACATTTGGTTCAACATTGAATTTTGGTATAGTCAATAAAACGTTTTTATTATCTGCGAGTGAAATTTCAATATCTGCTGTACCAGGGCTAACTTGCAAAAAATCTGTTATTTGTTTAAAGAGTACATTTTCAAATAAATGATCCCCATCTTTTAAATCTACGTTTACAACAGGGGTATCTGGAGAGAAATGTGCAAACCGTATTTTGGCTTGACCAGCTGGTAAATGTGTATTATCAAGTATAGGCTGTAATTGTAGGTGATTATCACTATTTATTGCAGCAAGAGTATAAGTATGATTTCCCATTATTGGTACCAACGCTGAAAAGATTGGAGTTTCATTTCCGACAGGAACAATATCTATACGGTATTTACCTTGCACTAATGATAAATAAGGGCTGAATTGCTTAAATGAAATATTTTTAATAACCTTTTGTCCGTTTACTAAAATGTCAACCGCTGGTATATTTGGATCGGCATGAAAAATTCTTATATGTGACGGTAAAGCAGCTTCTTGTGAGTCTCTTGTTTCATACGCCTGTACAAGTTTTGATAGTGCATCGTAATATTTCATATATAATTCTATATATTTTTTAGGATTACGAAACTGATAGTAACGTGCGAGTTGTTCGTATTGTGTAACTTCTTGTCCATATTTTTCGATTTCAGATTGAGACATGAACATTCCTCCTTTGTCATCATTAAAACTATATGCGAAGCAAGAAAGCGGTTATGCAAAAAAATGGTTTTATAAAGGGAAAATTAAAAATTGACAACAAATATGTTTTCATAAAGAGGTGCTGGTGCTTACGAGAATTTCGCAGAGTAAAGCAGTACATATGACTGTACGAAAGTAAAATAAATGCCAAATTGAAAGTGCATTTCAATTAACATATTGAATACATGTCCAAAAATCGCTAGAAAACTAGGGATTTTTTTAATTATAGGCAAATACACATACAAAGTGATAATTGTCCTACATAAATTATAAAGGAAAGATACTTTGAATCTGAGGAAAGGAGTGCCACTTCGGGATAGGGATATCCCGATAGTAATTGTGAATGAAGTTATGAAAAGGTTTTGTGTTATAGGCTGTAGGATGAATTTGTAAACTTCATTTTTCTATTTATTTTAGCAATTGACAGTATTAACCCATAAGAGAGCGTCATGACGAACTGATTAGTGTGGTTAATCGGTTCTTTTTTTATAGTTTAAAACTGAAAAGTTTACATAATGAATAGGAATCTGAATTGATTAGTAAGGTGGGTGTCGAAATTTGTTTTAAAATATGCAATTTAAAGTAGGATAATAGGAAGGAGTTTAACGGGAGTTCCGTCGAAGTGTACAGAATGTCGGCATTTAAGGACAGCTGGCATTATGCTATAAAAACATTTGGTGATGTAGTCATTTCATATAAAAAGGAGGGTTATTTGGGCGTATAGAAAAGGGTTGGTCTTCGGTTTTTTAGTTCTGAATTTTCTGTTTTATAAAAATTTTTAAGCACTCATTTGTATATTTTATAATAGTTTTTTGATAAATTCACTGCTTTTGCAGAGGATTCTTTTTTATGAAAGAAACGTCAATTTTCTTCATATATATATACAAATTGGAGAAATGGGGGAGCGCTATGCGCGATTACTTAATTAAACCACTTGTTGGTCAGCCGTATCCAATGATTTCACATGGAAAAGGTGTTTATTTGTATGATCAAAATGGCAATAAATATTTTGATGGTTCGTCAGGAGCAATTACGGCAGGTATTGGGCATGGCGTAAAGGAGATTGCAGACGTTATTAAAAAGCAAGCTGAGGAGATTGCTTTCGTTTATAGATCACAGTTTACGAGTGAACCAGCTGAAAAATTAGCGAAGAAGTTAAGTGATTTAAGTGTAGGAGATTTGAACTGGAGTTTTTTTGTAAATAGTGGCACGGAAGCGAATGAAACAGCTATGAAAATTGCAATTCAGCATTTTCAAGAGCGAGGTATTCAAGGGAAACATAAAATTTTATCAAGATGGATGAGTTATCACGGTATTACGATGGGTGCTTTATCGATGTCTGGGCATCCACTACGTAGACAACGTTTCGTATCTATTTTGGAAGATTATCCGACTATACCAGCTCCATATTGTTTCAGATGTCCTGTTCAAAAAGTATATCCAACTTGTCAGCTGGCATGTGCGACTGAACTAGAAAGATCAATTGAAAGAATTGGTGCAGAGCATATTGCTGCTTTTATTGCTGAGCCGATTATCGGAGCAGCTGGAGGCGCGGTTGTTCCGCCGAAAGACTATTATAAAGTCATTAAAGAGATTTGCGACCATTACGATATTTTATTTATTGCGGATGAAGTAATGACTGGGCTTGGTCGTACTGGAGCATGGTTTGCGATGGAGCATTGGGGCGTAGAGCCGGATATTATGACACTTGGTAAAGGGTTAGGAGCGGGATATACACCGATGGCAGCGACAGTTGTAAGTGATCGTGTTATGGAACCAATATTACGTGGATCACGTTCAGTAATGAGTGGTCATACGTTAAGTGCAAATCCATTGTCTGCAGCAACGGCTTTAGCTGTTATTGAATATATGGAGAAACATAATCTTCCTGAAAAAACAGCAGAAAAGGGAGAGTATTTAATAAAAGGCTTACAGAAAGTTCAGCAACAATCGACAATCATTGCTGATGTGCGCGGAAAAGGGTTGCTAATCGGAGTAGAATTGCAACCGTTTACAAAAGCGTCAGAGCTTATTTCAGTTGCAGCTAAAAATGGTCTGCTTTTATACCAAGCAGTTTCAGGGCAAGCAGGAAAAGAAGATAGTGCACTGCTTGTAGCACCGCCAATGACAACTACATATTCCGAGTTAGATGAATTACTTTCAATTTTCTCTAAAAGTGTGGAAGAGATGATGCAAAAAGGAGGGCATAGTATCGCATGACAACTATTACAAATACATTCGGTAAATTAAAAGAAATTGAGGAAGTAATTTCTTTGTTCCATGATGATATGACATTGATGTTTGGGGGATTTGGAGGGATTGGATCCCCTCCATCTTTAATACAGGCAATTTTAGAAAAAGGCGTTACAAATTTAAATTTAATTGGAAATGACACTGGATTTCCTGATGTAGGTATCGGTCGTCTTGTTACAAATGAAAGAGTTAAATCAATAATTACTTCTCACATTGGCTCCAATCCAAATGCAGGAAGGCAACTAAACGAGGGAAGATTACAAATTGAGTTTTCTCCGCAGGGAACATTAGCAGAGCGTATTCGCGCTGGTGGCGTTGGTCTTGGTGGTGTTTTAGTTGATGTTGGTGTTGATACGATTGTGGAAGAGGGAAAACGAACAGTTGAAATGAATGGTAAGACCTACTTAGTTGAAACAGCATTAACTGCTGAAGTTTCAATTGTATATGCGAAAAAGGCAGATCCGTTTGGTAATCTTGTATTTGACAAAAGTGCACGAAATATGAATCCCCATGTAGCTATGGCTGGGGATATAACAATTGTAGAAGCAGAAGAAATAGTCCCGCTTGGAAGTTTAGATCCAGAGGAAATTGTCGTTCCAGGTGTTTTCGTAAATTATATTGTACCGTCGGAAGGAGTGAACTGGAAATGGGTATGGGCGTAGAAGTGAGGGATAAGATTGCTAGGCGTGCGGCGAAAGAAATACAAAATGGTATGATTGTAAATTTAGGTATTGGCATACCATCGCTTGTACCAAATCATTTGCCTGACGATATAAATGTTATGTTTCATGCGGAAAATGGAATCGTCGGCATGGGACCAACGCCAAGTAAAGGGAATGAAGATGAAAATTTGTGTAATGCAGCAGGTTTACCAACTTCTCTTATAACAGGAGCGAGTTATTTCGATAGCTGCACAGCGTTTGGGATGATTCGAAAAGGTTTGCTAGACATAACGATTCTTGGTTCATTACAAGTAAGTGAAAATGGTGATTTAGCAAACTGGATTGTACCTGGAAAACGTGTTCCAGGTATTGGTGGAGCAATGGATTTAGCACAAAAAGCGAAGCGGGTCGTTGTTGTAATGAATCATGTTGATAAGTACGGAAATGCAAAAATTGTTTCAGAGTGTACATTGCCATTAACTTCAAAGAAATGTGTAGATTTAATTATTACTGATATGGCAGTCATGGAGGTAACTCCGAGTGGACTTATATTACAAGAATTAATGAGCCCATACACAGTAGAAGATGTAAAACGACATACAGAAGCTGATTTTCAAATTAGTTCTAACTTACTAGTAATTGAATGAAGGGAGATGTAATATATGGAGCAATTAAAAAAGCAAGTTTGTGATTATATTGAGAGCCATGAAGAGGAAAGTGTGAAATTTTTAAAACGATTAATTCAAGAAAAGAGCGTATCTGGTGATGAAAGCGGTGCGCAGGCAATTGTGATTGAAAAATTACGTGAATTAGGTTTAGAGCTCGATATATGGGAGCCTTCTTTTTCTAAAATGAAAGATCATCCTTATTTTGTATCACCCCGTACAAGTTTTTCAGATAGCCCAAATATTGTAGCAACTTTAAAAGGAAGTGGCGACGGGAAATCTATGATATTGAATGGGCATATTGATGTAGTTCCAGAAGGGGATGTGAATCAGTGGGAACATCATCCTTATAGCGGTGAGAAAATCGGAAATCGTATATATGGCCGTGGAACAACGGATATGAAGGGCGGAAATGTCGCACTTATGCTTGCGATGGAAGCGATTATTGAATCTAACATTGAATTAAAAGGAGACATCTATTTTCAAAGTGTAATAGAAGAGGAAAGTGGCGGAGCAGGGACATTGGCAACTATATTACGAGGATATAAGGCAGATGGTGTCATTATTCCGGAGCCTACTAATATGAAGTTTTTCCCGAAACAACAAGGTTCCATGTGGTTTCGTCTACGTGTAAAAGGGAAAGCTGCACACGGTGGAACGCGCTATGAAGGGGTTAGTGCAATTGAAAAAAGTATGTTTGTTATAGAACATGTAAGAAAGCTAGAGGAGAAAAGAAATAGTCGAATTACAGATCCGTTATTTAAAGAAATTCCGATTCCAATTCCAATTAACATTGGGAAAATTGAAGGAGGGAGTTGGCCAAGTTCTGTTCCCGATGAATTAATTTTAGAAGGAAGATGCGGTGTTGCGCCGAATGAGACTATAGAGGCGGCAAAAGAAGAGTTTGAGAATTGGATTGCTGAATTAAATGATGTGGACAATTGGTTTGTTGAAAATCCAGTAGAAGTAGAATGGTTTGGAGCGAGATGGGTTCCTGGTGAACTAGAAGAGAATCATGAACTCATTACGACACTTCATCACAACTTTGTTGAAATCGAAGGGAACGAACCAATTATTGAAGCATCTCCGTGGGGGACTGATGGAGGTTTATTTACACAAATTGCAAACGTACCAACAATAGTATTTGGTCCAGGAGAGACGAAAGTAGCACACTATCCAAACGAATATATAGAAGTTGATAAAATGATAGCTGCCGCAAAAATTATTGCATGTACATTACTAGATTGGTGTGAGGTGAAAAAATGAAATACTATGAATCTTTTAGAGAACAGACGAATTGTTATACAGTAGAAGGTGTTTTAGATTATTTTAATAAGCGTATTCGGGTAGATCACTATACAGGAAATGTTGAAAGTATTATACAGACAATTGACGAACTAGCAGAGAAACATTCTTTCACTAAATGTATTATTAAAGGAAAGGGAGAGCATGTTTCAACATGGCTCTCTTTCGGTTTTTTGTTGGAAGCAACGATACCTCATTATTTTCAAGGACACGATGCATACTTTTTTGTGAAATATAATAATGATGAAAGACGAAATAGTATGCATTGGATTGAGGAAGATACTATATTAAGCGGTGTAAAAGGAAAAGAAATAAAAGAAAAAGTAGTTCCAGAGAAATTTTTGCTGAGAAAAGCGACTGAAGAAGATGCAGAAGAATTAGCAACTGTATTCGGAAAAGTATTTGAAGTGTATCCGACACCTTTAAATGAAGCGAGTTATGTATTACAGACGATGAAAGAAGACGATACAATTTACTACGTGTATGAATTTGAGGGGAAAATTATTAGTACAGCATCTGCAGAAATGAACATAAAGGAAGGGAATGCAGAATTAACGAATTGTGCTACTTTACCTGAATACCGTAAACATGGATTTATGAAAAGTTTACTAATTAAATTAGAGGAAGAACTTCAAGAAAGATCTATTTTCTGCTCCTATACAATTGCTCGATCGCTTTCTTTCGGAATGAATGCTGCCTTTCATCAATTAGGCTATACGTATACAGGAAGACTGGCGAATAATTGCTACATTTTCGATAAGTTGGAAGATATGAATATATGGGTGAAAGATTTATCTAGCTATTCGAAAGCAGTAAAACTTCCGCCTCAAAATTTGGCTGTAAAGCAAAACAGTTAGGTGGAGCTGGGTGTTTGAAAAAGCCGTACTAATTAGAGTTTCGAGTTATCTAATGAAAATATAAAATTGATTAAAATTATAGAACGGAATCGTCATGCTTACAATCGCACATAGGTGTGCCGAAAATTCGGCATGTAATTGCTGGATTTTCGGCAAAAGGGGGGATGACATTGCTAGCAGTTTCCACACAAGAAGTCATTGAAGCGATTTTGGGCAGTATTGATGAGGCTATACACGCTGTAGATGAAAATGGAATTACAATATTTTATAATTCTGTAGCTGCAAAACACGATGGATCGAAGATTGAAAAAGTGTTAGGGAAACATCTGTTAGAAGCGTTCCCGTCTTTATCAAGGGAAACGAGTACATTGATGAAAGTACTAGATACAAAAAAACCTATCGTACATCAGGTACAACATTATCAAAATTTAAATGGTGAAGATGTTTGTACAGTAAATACGACGTTACCTATTTTTATAGATGGGAATATTGCTGGGGCTGTTGAAATTGCAAAGGATTACTCTACAATTCAAAAGCTTACTGACACAATTGTTGACTTACAGTCGAAAATAAAGCGATCATCTAGAAAAAAAGTGATTAAAAAGCACGCTGCATTTGAGACGATAGTGACAAATGATACGCGGTTTAAACAGACGAAAGAGTTAGCACAAAAAGTAGCACCAACAGACGCGAATGTTTTAATATATGGTGAAACAGGAACAGGAAAAGAACTGTTCGTACAAGCAATTCATGAAGCTTCTAAAAGAAAAAACAAGCCATTTATTGCACAAAACTGTGCAGCTTTACCAGAGTCGCTATTAGAAAGTTTATTGTTTGGAACGACAAAAGGAAGCTATACGGGAGCGATTGAAAGAGCTGGGCTATTTGAACTTGTTGATGGTGGTACATTATTTTTAGATGAACTGAATTCAATGCCTCTTGATTTGCAGGCAAAAATGTTACGAGTGTTAGAAGATGGAGTCATTAGAAGAATTGGTGATAATAAGACGAGAAAAGTAGATGTTCGTGTTATTACCGCGATGAACCAGCCTCCAGAAATATGTTTACGAGAGAATAAAATTCGCACTGATTTATATTATCGCTTAAACGTATTTTCATTATATATCCCACCGCTTCGTGAAAGAACTGAGGATGTACTATTATTAGCATCTTATTTTTTGAAAGAATATAATAAAAGTTATAAAAAAGGTGTACTTCAAATTGATGAGGAAGCGAAAGATAGACTGCAAGCTTATCAGTGGCCTGGAAATGTACGGGAGTTAAAACATACGATTGAACATGCGGTTATTATTGCAGAAGGGAATACATTAACAGCCAATTGTTTACCACGTACATTTCGGAAAGAGAAGTTTTCGAAGAAGAAGGGTATAATGCCACTTAGAGAAGCACTTCATCAAACAGAAAAAGAATTAATAGATCAAGCGTTGATTGAAACGGAAGGGAATATATTACAAGCCGCAAAAATGTTGGGTATCCCTCGTCAAACGCTTCAATATAAACTGAGCAAGTACGACAAAACCGCCGAATAATCGGCGGTTTTTGTGTGTTTGCACCAATAAAAGAGCGTTTACATATATAAAAAGTAATGAATATGATGTTAAGTATTGATTTCATACAACGCTTAAAAATATTTTTTCGCTTATGTAATAGGGTTCTCCGCACATTTACTTATCAACAATGTAAAGTTGGCATAACTATTGCTTATATAAAGGATGAGCGTATAAAAAGGGGGAATAGCAATGTTACATGATGTATACAAACCAAATCGTCACTGGAAGGATATCGAATTATGGAAAGATGTTACTGAAGAGCAATGGAATGATTGGGTTTGGCAATTAACGAATACGATCAAAACGTTAGATGACTTAAGAAAAGTAATTAACTTAACACCTGAAGAAGAAGAGGGCGTTAAAATTTCAACGAAAACGATCCCGTTAAACATTACACCGTACTATGCTTGGCTAATGAATCCTGATGATCCACGCTGTCCGATTCGGATGCAATCAGTACCGATTTCGGAAGAGTTATATAAAACAAAATATGATTTAGAAGACCCACTTCACGAAGACGAAGATTCACCAGTTCCAGGGCTAACACATCGTTATCCGGACCGTGTACTATTCTTAGTAACAAATCAATGTTCTATGTATTGTCGTTACTGTACACGTCGTCGTTTTAGTGGACAAATTGGAATGGGTGTACCGAAGAAACAATTAGATGATGCAATTGCTTATATTCGTGAAACGCCACAAGTACGAGATGTATTAATCTCCGGTGGTGACGGACTTCTAATTAACGATAAAATTTTAGAATATGTATTAAAAAATTTACGAGAGATTCCGCATGTTGAGATTATTCGTATCGGAACGAGAGCACCAGTAGTATTCCCACAACGTATTACAGAAAACTTATGTAACATTATTAAAAAATACCATCCAGTATGGTTAAATACACATTTCAATACATCTATTGAAATTACTGAAGAATCGAAAAAGGCATGTGAAATGTTAGCGAATGCTGGTGTTCCAGTCGGAAACCAAGCAGTAATTTTAGCTGGTATTAACGACAGCGTTCCAATTATGAAAAAACTTATGCATGACTTAGTAAAAATCCGTGTACGTCCATACTACATTTATCAATGTGACTTATCTGAAGGTATCGGTCACTTCCGTGCACCAGTATCTAAAGGTCTTGAAATTATTGAAGGTTTACGTGGACACACATCTGGTTATGCTGTTCCGACATTCGTTGTTGATGCGCCAGGCGGAGGCGGTAAAATTGCACTTCAACCAAACTATTTAATCTCACAAAGTGCAGATAAAGTTGTACTTCGTAACTTTGAAGGTGTTATTACGACGTATCCAGAGCCAGAGAGCTATATTCCAGAAAGAGCGGAAGGATACTTTAAAGAGATTTATCCGAACTACGAAGAAAAACGTTCAGATGTTGGTATCGCAGGTCTTATGAGCGATAAGAAATTTAACCTCGTTCCAGACGACTTACAGCGTATGAACCGTCGTAAAGACTACGAAGATAATGATACTCATGCATCTTTAAAAGATAAACGTGATAAGCGCGATCAATTAAAAGATAAAAAATATCAAGCACAAATGGCTAAGTTAGAAGAAAACGACAAAAAAACTGAGGGTGATGCAGTATGAATTGTATGTGGTGTGACAGTACAGAAGCGAAAGAAAGCTTGAATACTGTATATTGGGAATTACCAGATGGTACGAAAGCCATTGAAATCCAAGAGACACCATGTATTTCTTGTTCCTCGTGCGGGATGGACTATCAATCAGACCATACAGTAAAAGAAATTGAAGATCAATTATTCTTAATTTACACGAAAGATTTACCAAAACAACTAACATATGAAGAATTAATGGGAAGACCGCGTCTATTAAAAAGAAATTATTTCGACTTTTAACCAGCTTTTATGCTGGTTTTTTTCTTTTTTGCCTTGTATAATGTACCCAAGTTAGAAAGGTAGGGAATATTTTTGAAAAAGACATTTTACCATTATATGATGAAGCATCGTGCAGCTTTATTTAGAAATGAAATTTCAGATTTAGCAGAGGCGATGTATGATGATTTAAGTTTTCCGAAGCAATCTGAAGACTATGATGAAATTAGTTCATACTTAGAGTTGAGCGGAATGCTAGAAAGTATGTCTATATTTGATGAAGCCTGGGATTTATACATACAAGATAGATAAAAACTATTTGAAAACATACAGAATACATTACTTTATTTAAAGTGAAGTATTCTGTATGTTTTTTTATTATGAAATTTGTTGATTTAAAGCTAGTCTAGTTACTAGCTTTTGTTTGAGTGTAATGTAAATTTTATAAGATTATAATTTTTATTGAAAAAATTTATGAATATAAGCTTCTGTGATAAGCGTTTTTATGTAGGTTGCATATACTGATATCAAAATCACGACGTCAAAAAAAGGAGAGATAGAGATGGCAAGAAAAAAACAACCTAAATACAACGTAGGGGACATAGTCGTGATTACGCTATATGGAACCGTTGGGAAAATCACAAATATGAAGGTTTTAGATGGAGTTTATGTATACGAAGTCAATAATCACGATGGATTTTACGTAGAGCAAACATTGCAGCACGTTACAGAGCAAGATATGAAAAAGGGCGATACGGAGTGGATTGAATTAAATTATAATTTCACGTTTGGTGATCTTGTGCAAGTAACTGGATATGATAAAGATGTTTTCCGTATTGTTGGTTTTCGTACAGAAGTATGGAGATATAAGAATGACGCATGGGAAGATACAATTTATGAATTGTCACGGATTACGGATGGTGAATGGTTAGAAGCGGATGAATCAGATTTAACGTTACTCGCCAATGCTCAAACGGCAAATGCAATTTTGAAGAAAATGAAACAAGATAAAGCCGGTATGAATAAATTAGATTTAGGAAAGTTAAAGTCAATTAACAACTCGAAAAAAGTGAGTGTTAAGACGAATCGTCAAGAAATCATTGATGGATTACTTGATATTTATAACGATTATCAATTATTGTTCGATACATTTAAAGATGAAGAATATAAAATTGTAATGGATGTTGTTCATAATTATTTAGTTAAATTGACAGAGAAAAAATAGTTAACTAGAAAGAGAGAATAAATTGAACAACAACATATGCAGTATAAGGTATGCCTACAACTATTAAAAAAATAAAAAGCCACTTTATAAGAGAGTCTGCCCATTGATCTTCATGCATGAACTCTTCTTTTGTTTGTCCTACTTCATATTGATTTTCCATTATTATTTCCCCCTTTGAATAGCTTGTACTACAATCGTATGCATCTCGTCCAAAGCTTATGACCTATAAAAAAATAAAATCTATTTTTCTAATCTCATATACATAATTTTGAGATTTTTTCATAAAACAGAAATAAAGGAGTGATGCTCATGAAGGAAATTGAAGTCGTGATTGATACGGAAGAGATTGCGGAGTTTTTTTATGAGCAACTAATTGAAAGAGGGTACGTCCCAAAACGAGAAGAAATTGAAGATCTCGCAGATATTACATTTGAGTATTTATTAGAGAAATGCATGATTGATGAAGTTTTTGATGAAGAGGATGAATGAAAGTAACGACGGGCATAACTCGTCGTTTTTTACTCTTTACAAACCTGTCACAAATATAGTCAATAATTATTGGTATAATGAAAAGGAAATTTTACTCAAGAGGTGAAGGAATGTTCAAAAAAATTATTGATTCTTTATTAGGAAAGAAAAAATATCGTTCGTATTCAAGTAGTGATTATCGTCGTAGAGGGCGCTCGTATTCAAGTAGCGATTATAAACGACGTTCATCTGGTTATGGACATCAACATTATAAAAGAAAACGTAAAAGCCGTAGCTTCTTTTCAAGTAGCTGATGAAATGGCGTCGTGTACTAGCATTATTTGATAGACCACTGCGAAAAAATACAATTGTTGCAGAGCGTTATAAAATTGAATCAGTAATTGGAATGGGCAGTTATGGGGTTACATATGTCGTTAATGATTTACAAATAAATAGATATAAAGTCTTAAAACAATTAAGACAAAGTAAACAAAGATATGAGTCTGGTAGAAAATCATTTGAACAAGAGAAAATGATTTTACAAACATTAAATCATCATGCAATTCCTAGTCTATATGATCATTTCCTATGGGAGAAAAAGAGCTTCTTTGTGATGGAGTACATGCCTGGTAAAAATTTTGAAGATTATATTTTCATAGATGGGTATGTATATACAGAACGTGAAGTTTTTGAGATTTTATATGAAATATTAGAAATTGTATCGGTGTTTCATAGTGAAGGCATTATTCATCGAGATTTACGCATTCCAAACATACTAATGAAAGAAAATCAAATTAGTATTATCGATTTTGGATTGGCTAAATGGAAAGGTGAAGATGATGAGCGAGCTACAACTTACGAAGGTGAACAAGCTTTGATGCGAGAAGTTCACTTTCGTAGCGACTTTTATGCGCTCGGTCATTTCTCATTATTTTTATTATATGCAGGATATGAATCTAATGAAAAACAGGAAAAACCATGGTACGAAGAATTAACTTTGGAACATTATAATGGTGAAATGCTTATGCGAATGTTACAAATAAAAACGCCGTACTATGAGAATGTACAAGATTTAAAACAAGATGTAGCTTCTGCTTTAGAAAGGATGGAGACTCCATGTTTCAAAAGTTTTTAGCAAGCGTTGGTATTGGAAGTGCAAAGGTAGATACTGTTCTTGAAAAAGATGAGTATATTGTTGGGGAAGAAATAGTTGGAAAGGTTCATATAACTGGAGGTTCAGTTAGCCAACAAATTGAAAGCATTTACTTAACATTATCGACGTCGTATGTACGAGAAGTGGATGATAAAAAAGTAACAGCAACATATGATTTAGAGCGAGTACGCTTAACAGAACCTTTTTCTGTAGAACCGAATGAAAAAGTTGAAATTCCATTTTCTTTTCCAATGCCAATTGAAGCACCACTTACACTTGGTATGAAAACGGTTTGGATTCATACAGGTCTTGATATTAAACATAGTATAGACCCAAGTGACCGCGACTACGTTCAAGTGTTACCTAATGCATTATTAAGTAGTGTTTTAGATAGTGTAAATGAATTAGGGTTTAAAGCACGTCATATAGAATGTGAAGAATTACCGCATCGATTACGTAAGCAAGTTCCATTCGCACAAGAATTTGAGTTTATTCCGGTTTCTGGAGAGCATTATGGGAAATTAGATGAATTAGAATTATTAATCTTGCCACGTGCATACGACCGACTAGAAATTATTATGGAAGTAGATAGAAAATCCCGTGGTTTAGCTGGATTATTCGCTGAGGCGCTTGATCTTGATGAGAAGGTGATTCGTTTTACCGTAACAAGAGAAGATATCCCTGAGATGAAGCAAAAAATTAATAATTATATTTTTTAATAAACTATGCATAAAAAAGAAATGGAGAGGAAAACTAAAACAACCGCTCCATTTTTTTGCATAGTGAGGTTATGTATGTGAAACGATATCGACATTTATACTTGCTAAGTTTTACGTTACTCATTTGTTTTGTCGTATTATCACTTTCGTATCATACCGCTTGTATTGAGAATTTTGACAATATAGTCGCACATTTTATTCAAAGCTTTCGAAACGATTATTTGACGACCTATTTTACTTGGGTGTCTTTTATCGGTTCCAAAAGAATATATTTTCCATTACTCATTATTCTTGTAATGTATTTTCTTGTTAGAAAAAAGTTGCTTAGTGCGTTACTTCTAACAATTAATTACTACGGATCTCGTTATTTAAACAGTATGCTTAAACTATGGTACGAACGAGCAAGACCTGATGTCACACAGCTTGTTACTGCAACTGGATATAGTTTTCCGAGCGGTCATACGATGAATGCTACTGCTTTTTTAGGATTTATTGCATACGTCACAATTACTGAAGATCGTATTTCATTGCATAAAAAATTATTAATTATTCTTATAGCAAGCTTTGTTGTATTATCTATTTCAGTTAGCCGAATATATCTTGGCGTGCACTATCCATCTGACGTATTAGCAGGATGGGCAGCTGGCGGTAGCTGGCTCGTTTTATGTGTTATATTTCATAAAACGTTCATAAAAAAAGAACCTATGTCATAATAGGTTCTTTTTTCATTGGCTCAACATGAATGTGTGCATGGTAAATTCCGAACTTTTTGCGAAGCATAGCCTCGATATTGTCAGTAATACAGTGACTTTCTCCAACATCCATACGAGCATCTACTTCAATTGTAATATCAACATACGTTTGATTCCCGTACATACGTGCTCGAATATCTACAATGTTTTCCACACCGCCAATATGCTCAATAGCATCAGCGTATTCTTCCATTTTATCAGGATCAATTCCATCTGTTAGCATATGAGAAGATTCTACGAAAATCTCCCATGCAGTTTTACAAATAATAAGACCAACAATTAAAGCGGCAATAGGGTCTAAAATAGGCATTTGGAACTGAGAACCGACAATACCTACTACAGTACCAATACTTACGAGTGCATCTGATAAATTATCCTTTGCAGCGGCTTCTAATGATTTACTTTTTGTTCGTGCTGCAATTTTTTTCGTATACAAATACACGCAGTACATAACGACAGCAGAAAATAAAGCAACCCATGCAGCGAGTACATTAGGCGCTGCTTGTTTCGGATTTAAGAAAGATTGAATGGCACTAATAACAACTTCTAATCCGACTGTTGCCATAATGAAGGACGCAACAAGTGATGCGATTTGTTCGGCACGCGAATGCCCATACGGATGATCTGGGTCACGAGGTTTACGAGATATTTTTAGACCAATTAATATCGCTAAAGAAGCACCGATATCCGTTAAGTTATTTAAACCGTCAGCGCGTAATGCGCTAGAGAGGGTAATATAACTGATGATGATTTTCATAGAGGATAAAAATATGTAGGCCATAATGCTGACAATAGCACCTTTATCAGCTTCTTTATGAGAAAGAGTATCCATTTTAATCACTCACCTTTCTTTAAAGGAATTTCTTTCTATAAATAGAGTATCAAACGAAAGTCGTGTGGGTCTATACAAACATTGTTGACGTTTTATAGCTTTTTAAGAAGGGGATAACAAAGTTTCGTAAAGGAAAAATATGTTGAAAAGTACAAAGTCAAGGTGTGAACCGAATTGGAGTTTATTTACTAAAGAGATAGGAGGGTAGATGGATGAGGAAACGAATACTTTTCTTACTACGTATTATTCTTATCATGACAAGGTGTAATTCATTAAACGATGAAAAAATTCAAAAGATAATTGTGAAAATAGATGAAAACCCTCTGAAAAATATTTTCCAGAGGGCTTTCATTTTAGTATGCTTCTAAAAACTCAGTAACTTGCTCTTCTGTTTTTGCATTAGCACTATGTAAGTGGCCTAGCTTCTCACCGTTTTGGTATACAAGTAAACTTGGAATACCCATTACTTGATACTCTTCAGCGATACTTGGAAACTCATCTTTATTGATAGAGTACCATTCAAATTTATTGAACTCTTCCATTACATCTCCGATAAAGTTGTCCATACGTACGCAATCTGGGCACCATGTAGTAAAGAACTTAACAACTACAGGCTCCTCGCTTGCGATGATGTCTTTGAATTCCTTGTCAGATTTGATTTCTCTCATGTTTTGTTGCTCCTTTTTCACTTGTAATATTTTAGTTTTTTTAGGCGGTGTTTCTGGTTAGAAACGAAAAATTTTCTTTCCCAATAATTCTTTTGCCAATTGATCCACCACAGTCTTTTGAAATCCTGATATAACTTGCGAGTAGGTGTTCGGCGTGATACCTACTTGTATGTTCCAATCGTTCACTTACCATCTTTGGATGAATATGCCTTAGATTATGGAAACGAATATCAGGAACCTCACTTTTCTTTATAAGCTTTTTCTAGAGCTGTGTCAAACTTCTGAAATTACATGGGTTATCGTTATAAGGTGGGCATACCAAAATATATTAGTATTATTTTTATAAGACAATATAATAAAAGAGGAACAAGGTAAGGGACAGTGTGACTTTTTAACAGATAGCTGTGTAATTGAATAAGATAAAAGTAATTATTTAATGTTGGGATAGGTTATAAATGGAGAACCAATTAAAAGAAATATTTGGTGCATTGATAGCAGCTATAGGTACAATAACTTCCGCTATTGGAAGTACACCATTCTATTTTATAAGTAGTAATGTAAGGGAGGATCTGAATGTATATGGAAACACATTACAAGCAGTTGGTAACGCTTTAGAAGCTGATGGTCAGGGCGAAATATCTCTTGAAAAAATTGGGAACGAAATACAATCAACGGGTAATGTAACTGTAATATCAGGATTGGTTATTGATTTTAAAGATGAAACTAAAATTAAATTAGTGATTGCTGGAAATTGGATACAGGCTTTAGGAGGACTTACAGCATTAGCAGATGAATTTGAAGATGCTTCAGATAAAGATGAAACTTTTAATATTGTAGGAAATTTATTACAAGCTATAGGGAATTCCTTGCAGGCAATTGGAGGAGTTTACGAGCTGAAAAGTATTAGAGGAGAGCAGCATGATAGTAAAGAAGATCTAGTAAGTGATACAGGGGAAAATTTAGACAATCAAGTAAATAGTGACCCGGATAAAAAGAAAGAAGGTCAGTCAATAGATATCATAGGAAGTTGGATCCAAGCTGTAGGTTCTGTATTTTCATTAATTGGACAAATACGTGAAGAAAGTGAGGAGTTAGAAGGGGATGATAAATAGACTAGTTTTAAAAGAATCTCATATAGTGCGCATATTTAATGGTAAGAAACTTTTTTATTGAATTCTAAGTTTAAAATTATATGATGCAGTAGGTAAAATGGGTTTAAGGAGTATTATTAGTTTAATAAAAAAGAGCTGTTAGTAAAAACTAAAAGATTTCATAAAAACTGGTAATAGAAACTGCTTTTTAGAAAATAACTTATACTTATTAATAATGGAATAGTAAATTTAAATTGAGAGAATGAAAGAGAGCTCCTATGGAAAGAGGCTCTTTAATTAATAAATTATTGTAATGGAACCAACGCTAAAATCAAATTAATTCCGCTATTTGCGGGCAGTAAGATCCCTACCTCAAAATTAAGCGCAAGCAAAGAAGTTAGGTGGGGATCAGGCTGCCCGTAAACGCCCAATTGGTGAGGACTGATTAAAGTTTCACTTTATTAATACATTTTAGTGTTATCACTATATTTTTGAAAAGACATATGAATAACCTTGCTTTTTGAAGAATGATTTCTATATAAAAACCATAAGCTATTTTGTAAGAAAAGAAAAGAAAATAGCTTATAATTTATTAAATGCTCATTAAGAGTGCCTTTTGTATATGTTTGCAACCTTGGATGTGACTGCTTTTTTATTGAACATAATGACCGTTTAAATAGAAGGTTAATAGTGCGGAAGACATTAGAAGAATTAGAAAAATGTTATTAAATGAAGGAGTAGAATATGTAGCTGTTCAGATTAGAATGGATGGATTTTCTAGTGATGAAGTAATTGTTAACGACAAATATAACATATATTCGAAACTAGCATATTACAAGGAAACGTACAATGAGGATTTAGAACATAGATGGAATCCAGGAGTTCGTATTTTAGGATTTGCATATGGTTATTCGTTCTCAGGAATTATACATGAATTAGGATTATTAATTTAGTAGTGATGAAACTTATGGTGAATATTTCAATAGATACCATTATCCAACTGGTGTCTTTTTTAATGTTAAGGAATAAAAAAGAGAGCTTAAGCCCTCTTTTTTATAACTATCTAACTTATTATGCACAAATTGGAATTCCTAATGCTATTAAAGTCAATGCTACTTGAAGAGAAAGTTCTAATCTAGCAATTTCGATTCCAGCAACTGAAACGACTAAAAGAGGTTGTCCATTAACGAACAAAACACAACTTTCCATGCTTACACCTCCTTTCTAGTAATCTAATATAGTATATGGATTAAACTTAAAAAGTGTAATAGTTAAATGTATGGATTTAATATAATTAATAAATTAAACTATTATATTTAATAAATTAAAATTAACCTAACAGCTGCTTTTTTGTCACTTTATAAGAAGGGTCAGAATATATTAGAAATATAAAAATTATAGGAGTGATAGATATGTTCTTTGCAAAGTTGCGTGGTAGAAATGAAGTTCCACCAGTAGAAACAGATGCTCGAGGAGAGAGTTTCTTTAAATTAAGTCGGGACGAGCTTAGCCTAAGGTTCAAGTTAGATTTATTCAATATAGAGGATGTAGTAGCTGCCCATCTGCATCTTGGATTAAAAGGAACGAAC
Source organism: Bacillus cereus group sp. BfR-BA-01311 (assembly GCF_022664295.1). Taxonomy (NCBI): domain Bacteria; kingdom Bacillati; phylum Bacillota; class Bacilli; order Caryophanales; family Bacillaceae; genus Bacillus; species Bacillus cereus group sp. BfR-BA-01311. Next base: position 343,897 of record NZ_JAKUHC010000005.1, read on the forward strand.
GGCCCTGTTGTAGCCTTTTTATTTGGACCGATAACAAATCCAGTTTCAATAGAGTGCGCAACTCTTACGGGAATGATTACTCAAGAAGATTTGGTTGGACCGTTAGCGGGTCAAACATTAGGCACTCTTGTAAATGAGATTATATCTGGAAACATATATATTAATGTTCATACAGTACAACATCCTAATGGTGAAATTCGTGGACAACTAAAGTATTGCTAATGAATAATGGTAGTAGGAACATTTAGCGAGAAACAAAAAGCATCCGTTGAGGGTGCTTTTATTTGGAGAATGATATTTATATTAAAAATGTTTAAACTTAATAAAAGCTAGTGAATTAGCTTTCAGCACTCACTGAAATATAGAATCATAACATACTTTGTAATAAATTATACGGAAGTGAGTTGAAAATCATGTTTTATTCATATTTTAATTCTGAAACTGGTATGCGACCAGCATATGGTACATCTATAACGTATAGTGGAGCACAAAGTACAGTCCAAGCTATTCAACAAGCATTGCAAATGCAACAACAATTGCAAATGCAGCAGCAAGGTGTACAACCGTATTATTCATCCGTAGAGTATTTTTACCCAGTACATCAAGTTACACCGTACGGAAGTTCTTTTCTGACTATTCCATATGGGACTGTATACAACTTATAACTAGTAAGGAATGAAGTGGTGTATATAAATAAGGGTGCAGGTTAATAGCGCCCTTATGAATAATAAAAATAGCTAGTCCAAACCTTATAAATCAATCTTACATAATATGTAGTAATAAGTTTGAAAGGGGAATTAGTATGTCTTGTTATTACTACTGTAAGTATTGTAAAGAGTATAAAAAGAAGCATCATGATTGTTGTAAGAACACTAGTAAGTGCCATGATAACAAGGACAATCTTGTTAGAGCATCGGCATTTAGAGCTAGAAATACTGTGAATCAAAATGTTCCTGCTAATACTTTTGTGAAAGTGTTATTTCAAAATGAACAATTTGATTTAGCGAATGAGTATAATCCAGCAACATCTATTTTTATGCCGAAGACTAAAGGTGTATATTCTATTATTGGAACGATTGGTTTCTTTCCAAACGATCCAACTTTAAATTATAGAGCGCGTGTAGAAATTCGTGTGAATGGAAACGCAGCGATAGCTATAGATAATGACTTTTTTGGTCCAATAAGTTTTGGAAATGTCGTAAGTGTTTCGACGATTGTTCAATTGAATGCAGGGGATGAAGTTGAGATTTATGCACAAAGTAGTATAGATGGAGTTTTAAGTCCTTTAGAAGATGGTGCACATTTTGAAGCAGCAAGATTTCCTTCTCCAATTAAATAAAGTCATTAAACAATGAGTTTGCAGAAGCTTAAAGGTAAACCCTCACCGAAATGGTGAGGGTTTTTTAATCTATTAAAAATAGTAACAGGTCGTCCAAGCTATTCTAATCTATATAGCATACTATGTAAAAATAAGTGTAAAGGGGGACTAACTATGTCTTATTATTACTGTAAGTATTGTAAAGATTACAAAAAGGAAAGTCATGATTGTTATAGGAAAAGTAGTAAATGTGATAGGAAGTATGTAAAGGTCAAGTGTTGTGATGATAAGAAAGAGGAGCTTGTAAGGGCATCGGCATTTAGAGCTGTGAATACAGTTAATCAACCTGTTCTAGCAAATACTCCTGTTAAAGTATTATTTCAAAATGAACAATTTGATCTAGCGAATGAATATAATCCAGTAACGTCGATTTTTACTCCGAAAACTAGAGGGGTATATAGTGTATTAGGAAATATAACATTTTCTCCAAATGATTTTAATGTAAATTACAGAGCTAGAGTAGAAATTCGTGTAAATGGCAATCCGGCAATAGCGATAGATAATGATTTCTTTGGAACAGGAGTATTTTTTAATAATGATGTTTCCGTAACTACTATTCTTCAATTAGAAGCAGGAGATTTAGTTGAAGTTTTTGCAGAAAGTAGTATTGCTGGCGTAATTGTACAAAATGTTAATGGTGTAAATACGGTTCACTTTGAAGCGGCAAGATTTCCTTCTCCAACTAAATAAAACTGATTATTAAATATTTTTTAGTAGGTTTAGTTAATCCCCTTACCAAATGGTGGGGGATTATTATTGTTTTTCTAAAATATATAAGTAAATAGGTAAAACGTAGTTTAATTTGTAGGGGCTTCAACCTTCTTCAGATAATAAACAGAATAATAAGTAACATGCTTGTAAAAACGCATTGTTAGTAAGTTTACTAGTTTTCTTATAGAACAAGAAAGACGGAATACATAAAAGATCGTATCATTATGTTTTTTCTTTACTATATAGAAATTATATATTGAACATAGATTTGTGTAGGGAATGCTAATACACTGAAAAGAATAGCATAAAGGCGATTACACTATATAAAAACAAAATCAATCCTAAGATGAGTAGTATTGGATGCAACTTGAACATATTTGACCTCCTTGAGTATATAAAGAATTTTAATATATTGTTGGTCAATTTAGAAGGGGGACGGTTACATAAAAAAAGAGCATACATAAAAAGTACGCTCCAAAGAAAGATAGGTTTTATGAGTGGATAATCTCCATACGATAATATATGTTCTTTTCATAAAAACGTGTAAAAAATCAATGAATTATCAATGGAATATCATAACATGAGTAATTTTAGTCTAGGAATGCAGTTATTTTCTTTCTCGGTTATTTTAGGTAATAAAGTTGTGAAAATCGTGCATTATGCGGACTAACAACGGGATAGCGATCGTACTTCCGTTACATATTTCTTAAAGTCTGGGTATTGCGTGATAGTTTGACATTTAGGGGTGCATAGTTGATTAATTATAGACACATTTGTAATTACTTCGTTACAAGGACCGAAAAATGTAATTTTTAGCTTTGAATTTGGTGGGATTTTGAACACGATAGGTTTTTTTTCCATGAAATCAGCTCCTAATATTGAGTATTATTAATTTAATGGATATAGAGTCGTATTAGTATAATATGAAATTTCAGTGGATTTGCTTATAATAAAGAATTTTATAGTAGTAAAAGTGCTTAAAGATGTAAAGGGGAAATTGAGAATGGGAAATAAAATGTTTAATTAATATAATCAATAAATACGCAAATGGTTAATATAACTAATGCATTTTTTTGTTTGTTACATATTATGTTAGTAAGAATGGTATAAGGAGGTAGTATAAAATAGTGGAAGAAAATGTACAAGCTCAGCTTTCGCCACCGTGGATCACATATTTTAATGAATTAAAAAATTCAATAGGTGCTGATCCAACTGTTACAGTTGGGCCGCTTATTCCTGTTGGTGGTAATTATATTATTTTAGTGCATGCGTTAAGCAACGAAAAAGCGAGAGCATTAGCAACGCTTTTAAAATCTTTTGTACAATTTGGGAATGTAAGTGTGACAGTTATTGTAACGAATAATGAGAATGAAATTGTAAATCCATTTCCTTGTCCACTAGATGCATTTGAAATAGCTCATTTATTTCAAGTAGCACTAGAAAATAATCCTTATTTTGAACAAGTTGTGGTACAGCCTCAGTTCCCTGGCGGACCGAATGTTGTTTTTCCGGTTTTCGCTGCGGAAGTCATTCAGTTTTTCAATGACGATATTTCTAACTTATGTCAAACGTTTACAGGTGTTGCGGCCAATGTGTTTCGTGATGTAATGAATGATGAGGTTTGTGGTATCCCAATTCTATTTTCCACAAGTTGTGTTATGAGCAGTGAAAACTCACAATTACAAAATACAGATTTAGCACCAAAGTTGTTTTATTAAACTGTAAAAAGACATTTTCAGTAATAGAAAATGTCTTTTTTATGCACCAATAGTGTTCAGGTTGGAAAATTGCAATTTAATAGGAGTAAACTTCAATTAATTAAAATTTTTCTAAATCTCAAATTTCATGTAGAGGTAGTAATTTTGACTTAAGAATATATAGAAAATGAGGGATGAAATTTTTTAGTTGAAAGGAAATCGATACTGAAAGTTATAATTTAATAATACAGGAGATTTTTTTTAATATCTGTAAAAATGATTGATAGGACGAGATTACATAATAAATGAATAGTAGGGTATATTTCGAATGTTTTATGTGGCATACATGTTAAAGTTGATAGAAATATTTCTGAAAGAGAATATATTTTGAAAAACAGTAAAGATTCTTTTTATTTATATTATAGATAGCTAGTTTTAGAGAGAGGAGGCTTACAATAAAACAAGTTATGAATAAGACATTCAAAAGGAGCTGGAATGTATGGGGTATATTGTAGATATTTCAAAATGGAATGGAACTATTAATTGGGATATTGCAGCATCTCAGCTAGATTTAGTGATTGCTAGAGTTCAAGACGGCTCTAATACGGTGGATTTTATGTATCAAAATTATGTTAGTGAAATGAAAAAGCATAGTATCCCATTCGGTAATTATGCTTTTTGCCGTTTTATATCTATTGCTGATGCAAAGAAAGAGGCACAAGATTTTTGGAATCGTGGTGATCAATCTGCTAAGTTTTGGGTAGCAGACATAGAAGTTCAAACGATGGTAGATATGCAAGGCGGGACACAGGCATTTATTGATGAATTACGCCGTTTAGGTGCGGAAAAAGTAGGATTATACGTAGGGCATCACACGTATTTATCATTTGGAGCATGTAATATTGAAGCTGATTTCGTATGGATCCCTCGTTATGGAGGGAATAAGCCAGCATATCCATGCGATATGTGGCAATATACGGATTCAGGGAATGTTCCTGGGATTGGGAAATGTGATCTGAATCGATTAGTAGGAAATAAGTCACTTTCTTGGTTTATAGATTCCAACAAAGCAAATCAATCTAACATAGTGTATACACAGCAACCGAATGGCATTGGTATTGCAGTTTCGAAATATTCTGATGGATACGGAATAAATTTATATGAAACTCCCATGACCCCTCAATTTACAGGTGCACTCACTCAGAAAATTCCATATTTAATCTTAACGGGTTATTGGGGAGGCGGTGAGCAAGATATGATTTGTTTAGGGAACGATAAGCAGTGGGCATATTTAAAACATTTTAATGTGAAATGGTTTTATGCAACTTCGAAATATCCTGTCGGTTACGGAGTAAATTATTATGAAGAGCCTGAATGTATGAATTATAAAGGGAATATAGATGGATCGACATCTTTTCGAGTGTGGGGTAGAGTGGGAAATGCGGTAGATATCGGGCAGAATAGTTGGATACCTGAAAAATATGTAATTATTAAGTAACTATAGCGGCAGTATTGTTTTTAAGGAGTATGTAAAGAGTCTTCTTACTATACATAATAGTAAGAAGACTCTTTACGTTTAAAAATGAAAATACATGATACATAGTCTACTCATATGAAATGAATTACATGTAGAAAACACACTGTTTTCACAATGACTGTGTATAGTTAATTTGCATAATGATAAAAGTGAGGTATTTGAATTGAAAAAGAAAAAAATATTTATTGGAACAATTATTTCATGCGTGATGCTAGCATTATCTGCATGTGGTTCCTCAGACAACGTAGTAACATCAAAAGTAGGGAATGTTACAGAGAAAGAATTAAGTAAAGAATTACGACAACAATATGGAGAAAGTACTTTATATCAAATGATGTTAAGTAAGGCATTGTTAGATAAATATAAAGTTTCAGATGAGGAAGCAAAAAAGAAAGTAGAAGAAGCAAAAGATAAAATGGGTGAGAACTTTAAATCGACTTTAGAACAACTTGGATTGAAAAACGAAGATGAATTAAAAGAAAAAATGAAGCCAGAAATTGCATTTGAGAAAGCGATTAAAGCAACAGTTACAGATAAAGATGTGAAAAATAACTATAAACCAGAAATGAAAGTAAGTCACATTTTAGTAAAAGATGAAAAAACGGCTAAAGAAATAAAGGAGAAAGTAAATAATGGTGAAGATTTTGCTGCCTTAGCAAAACAGTATTCAGAGGATACTGGTTCAAAGGAACAGGGCGGGGAAATATCTGGTTTTGCTCCTGGGCAAACAGTGAAAGAATTTGAGGAAGCTGCGTATAAATTAGATGCAGGCCAAGTAAGTGATCCGGTTAAAACAACTTACGGTTACCATATTATTAAAGTGACGGATAAAAAAGAATTGAAGCCATTTGATGAAGTAAAGGATAAAATTCGTAAAGATATAGAACAACAAAGACTACAAGATACGACAGGTAAATGGAAACAACAAGTAGTCAATGATTTATTGAAAGATGCTGATATTAAAGTGAATAATAAAGAATTTAAAGATACATTTAAATTTCTAGAAAAGAAATAATGACTGTAATCATAATTAGAAAAGGGAACTCATATAGAGTTCCCTTTTCTAATTAGTGTGTGAGTTATAAATAGATAGTAAGACAATACAATATTACATTTAAATATTAAGAATTACAATGGAAAATTATGGTTTATAATTATTTCAACGAAAGTGGATATTCTACGGTTTTCATTATGCAAGTTTATTACATATATTTACTCTTTAATAATGAATATCGAACATAATTTAAAAAATAATACATATAATGTTTTTGAATAAATATTTAACATGGATAATTAGTAAAAAGCTGAGCATTCGATTGGAAAGGATGTTCTTTTTGTTGTGAAAATTTTAGGATAAAGAATGAATCGTTTTAAACGCGTCATTTACCACATCAATAAATTAAGGTGGGGAGAATATATGAAAGTAATCTTTCAAGGAGAGGGCGGAGCGAAAATTTTTGAGTCATATGATGAAAATATAAGTGATTTATTAGTTATATTAAAGAAACGAAAGGGATTAAAATTGGGATGGTTGAGTATAAAGTGTTAAAGTACGAACTTAATTATTTTCGTCATCCGAAAAAAGCGGATACAGAGAGAGAGTTACATGTAATAGTACAACCTAAGTATATGTAATAAAATATAATAATAAAAATCACTGATTCAGTTTTGTAAAGTTCCATAGAGTATGTAAGAAAAGAGAGTGTTGTAAATGCTCTCTTTTCTTATGCTTTGTGAGTTCGTTCATCATAGTATATGTTTTCAGTTATAGATGGTTAATAAACGATAAAAATTTAAAACTTTTTCGTTTAGGCAGGGATTTTATATTTGAGTAAATAAATATACTATGAAGTATTTTTTATACGAATATTGGAGGAGTATAAAATGAGTTTAGCAAGTTACATAGGCTGTAATGTAGAAATTCCGTTAACGGATCCAGATTCTAATGATGTAATTGTTTTTGGACCGTGTTTTTCAGATGAAAGTATGCTTGAAATTGTACAAGATTATCAATTCCAAACAAATTACACATATGAGGTTTCAACTAATTGGGGAATTGAACTTGTCGAGTGGCAAAATGTAAAGGAAAAAAAAGAAGCGAAAGAAAAACTTTTAACTTTATGCAAGATTATGGAAAGTTATTTGGAAGATGGAGACTATTTCGAATTATTTAGTTGTTGGGTTGGTGATGAAGATAAGGAACGAGTAGGGGAATTGAACTTAAAAATAAATCATTTTAATATAGATGAATTATGTATTCCAGAAAGAACATTAGTTAGGATAGAAAAATAAGCTTTGAATATTTTTTAGAAAAAGGCGATTTCACTTTGTGTGAAGTCGCCTTTTAGTTTTTATATGCATTTTATATAAGAAATGAAAAGTTTATTTGATAAAGGAAAAAATATGGAGATAAATAAAATTATGTTTTTTGTTAAGAAATAATAAGTATAGCTCTTCTCAAAGGAACGTAAGTTCGTGTATAATAAGAACGAATGTTCTTTTAAGAGGTAACCTAATTATAGTTTAGAAGTAAATTCGAGTTTAGTAAGTATTAAAAATAACTAAGGGATAGCATGAATAAATAAATGTATAAATGATCAAGGAGATAAAAAATGAACGATGTAAAGATACAAAAAGAAGAAAGAGAGTGGGTTCCGTTTACAGTAATGTCCGAACAACTTTTAAATATGAGAAAGATTATTGGAGAGAAATTAAAAGTACAAAAACCGCTTTTAACAAATGAAGCAAAAGAGAGGATTTCTGATAAATTATTAACGTCATTACTGTCTGAGAAAGAAATATTGGTAACATATTTTGAAGATGGTTACATATTAACAAGCTACATGACTGTTGTACATATCAATCCGGTAAAACAAATTGTAATTTGTACAGACGCCTTTTATAAAACTTACGTATTTAACGCTATGGATATTATTGAAATAATGTAAAAGAAGCTGAATATTAAATGGCAGCTTTTTTTATTTCTGATTTATGAGACAAATAATATAAGAAAAAGCAGCTAGCTTTGTGCTAGCTGCTGAGCCCCAGGGAAAGGGAGAAAAAGATAGGGTACTCCAAAATCGATAAGAGCTGTCAAACAGCCTGATTATAGTATAGACAAATTAAAATTTTCTATACAAAAAGTTGAACATAAGATTAGGCTGTACCCACTTGGTTTTGATCTGCAAGGTCAGAATCAAATGTATTGGTCGCGCTAACACCGCTAAAAGTATTAACAACAAAACCAACGTTTGATGCGCCGGAACCATTATAAGCTTTCGTATTTTCTTTCGGAGAAACGTTGTAGAAATCACCTAAGTTAAATGATCCATTACTATTTTGTACAACTAAATTTCCTACAACTGATGGCATAATTTTCACCTGCTTTATAATAAGTTGTTAACATTACTATATGGAGTTATAGTCCAGATGGTTCATATAATAAAAATTGTGGAATAGTAAAACGTTTGGAGCATGGATTTCAATAAAAGTGTGTTAAAATTAATATAATAAAGTTGAGTAATTTTTTTAAAAAATTTGTATAATTGATATATATGAAAATAAAGGAGGCAAAATGTAATGAAAGATATTATGAAAAAAGTTGATTTAACAGATGCCAAATCAAGTAATCTTGTTGCACTAATTTATAGTAATGAAGTTATATTAGTTGAAGACGCATTTTGTCCAAATGAAATAAAATTAAAGTTTAATGAAATTGCAATTTTATCTGCAATTAAAACAGCTCATATTGCGAAAGTGTCTATTAGGAAAGAACTTGAAGCGCTTTTTCATGATACGGGTGTTATATTAGTGAAACAAAATGTTGATTATGGTAGTAGCCAATCTATTACCATGCATTTTGAGCAATTTAAAAAGTTGCAAGATGAGATTGAACATTTAAATAAAAGTATGTAATAAAGCAGCTAAATAAAGGTTCTATCATAAAGGTGGAATGTGTTGTGTTGAAAAAGTGGTTTAAAAATTATTTGGGTGAATCGCATTGTAAACATAAATATGTTTTTATTAAGATGCAGGATAATGAGGATTTTAAAAAAGGTACATTAGGTGTAGTTTATATTTACCAGTGTGAGAAATGTGGAAAAGAGAAGTTGAAATATAAAAACAATAATGAAATAAACAATGAATTTTTAGATATATAGCAAAAAGTAACCATGATGGTTACTTTTTTTGTTTATGTATACAATATCAAAACCATTACCAAAGTATGAGTTGAGTTGATACTATAGTAAATCGCTGAATAAAAATGAAGAGAGTAAGATATAGGGAAGGAGGATGAGAGAAATGAAGCGAAAAGAAATTAGTAAATCTGTAATTATTACAGGCGTGACACAAGGGTTAGGGCGTGCGATGGTTGATCGATTTCATGAATTAGGGTGGAACATATATGGTTGTGGACGTTCAAAAGATAAAATTGAAGAACTAAAAAAACAGTACAGTAAAATACATGATTTCCAAGTAATTGATGTTTCAGATTCTCAGCAAGTTAACAATTGGGCAAATTATATACTTAATACACATACAGCTCCCGATATGATAATAAATAATGCATCGATTGTAAATCAAAATGCACAACTTTGGAAAATTACGGCTCAAGAATTCGAAAATGTAATAAATGTAAACGTGAATGGTGTAGTAAATGTAATAAGAGCATTTGTTCCAGCGATGGTAGCTAGGAAAGAAGGAATTATCATTAATATGAGTTCTAGTTGGGGGAGAGAAGGTGAGGCTGAGCTTGCGCCATATTGTGCCTCGAAATTTGCTATTGAAGGTATCACTAAATCTATGGCCCTGGAATTACCCCATGGCATGGCTGTAGTTGCTTTAGATCCTGGAGGGAGTATTAGTACTCCGATGCTGAAGTCATGTGCGCCACAATATATAAATGAATCGCCTACACCTGAAACTTGGTCACATAAAGCAATTGAATATATATTGAATATAACAATAGATAAAAATGGAGATTCATTGACATGCCCAGCATGCATATAAAAAGCACCTTTAAGGTGCTTTTATATTAGTAGCACATTATATCATTCACAAAATTACATCTAAAAAATAAAATAAAAGATTAAGGGTGAGATTTGTTTGTTTTGAAAGCTTTAGAAAATATTTAAATAGATGATAAAAATGAATCCAAGCAGTTTAAAAGTGACAGGGGCATGGTTTCAAGTGGGAGGGAATCTTACAGCTGCTATTGGAACGACAAGAGGATTTATTGGAGAAGAGAAAGTTGAATCGGATCTTGTTATTGTAGGAAGCTCATTACAAGCCCTCGGATATATATTACAAATCATTGCGAGCAATTATGATGATGGGGAAGAAAAAAGAGAAAATCAAAATATAGGCTTAGAGAATCAAAGTAAATTACTTGATCAAATAGGAATTGAGTTATTAGCATTAGGCAATATATCAAATGTAATAGGAACATATTTTAATATAAATGAACAATTGAAAGAAAATGATTATCTTATCATTACAGGGAACAGTTTACAATCGATCGGTGCTTTTTTAGGAGTAGAAGCAGCTTTGTTGGATATAAATGTATTACAGAAAATTATTATACTGGGTAACACCATGCAAAGTTTAGGGGCTGGATTACAAGCGTATCAAGGTGTTTCAAATGTATTGAAAGATGAGAGAGAAAATGAAGATAGTATTTTTGATAAGAAGGATCAGAGAACCATTGCACTCATTGGTATTTGGATACAAGCGATAGGAACGTTAATTTCTGCAATTGGAGTAACTGCAATAGAGGAAGAAAATAGGCTAGAAAACAATGAAAAGGTTGAAATACTTATATAAATAGAAGGAGATACATTGATTTTAGAGGTAGGTTAAGATTAAAATGGTAGTAGGTTTTTTTGCGTATATTTTGAAAAGTGATATATAAAATACAAAATAAGGAGTTTTCAAGGGATGATGTATTTATTAGCAATTCTTCTTCCACCTGTTGCTGTATTATTTTGTGGAAAACCAATTCAGGCAATCATAAATTTCATATTAACATTAATATTTTGGGTTCCAGGAGTTATACATGCAATTCTTGTAGTGCATGATAAAAAAGCTGATCGGCGTTTGAAAAAACAAATTCAAGCATATGATGAAATTAATAAGAGGAATCGAAGATAATTCATCTGCAAAATGTTTTTAAAAGAAAGGAGGATTAACCTCCTTTCTTTTTTAGTGGGTGTTAAGTTTAGATTTTTGTGTGGCGGAAAGAATTTTTAATGTAAGTATTATGATAATAACTTTTAGATTGTGCATGTAATAGGCCAGTATAAATACTTTCTGGTACATTAAAGAAATCGTACATACCATTCTTTAATTGGATTCGCAAAATCATAGAAAAAGGATTATAACCAACAGCAACTATATTTTTTGAAATTACGGGAGATAGCTTCATCATTACGCAACTCCTCACTTTTCATTTTTAATACTTTTTTGTAGATGTTGAGGTTGTGATGTTGAAATCCTTATAATTTAAGAGGTATTATACTTATATGCAATATATTAAATGTTTGTTATACGTAATTATAAGGAAGTTCACACGAAGTACATATCGTTGTGCTATTTTTATTTCACCTTTGATTTATAAATAAGAAAATATTGACCATTTGAAAAAAAGGTATATTATTTATACGAGGTATTAAAAATTCACTTTTTACATTCTATGCTTCAAGGGGCAGCGTTATTAGGAAAAATAGAAGTGAAAATAGTTTGTATAAGAAGTATTCTAAAATTTATAATCTGTGAATTAGGAAAATATTGAATGCTCCAGGTCAATATACTTTCTTAATCAAATTTATTTTAGAAAGTGACCTCAATATTTTTAAGTAAATCAACGGGAGAATTGAAAGGCAGGAGAAAGTAACATGTCAGAAAATTATCGTTCTCGAGAGGAACGACGACAAGTTAAAAAGAAAAAACAACCAGCTTCTAAAACACAAAAGCCAAAAGGTAAAACATCATTCTTTCGCAAGTTTTTAATTACTTGTTTATTACTTGGTATTGTTGGTTTAGTGGCGGGGGTTGCTACCTTTTTCGTAATGATTAAGGATGCACCAAAACTTGAGAAAGCAAAACTTGTTAATCCGTTATCCTCAAAAATTTATGATAAAAACGGGGATTTGGTATATGAATATGGAAAAGAAAAAAGGACGAATGTTACGTATGAGCAAATACCTAAATTAGTAGAAAATGCATTTTTAGCGACAGAAGATTCACGTTTTTATGAGCATAGCGGAGTAGATTTTAAAGGTACTGCCCGTGCTGTTCTAGTAAGTCTTAAAGGGGATTATGGTTCTCAAGGTGGAAGTACGATAACACAGCAAGTTATAAAAAACTACTTCTTATCAATGGACAAAACACCAAAGCGTAAGGCGCAAGAAATATATTTAGCTTATAAGCTAGAACAACAGTATTCAAAACATGAAATATTAGAGATGTACTTAAATAAAATTAACTTAGGAAACCGTTCATATGGGATCGCAACAGCAGCACAAAACTACTATGGTAAAGAATTGAAGGACTTAACATTACCAGAAGTTGCGATGCTTGCAGGTTTACCGAAAGCACCGAATAACTATGATCCAACGAAAAAAGAAAATGTTCAAAAAGCAACAGAAAGAAGAAATGTTGTTCTAAGTTTAATGAACCGACATGGATATATAACAAAACAGGAAATGGAAGAAGCATCAAAAGTTGACGTAGAAAAGGGGCTTAAGCCTGCAGCTCAACTACAAACAATGCCATACCCTGCATTTATGGATGCAGTTGTGAAAGAAGTAGAAAAAGAATTACCAGATGCTAATATCGGTTCTGACGGTTTAGAAATTTATACAACGTTAGATCCGAAAGCACAGAAACTTGCTGATAATATTTTAAATAATAATATCATTGATTATCCGAACGATAAATTCCAAGGTGCATTCACATTTATGGATACGAAAACAGGAGAAGTTCGTGCTATAGGTAGTGGCCGTGGAGAAAATAAAGCTGTATTTAAAGGGCATAATATGGCAATTGAATTAGATCGTGCAGCTGGTTCAACGATGAAGCCGATTTTCGACTACGCTCCTGCAATTGAATATTTAAAATGGGCTACGTACCATCAAATTGATGACTCTCCATTTAAGTATTCAACGGGACAAGAAGTACGAAATGCAGATAGAAGTCATATGGGTCCAATTACAATGCGTGAAGCATTAAAAATGTCGCGTAATATTCCTGCAATTAAAACTGCAAAAGAAGTAGGGATTAGTAAATCGAAAGAATTCTCTGAGAAACTAGGTATTACATTTAATACAGCACCGACAGAATCGACAGCGATTGGTACAAATGAAGTATCGCCAACTGAAATAGCGGGTGCTTATGCGGCATTTGGTAATGAAGGTAAATATACGAAACCGCATTTTGTTAAGAAAGTCGTTTATCCAGACGGTAAGTCACAAAGTTTTGGACAAAAACCAAAACAAGTTATGACAGATTCTACCGCATACATGATTACTGATATGCTTCGTTCTGTAGTTACATCAGGTACTGGTACATCGGCAAATGTAGGCTCTTTAGATGTAGCTGGTAAAACGGGTACGACAAACTATTCATCAAAGCAATTAGCTCAATATAAAATTCCAGAAAGTGCAACTCGTGATAGTTGGTTCGCTGGATATACACCGCAATATACGATGGCAGTATGGACTGGGTATATGAAAGATGGTAAAGACGAGTATATTAGTAGTAAAAATACGAAAATTGCACAGTTGATCTTTAAAGAAATGATGAGCGAAATGGCTACAGATAAATCACGCTTTAAAATGCCAAGTAGTGTTATTCAAGAAGGTAGTGAGCTACGTATAAAAGGTGAAAAACGTGATTCATCGCCAAATACTAGCGTACCGGATACAACGGAGCAACCAAAACAAGATCAACAGCAAAAAACTGAAGAAGAGAAAAAGCAAGAAGAATTAAAGAAACAAGAAGAACTGAAAAAACAAGAAGAACAAAAGAAACAAGAGGAACTTAAGAAGCAAGAAGAACAAAAGAAACTAGAAGAGCAAAAGAAACAAGAAGAACAAAATAATGGAAATGGCCAAGGAACGACACCTCCAGCAAATAACGGAGGAGGTCAAGGAAATACGACACCTCCAGCAAATAATGGAGGAGGTCAAGGAAATACGACACCTCCAGCAAATAATGGAGGAGGTCAAGGAAATACGACACCTCCAGCAAATAACGGAGGAGGTCAAGGAAATACAACTCCACCAGCGACCACACAACCAGAGACTGGCGGTAATGCAGGAGAGACCCCTGCTAATAATGGGCAATAAGAAAAATTTATAAAAAATATTAAAAAGCACTTAAGATTTGTGAAAATTACAATCTTAAGTGCTTTTTTCGTTTAAATGTAGTAGCTATGAAATGATGTGTTTTAAATGTTAAACGTACCATAAAAATTTTGAAAATAAATTGATGGGAAATGATAAAAGACTTGAGCCTGAGGTAGTGGAGCGTGGCTAGGATGATAAAAGGTAGTGCTACTTGGATGGGCACCATGATGCCAAAATGAAGGGGTAGCTTGACCTGGTGATTGGTATTGTTGCCAAATTGCTGGAAGTTCAATGCCGACATCGGAACTTGCTGTATGAACGGCGGGGGCATGTATTTCGGGTATCGAAGGAACCGCGACAGTTACTCTTGATGATAATACCCACATAAAATAATCACTCCTAAGTTGTGATAATAAATTAGTATATTCTTTTCACACGTATAAAGGTACATATATAGGACTTTCGTTTAAAATATGCGTACAAAGTCTTAAGACTAATGTAAGCTGATGGTGGACTATTTAATATGAAAAGATACGTCTATTTGCGGAGGGAAAAGAGATAAAAAAAATATACAATGAGGGTGTTAATCGTAATATTTTACGAGTGTATGGAGGTATTTTTATGGAACGATTATGGACGAAATCATTTATTCAAATGACTTTCGCAATGTTATTTTTATTTACAGGATTTTATTTACTTGTTCCAACGCTCCCGCTCTTTATTAAAGAGATAGGTGGCAATGAATCGCAAGTTGGACTTATGATGGGGATGTTTACAATAGCTGCTGTTGTAATACGACCGATTATTGGAGGAATGTTAGATCAATATGGTAGAAGATCCTTTATTATTTTCGGACTCATCTTTTTTGGCTTAACGATGTATTCCTATAATATAGCATCGACTATTGTCCTTTTAGCTGTTTTACGTGTTATTCACGGAGTAACATGGGCTGTTTCTACAACAGCTGTTGGAACAGCAATAACGGATATTATTCCAGATTCACGCCGCGGTGAAGGTATGGGTTGGTACGGGATGGCGATGACAATTGCAATGGCGATCGGACCTATGATTGGATTATGGGTTGTGCAAATTTATTCATTTGATGGTCTATTTTTATTAGCGACGTTGTTATCTTTTATGGCAGTCGTATTATCATTAATAACGAAGATCCCATTTACGCCACAAAAAGAAAAAGGGAAAATTCAGCTATTTGAGAAATCCGTATTAACAATCACGATTGTAGTATTCTTTTTATCGTTTGCATATGGAGGAATAACAACCTTTTTACCGTTATTTGCATCATCAATTCATGTAAACCCGGGAACTTTCTTTCTTGTATATGCAATTGCATTAACAATTGTAAGACCAATTTCAGGGAAACTATTAGATAAGTATGGAGAAGTATTCATCATACTTCCAGCATTATGTATTACTATTTTAGCTATAGTTGTTTTAACTATCTCAAATGGTTTGATAGGTGTAATTATCGCAGCAACATTATACGGTATTGGATTTGGTTCAGCGCAGCCAGCTTTGCAAGCGGCAATGCTTACAATTGTCGATCCGAGTAAAAGAGGAGTTGCAAATGCTTCATTTTTTACAGCGTTTGATTTAGGAATCGGGTTAGGTGCTATTTTACTTGGAGTTGTTTCACAAATGTTTGGTTATCGTATTTTATTTTCAGGGAGTGCAATTTCAGCATTGATAGCCTTAATTATTTTCGTCTTCTTTGTAAAACAACGATTAGGAAAAAAAGAGTTTGCGTAAACTGGAGGAATAAAGATGAGAATTTCAATTGATCGTAAAGCTCTGCAATGGTTCCAGGAAGAATTACGTATAAAGCACGGTGAATCTGTACGTTTTACTGTAAGGTACGGAGGGGATAGTTCAATTCAGCCCGGATATTCTTTAGGGGTTGTTGCTGAGAAACCCGATGGCGAAATAGTGTCAGTTGAGAAGGAAGGTATTATATTTTTTGTAGATTCTGATGATCTTTGGTATTTTCAAAACTATGATTTATTTGTAAGTTATCATGAGGAAATGGAAGAAATTCAATTTAATTATGTAAAATAATAACTTTATTAAAAATGAATAAGTTTTATATAAAAATTATATTTAAGAGATAGTGAAATAAATATCATATAGTAACGAGCTGTATTTATGTACAGCTCGTTTTTTCTATTTCTCAAATAAAATTAGAATAATTGTATATTTGGCGGTGTTATATGAAAAATCTTTATATCTTGTTTTTGAAAATACGCAAAGAAGTCTATCCTTTCTTTATAAAATATAAGAATTATTTTCAAAAAATTGTATTGTTACAGTAAGAAAAGTGTAGGAAACTTATCATTATAAAATAAATTGAAATCTTCTAAAAACTCTGATACATTGAAATAGAAATGTAGTTTCACAATATTGTAAAGGCTTACAGTTATGTGCACGAAGATCTATTAGGATTGGAGGAAATAATGATGAAAGCTGAAGAGAAATTTTCCCCGGGATTAGATGGTATAGTAGCAGCGGAGACGAAAATCTCGTTTCTTGACACAGTAAAAGGTGAAATTGTAATTCAAGGGTATGACTTAATCGAACTCTCAAAAACAAAAGAGTATTTAGACATTGTGCACCTTTTATTGGAGGAACACCTACCGAATGAAGATGAAAAAGTAACACTTGAAAAGAAATTAAAAGAAGAATATGCAGTACCAGAAGGTGTATTCAACGTACTAAAGGCATTGCCTAAAGAGACGCATCCCATGGATGGATTACGTACAGGTGTGTCAGCGTTAGCTGGTTACGATAATGATATCGAAAACCGCTCGTTAGAAGTGAATAAAAGCCGAGGGTACAAGCTGTTAAGTAAAGTGCCAAACATTGTAGCGAATAGCTATCATATTTTAAATAATGAGGAGCCAATTGAACCTCTTAAAGAATTATCTTATAGTGCGAATTTCTTCTATATGTTAACTGGTAAAAAACCAACTGAACTTGAGGAAAAGATCTTTGATCGTTCCCTTGTTTTATATAGTGAGCATGAAATGCCAAACTCTACATTTACAGCTCGCGTTATTGCATCAACACAATCAGATTTATACGGTGCTTTAACAGGTGCAGTTGCATCTTTAAAAGGAAGTTTACATGGCGGTGCAAATGAAGCGGTTATGTACATGCTTTTAGAAGCTGGTAATGTTGAGAAATTTGAAGAGTTATTACAGAAGAAACTATATAACAAAGAAAAAATTATGGGCTTTGGACACCGTGTTTATATGAAGAAGATGGATCCAAGAGCACTTATGATGAAGGAAGCTTTAAAACAGTTATGTGATGTAAAAGGTGATTATACACTATATGAAATGTGTGAAGCTGGAGAAAAGATTATGGAAAAAGAAAAAGGAATTTATCCAAATCTTGATTATTATGCAGCTCCAGTATATTGGATGCTAGGTATTCCAATTCAACTTTACACACCAATCTTCTTTAGCTCTAGAACAGTGGGGTTATGTGCGCACGTTATTGAGCAACATGCAAATAATCGTTTGTTCCGTCCTCGTGTAAATTATATTGGCGAGCGACATGTACTTAGTAAATAAGAACAACTGGGGAGTTGTTAGCGCCGCCCGCCAGATGGGTGTTTGACCGACACCCATCATTAATAATAACGAATTTTCGACAGAAAGGGAAGAATAGCATGATTAAAACAAATGAAATTAAGCAAAAAGATGCATTATTAGAAGAGATTACCGATTATGTATTAAATAAAGAGGTTACTAGTGCAGAAGCATTCAGTACAGCTCGTTACGTATTACTTGATACACTTGGATGTGGAATTTTAGCACTGCAATATCCAGAATGTACGAAATTACTAGGACCAGTTGTGCCAGGAACAATCGTGCCAAATGGTACACGTGTACCAGGTACGTCTTATGTACTAGATCCAGTAAAAGGTGCATTTAATATCGGATGTATGATCCGTTGGTTAGACTATAACGATACTTGGCTTGCAGCAGAGTGGGGACATCCATCTGATAACCTAGGTGGAATTTTAGCAGTTGCAGATTATATTAGCCGTGTTCGTATTTCAGAAGGAAAAGAAGCTTTAAAAGTACGTGAAGTATTAGAAATGATGATTAAAGCACATGAAATTCAAGGCGTGCTTGCTTTAGAAAACAGCTTAAACAGAGTTGGTCTTGACCATGTATTATATGTAAAAGTAGCAACAACTGCAGTAGTTGCGAAAATGCTTGGCGGAACACGTGAAGAAATCTTTAATGCATTATCACATGCGTGGATTGATAATTCTAGTCTTCGTACATATCGTCATGCTCCAAATACGGGCTCACGTAAATCATGGGCTGCAGGTGACGCAACGAGCCGCGGTGTTCATCTTGCAATGACTGCTCTAAAAGGTGAAATGGGTTATCCAACAGCATTATCTGCGCCAGGATGGGGATTCCAAGATGTATTATTCAATAAACAAGAATTAAAATTAGCAAGACCACTAGAGTCATATGTAATGGAAAATGTATTATTTAAAGTGTCATATCCAGCAGAATTCCATGCACAAACGGCTGCAGAATGTGCTGTGAAGTTGCATCCGGAAATTAAAGAGAGATTAGATGAAATTGACCGTATTACAATTACAACTCATGAATCAGCAATTCGTATTATTGATAAAGAAGGTCCATTAAATAACCCAGCTGATCGTGATCATTGCTTACAATACATTACGGCAATTGGTTTATTAAAAGGAGATATCGTTGCAGACGATTATGAAGATGCAGTAGCAAACGATTCACGTGTAGATGAATTACGTAATAAGATGGTTGTTGTTGAAAACAAACAGTACAGTTTAGATTACCTTGACCCGAACAAGCGCTCAATCGCCAACGCTGTTCAAGTTCACTTTAAAGATGGCACAGTAACAGAAAATGTGGAATGTGAATATCCGCTTGGTCACCGCTTCCGTAGAGACGAAGCAATTCCAAAAGTTGTTCAAAAATTCACTGCAAATATGGCAGGTCATTATTCTAGTAAGCAACAAGAACAAATTCATGAAGTTTGTTTAAATGAAGAAAAACTAGAAAATATGAATGTAAACGAATTTGTAGATCTATTCTTAATTTAATAATAGGGGGGAATTTAGAATGGCTTGGGTTGTGAAAAAGCAGTCAACACAAGAGGAGCTTGCGAATCGATTCCGAGCTTTAGTAGAAGCAAATGAAATTTTGCAAATTCCAGGTGCTCATGATGCAATGGCAGCTCTTGTTGCGAAAAATACAGGTTTTTCAGCTCTTTATTTATCAGGAGCTGCTTATACTGCAAGTAAAGGTTTACCAGATTTAGGTATCGTGACGTCTACTGAAGTGGCTGAGAGAGCAAGAGATTTAGTAAGAGCTACAGACTTACCTGTTCTTGTTGACATTGATACAGGATTTGGTGGTGTACTAAATGTGGCGAGAACAGCTGTAGAAATGGTGGAAGCGAAAGTAGCAGCTGTCCAAATTGAAGATCAGCAATTACCAAAAAAATGTGGACATTTAAATGGTAAGAAACTTGTTACTACAGAAGAATTGGTTCAAAAAATTAAAGCGATTAAAGAAGTTGCACCGAGCTTATACATTGTAGCACGTACTGATGCTCGTGGCGTTGAAGGATTAGATGAAGCAATTGAAAGAGCAAATGCATATGTAAAAGCAGGTGCAGACGCAATTTTCCCTGAAGCGCTTCAATCAGAGGAAGAATTCCGTCTATTTAATAGTAAGGTAAATGCACCTTTGCTTGCGAATATGACTGAATTCGGAAAAACTCCATATTATAGTGCAGAGGAATTTGCGAATATGGGTTTCCAAATGGTTATTTATCCTGTAACTTCACTTCGCGTTGCAGCGAAAGCGTATGAAAATGTGTTTGCTTTAATTAAAGAAACAGGTTCTCAAAAAGATGCACTTTCTAATATGCAAACGAGAAGTGAATTATACGAAACAATTTCATATCATGACTTTGAAGAGTTAGATACTGGTATTGCAAAAACAGTATTATCAGAAGATCAATAGATAAAGCAGCGAAGGCGATGAAAATACATCTTTGGCAAAATAAAATGCTTGATGTGAAAAATCATCGCCTTCTATTTTCAAAAAAGATATTCCACTCATCGTAGACGAGCATAAGCAAAAAGCTATGAAAGCCGAATGATAGGGGGATACATATGGAGAAAACGAAGTTACCATGGGATGAATTTTTTTCACTTAATAAAGATATAAATCATACTTACTTTACACCAGAAGATTTTTCAGGTGATGAAGATTTAATCGCAAAAACGACAGAACAATTCGTTAAACAAGAAATTGTTCCACAAATGGAGAATATTGAACAACATAACTATAAAGTTTCTCGTCAATTATTTGAGAAAGCTGGAGAACTTGGATTATTAGGCATTGAGGTACCAGAAGATTATGGCGGGTTCGAGTTAGGAAAGGCTGTCTCAGGTCTTGTAGCAGAGAAAATGGGTTACGCTGGTGCGTTTAGCGTTTCTTTTAATATACACGCTGGTGTTGGTACATTGCCTTACATATATTATGGAACGAAAGAGCAAAAAGAAAAATATTTACCGAAAATCGCATCGGGAGAATGGATTGGGGCTTATGCTTTAACAGAGCCAAATGCTGGTTCGGATGCATTAAGTGCAAAAACAAGCGCCGTATTGAATGAAGAGGGAACAGCTTGGAAGTTAAATGGTGAGAAGCAATGGATTACAAATGCTCATATGGCAGATGTATACGTTGTTTTTGCGAAGACAAATAAAGGAATGACAGCGTTTATTGTCGAAAGAACATGTGAAGGTGTATCTATTGGATTAGAAGAAAAGAAAATGGGGATTAAAGGTTCTTCAACAGCGACTCTTATTTTAGAAGATGTTGTCATCCCTGCTGAAAATGTTTTAGGGGAAGTTGGGAAAGGGCATCACGTAGCCCTTAATATTCTTAACTTTGCTAGACTTAAACTTGCTTTTGGAAATATTGGAACAGCAAAACAAGCAATTGGTTTGTCGGTTCAATATGGAAAAGAGCGAAAACAGTTCCAAACGGAATTAGTAGACTTTACGATGATTCAAGAGAAAATTGCAAATATGATCATTGCTACATATGGAGCCGAAAGTGCAGCTTATCGTACGGCAGGTGTAATCGATGAAGCAATTCATGAGAGCGATGAAGATCTTATGAAGAAAATGTCCCAATTTGCAATTGAATGTGCACTGAATAAAGTAAATGCTTCTGAAACACTTGCTTATATCGTAGATGAAGCTGTACAAATTCATGGTGGTTACGGTTATATGCAAGAGTATGAGGTAGAACGATTATATCGTGATGCTAGAATTAGTCGTATTTTTGAAGGAACGAACGAAATTAATAGATTAACAGTTGCCAAAATGTTAATGAAGCAAATCGAACAATTAGAAGATACTGAAGTAGAAAGTGATGTAGCAAATGTAGAAAGAAACCATCGTTACATTTTATTAGCGAAAAAATTGTTGAAACAATCTTTGAAAACGCTCTCTAAAACTCCAGGCCTAAAAATTGACCAAGAACAAGAATATTCACGTGTAATTTCAAATATGTTGACGGACGTGTACGTCATGGAATCAGCGTTTTTACGTACGAGAAAAGCGGTAAGTAAAAATGGTGAGGAAAAAGAATGTACGAAGCAATTAATAACGGATGTTATTTGTGAAGAAGGATACCGTAAAGTAGAAGAAGCGGCGATTTCTGTACTTTCAGCGGCTGTCACAGAAGAACAAGATAGACATGTGATTTTAGCTGAAATCCGTCAATTATTAGTGCCTTTATACACGAACGTATTTACGAAGAAGAGAGAAATTGCGAAAGCTATTATAAATCGCGGGAAATATATTGTGTAAATAGGAGGAAAGCGATATGAAAAAGATTGGTTTTATCGGTTTAGGTAACATGGGCCTTCCAATGTCAAAAAATCTAGTTAAATCAGGTTACACAGTATATGGCGTGGACTTAAATAAAGAGGCGGAAGCGTCCTTTGAAAAAGAAGGCGGAATTATCGGTCTATCAATCTCAAAACTAGCAGAAACATGTGATGTAGTTTTTACAAGTTTACCTTCACCTCGCGCTGTTGAAGCGGTATATTTTGGAGCAGAAGGATTATTTGAAAATGGTCACTCGAATGTAGTTTTCATTGATACAAGTACGGTATCGCCGCAGTTAAACAAACAGTTAGAGGAAGCTGCAAAGGAAAAGAAAGTAGACTTTTTAGCAGCACCTGTGAGCGGTGGTGTAATAGGAGCCGAAAACCGTACATTAACGTTTATGGTTGGTGGATCAAAAGACGTATATGAGAAAACGGAATCTATCATGGGCGTACTAGGCGCGAACATTTTCCACGTTAGTGAGCAGATTGATAGTGGTACAACTGTTAAGTTAATTAATAACTTATTAATTGGTTTTTATACAGCTGGTGTGAGTGAAGCTTTAACATTAGCGAAAAAGAATAATATGGATTTAGATAAAATGTTTGATATTTTAAATGTAAGTTACGGTCAAAGTAGAATTTATGAACGTAATTATAAAAGTTTTATAGCACCTGAAAACTACGAGCCAGGATTTACTGTGAACTTATTGAAGAAAGATTTAGGATTTGCAGTTGACTTAGCTAAGGAAAGCGAACTCCATTTACCGGTAAGCGAAATGTTATTAAACGTATATGACGAAGCGAGTCAAGCTGGATATGGTGAAAACGATATGGCTGCTTTATATAAGAAAGTTAGCGAGCAATTAATTTCTAATCAAAAATAAATTATACAAAGGAGAGAATACAATGATTACAACTGAAATTAAACGAGTAAAAAATCACATTAACGGTGAGTGGGTTGAATCGACAGGTACGGAAGTAGAAGCAGTTCCAAATCCAGCGACTGGAAAAATTATCGCTTACGTTCCACTATCTCCAAAAGAAGATGTTGAAAAAGCTGTTGAAGCGGCAAAAGCAGCATTCGAAACATGGTCTAAAGTACCAGTTCCAAATCGTTCAAGAAATTTATATAAATATTTACAGCTATTACAAGAAAACAAAGATGAGCTTGCAAAAATCATTACGCTAGAAAATGGTAAGACGCTAACGGATGCAACAGGTGAAGTACAGCGTGGTATTGAAGCGGTAGAACTTGCAACATCTACGCCAAATTTAATGATGGGTCAAGCACTTCCGAATATCGCTAGCGGAATTGATGGATCGATTTGGCGCTACCCAATCGGAGTTGTTGCTGGTATTACACCGTTTAACTTCCCGATGATGATTCCGTTATGGATGTTCCCACTTGCAATTGCTTGCGGTAATACATTCGTATTAAAAACATCTGAAAGAACGCCACTTTTAGCGGAGCGACTTGTAGAATTATTCTATGAAGCAGGTTTCCCAAAAGGCGTATTAAATTTAGTGCAAGGCGGAAAAGATGTTGTAAATAGCATTTTAGAAAATAAAGATATTCAGGCTGTTTCGTTCGTTGGCTCTGAGCCGGTAGCTCGTTACGTATATGAAACAGGTACGAAACACGGAAAACGTGTACAAGCATTAGCAGGTGCGAAAAACCATGCGATTGTAATGCCAGATTGCAATCTTGAGAAAACAGTACAAGGTGTAATTGGATCTGCATTTGCAAGTAGTGGAGAGCGCTGCATGGCATGCTCAGTAGTAGCAGTAGTGGATGAAATTGCTGATGAATTTATTGATGTATTAGTAGCAGAAACGAAAAAATTAAAAGTAGGCGATGGCTTTAACGAAGATAACTATGTTGGACCATTAATCCGTGAATCTCATAAAGAGCGCGTTTTAGGCTATATTAATAGCGGTGTAGCAGATGGGGCAACTTTATTAGTAGATGGCCGTAAAATTAATGAAGAAGTTGGAGAAGGTTACTTTGTAGGTGCGACAATCTTTGATGGCGTGAATCAAGAAATGAAAATTTGGCAAGATGAAATTTTTGCTCCAGTATTAAGTATTGTACGTGTTAAAGATTTAGAAGAAGGTATTAAACTAACAAATCAATCTAAATTTGCAAATGGTGCGGTTATTTATACGTCAAATGGTAAACATGCACAAACATTCCGTGATAATATCGATGCTGGTATGATTGGTGTAAACGTAAACGTTCCAGCACCAATGGCATTCTTCGCATTTGCAGGAAATAAAGCTTCATTCTTTGGTGATTTAGGTACAAATGGTACAGATGGCGTTCAATTCTATACACGTAAAAAAGTTGTAACTGAGCGCTGGTTTTAATATAGAGTAAACAACCAAATCAGTTATTAGATGAAAACCACCACTATTAATAGTGGTGGTTTTCGTCTTGTTAATTATTTTTTTCAAAAGCTAGTTTAATACCAAATCCAATTAGGACGACTCCTGTTAGCCCTTGAATATAACGTTGCGTCTTCGGTTTTTTCATAAAAGCACTAATTTTATCAATTAAAAATATATAAAATGCAAACCAAATGACTGTTAAAACGAGGTAAGTAAGGCCCATTACAAGAAGTTGAATAAATGTATTATGATTTGGATTTAAAAATTGTGGTAAAAAAGTTAAAAAGAAGACTGCTACTTTAGGATTTAATAAATTTGTAAGAAATCCTTGGCGAAAGCAAGAAGTATGTTCGTTTTCATTATTCAAAGATAGATCATTTGTATCTAAGTTTTCTTTGTTTCTTACTGCTAAAAGGGCTTTAATACCGATATATATTAAATAGAGAGCCCCAACGTACTTGAAAATAGAAAATAAAAGAGCTGACTTTACAATAAGTGCAGAAAGACCAATTACAGCAGCTAAAGTATGAATTAATAGTGCAATACATGTACCAAACACTGTTTTCACTCCACCGACTTTACCAGCAACCAATGTATTTTTCGTAGCCATTGCTGTATCTGGACCAGGTAAAATGATGAGGCAAATAGACATAATGATGAAAAGAAGATAATTTTCTATCATAGCCGTCCCTCCTTTTTATTTTTAGAATATTTGATTAAAATCAGTGTAGCACAAAAATGGATTTAATAAAATTAAATTTTATTAAAAATAATTAAATGAAAAAGACTATATAGTAGCTGTAATTACACTACTATATAGCCTCGATTTTATACCGCTATTTGCGGGTAGTAAGATTTTCATCGCACAAGATTTAGCTGAAGAAAAGAAGTTAGGTGGGGGATGAACAAAACCTCCCCTCATGACAATTTCATTTTATGCATTAAGTAAGTTAAAGAAACGATTCACATCTTCTTCTGAAACGTCACTTAACTGTTTATATTTATAATTCGGATTTTGATCTTTATCAACGACAACGGAGCGTACTCCCTCGAAGAAATCTTCATGTCTCATGAAATTTTTAGCAAGTATAAGGTCCGTAGCGAAACATTCTTCAACGGATTTATCTTTTCCATCAATAAACTGTTTTAATGTTACTTTTAGTGAAATAGGGGATTTTGATAACAGTGTTTCTTTCGTTTTTAGAGCAAAGGAACTTTCATCTTTCTCCAATGAATGGATGATTTCTTCAATTGTATCGAAAGCAAAATGTGAATTGATTACTTCTAATGAAGGAGCAAGCTCGCTTTCTAAGTTTGGAGCAGTTGCAAATGTACGAATAACTTCTTTTAAATTAGTATGTACATCATCTTCTTTATGCCAATTTACACTTTCAAGTTCAGTAAGAAACTCTGGTAATGAATCAGATGTCATAAAGTAATCTGCAGCATTAATAAATAATACGTCAGAAGCTTTTAAAATAGATGCTGTTAAAGCAACGAAGCGTCCTGTATATCCAGGTGCTTTATTTAAGAAATATGCAGCTCCGACGTCTGGGAAGAAGCCGATATTCATCTCTGGCATTGCCCATTTCGTACGCTCAGTTACAATGCGATACTTCGCACCATTTGTAAGACCGACACCACCGCCCATTACAATTCCATCTAAACAAGCAATAATCGGTTTTGTATATTGATAAATATATGTATCAATTTCATACTCTTCTTCAAAAAAACGTTCTGCATGTTGCAATGCCACTTCATTGGAACGCGCTTCATAAAGAGTTTTAATGTCGCCACCTGCACAAAAACCTTTTGTGCCAGCTCCTTTTAACACGATAAGTGCAATACGCTCATCGTGTTCCCACTCTTTAAGTTTTTGTCCGATAGGTTGTAACATGTCATAAGATAAAGAATTAAGTGCTTTTGGACGGTTTAAAGTAATTGTTGCAACGCCGTTTTCACTAACAGAAAATAAAACTTGTTCAGTCATAATGCATCCTCCCTTACATATCTTCTTATTCTTAATTCTTGATATGTACTGAAATGTCCTTTATAAATTTTGTCAAAAGTTGACGGTAAATATTAATTTGGTCACTGCATATTTTGACGAGTTATCTTTGCAGGATTTCAGAGACTGAGGGGGAATATTACAACATTACTGTAAGTGTAATTATTTGAAGTTATAATGATAAAAGCGCTATTATATAGGTGTGAAATGTTCATTATCAATTCTAAAAGTGTGTTTGAAGAAAAAATAAATCGTACAATTGTAATAAAAAATTTTACACTGAATTAGAAATAGAGAAAGGAGAAATCGGAATGCCAGGACCTTTACTATTGTCGGTTATTATTTTGTCTTTTTTAATGATAGGAATAACGCAGTATTTTCATCATACAGATACGACAGAAGAAGTGAAGGATAAAGTACGTCTCGTATTTCCGATTTTTATAATATCTATTTCATTCTGTATTTTATTAAATAAAGATGGCTACATTGTCGCAGTGTTCTCATTTTTCGTCGCAATCGTCTTAATTACTGTTTTATATTATGTAATGAAAGACTTTATACAAAAATAAAGATGTCACAATAGGCATTTTTATTTTGGGAGAAATGTAAAATTTCACATATCGTATTTTATATAAAATACATAAAGCATATAACAATAGAAAAGTGTGTACTTTGCTGTGTATGTACTTGTCAATCTTGCATAGCCACTATACTATTAAAATGTAGAGATTATAAAAAGGGGTTGTATCTATCATGAAATTTGAGATGCACACAAAAATTATTTCAAATGAAAAAGAAGTAAGATTACATATTGAAGAAAATATATTTCAATTAATATTGGATGGTTACCACTTATTTACAATTCAAGAAATATTGCCTTTATATAAATCAAATGAAGAAAGAATTGGAAGTGCAACGATATTGAAACTAGAGTGGGAGAACGGAAAAACTACAATAAACTATCAACTTGTTTCACTAAAATCAGTAAATTAAAAGGAGTAGAAAAATATGAAGTTATTTCATACAGCGGATTGGCATTTAGGAAAGCTTGTTCATGGCGTGTATATGACTGAAGACCAAAAGATTGTATTAGATCAGTTTGTACAGGCTGTTGAAGAAGAAAAACCAGATGCTGTAATTATTGCAGGGGATTTATATGACCGAGCAATTCCACCTACAGAAGCAGTAGACTTATTAAATGATGTGCTGCAAAAAATAGTTATTGATTTACAAACACCAGTTATTGCAGTAGCTGGTAATCATGATAGTCCGGATCGTATCCATTTTGGAAGTAGTTTAATGAAAAAACAAGGATTACATATTGCAGGTCAATTTCAATTCCCGTACGAACCTGTTGTACTAAATGATGAATATGGAGAGGTTCACTTCCATCTAATACCGTATGCAGACCCAAGCATAGTGAGGCACGTGTTGAAAAATGAAGACGTACGTTCTCATGATGATGCGATGCGCATTTTTATGAATGAGCTCTCTGAAACGATGGATAAAGAAGCTAGACATGTATTTGTTGGACATGCATTTGTAACTTCTTCAGGAGAAGCGGAGGAGAATACAAGTGATGCAGAACGACCACTTTCAATTGGTGGTGCTGAATATGTAAATAGTCATTATTTTGATAAGTTTCATTACACAGCGCTTGGACATTTACATCAAGCGCATTTCGTACGTAATGAGACCATTAGATATTCAGGTTCACCACTTGCCTATTCAATTTCTGAAGAGAAACATAAAAAAGGTTATTACATTGTAGAACTGAATGAAACTGGTGAAGTAGCAATTGAAAAAAGGTTACTTTCACCACGTCGTAAAATGCGAACAGTAGAAGCGAAAATAGATGAATTATTACAGCACCCAGTAAGTGAAGATTACGTATTTGTAAAATTATTAGACGAAAACCCTGTCTTACAGCCAATGGAGAAAATACGATCTGTATATCCAAATGCAATGCACGTTGAAAGAGCGATGCAAAGGCGAGAACTCACAGATACAAATGAAGTAACGGTTTCAAGACATAAAACGGATGATTTATCTCTTTTAAAGGCTTTCTATAAAGAAATGAAAGGGTTAGATTTATCAGAAGAGAAAGAACGCCTATTTATAGATGTATTACAAACAGTGCAAGAACGGGAAGGTGAACGAGGATGAGACCGATTCAGCTTATTATGACAGCATTCGGGCCATATAAACAGAAAGAAGTAATCGATTTTGAAGATCTTGGAGAACATCGTATTTTCGCTATTTCTGGGAATACGGGAGCTGGAAAAACAACGATTTTTGATGCGATTTGTTATGTGCTATATGGTGAGGCTAGTGGAGAAGAACGTAGTGATACGAGCATGCTTCGAAGTCAATTTGCTGATGATAATGTTTATACAAGTGTTGAATTAACCTTTCAGTTAAAAGGGAAACGCTATGAAATAAAACGACAACTTGGACATAAAAAACAAGGGAATAAGACCATTACAGGACATGCAGTAGAATTATATGAAGTTATTGATGGAGAAAACGTTCCAGCCGTCGATCGTTTTCATGTAACAGACGTAAACAAAAAAGTGGAAGATTTAATTGGGTTAAGTAAACATCAATTTAGCCAAATTGTTATGTTACCCCAAGGGGAATTCCGAAAACTATTAACATCTGAGACTGAAAACAAAGAAGAGATTTTACGTCGTATTTTTAAAACGGATCGTTATAAATTAATGCGTGAGTTACTTGATCAAAAGAGAAAACAATGGAAAGATGTCTTGCAAGAAAAACAAAAAGAGAGAGAGCTCTATTTCCGTAATGTTTTTAAATTACCAATCCGTGATGGAGCATTATTAGAGACATTAGTGGCACAAGAACATGTAAATACGCATCAAGTAGTAGAAGCGTTAGAACAAGAAACAACCGTGTATAAGATAGAGGTTGAGCAATTACAAGTAGAACAAGATGTTCAAACGAAGCAATTAAAGGATGCAGAAACACGTTTTCATGCAGCAAAATCTGTAAATGAGAAATTTATAGATTTACAACAAAAGAATGAGAAATATAACACTTTACAAGAGAACCGTGCAGCAATTGAAAGGAAAGAAAAATCCTTTAAACGTGCGGAACAAGCAAAGCGCTTATTACCATTTGAACAATGGTATGAAGAAGCGATGGAAAATGAGCAGAAAGCTGAAA
The DNA here is from genome assembly GCF_022664295.1 of Bacillus cereus group sp. BfR-BA-01311. NCBI lineage: Bacteria > Bacillati > Bacillota > Bacilli > Caryophanales > Bacillaceae > Bacillus > Bacillus cereus group sp. BfR-BA-01311. The sequence continues at coordinate 374,087 of NZ_JAKUHC010000005.1, forward strand.
GTTTGTTAAAACAGATAAGCGTCAAACAAGAACAGATAATGAATAGCTTTGAACTTGCTAAGGAGAAGTATGAAGTAGTAAAGAATAAAGAAGCTGAACGAGAAGAGGCTAAAAAACTTGTTCAAAGATTAGAAGAGTTACAAGCGATTATTGAATCATTAGCTGAGAGAAAGCTGAATTTACAAAATGCCGAAATTCAAATAGGGAAATTAAAAGAAAGTATGCAAAAGTTAGATCAACAACTAGAAGAGCATACAAACAAAAAACAGAGAATGTCTGATGAATTGCAGCAATTAGAACAAGCACTTGAGCAATATGTAGCTAAAGTAGAAGAACTAACGAATATGCGAGAAGATGCAAAAGTTTTAAAGCAAGCATATGATGTTTGGCAAGAAAAACAAAAATTCGAGCAAGAAAAAGAAGCGGCAAATAATAAAATGCAAGTGGCAGTTCGTGCATATGAAAACATGGAGCGCCGCTGGTTAAGTGAACAAGCTGGTATATTAGCTCTTCATTTACATGACGGTGAATCTTGTCCGGTATGTGGTAGTACGAATCATCCGCAAAAAGCTACAGAACAAAGTAATGCGATCGATGAAAAAGAGTTAAACGATTTAAGAGATAAGAAGAACATTGCTGAAAAATTACATGTGCAAGTAGAGGAGAAATGGAATTTCTATCGACTACAATATGAACAAGTGATAGAAGAAGTTGTGAAGCGCGGCTACAACTCGGAAAAATTAGCTGAAACATATAGTGCACTTGTTCAAAAAGGAAAACAATTAGCTGCAGACGTTAATACGTTAAAAGCAAGTGAAGAAACACGTAAGCAGATTGCTGCGAACATGAAAAGCGTAGAAGAAAAAATAGAAGAACTTCAGAAACAAAAACGAGAAGTGGAAACAATGCAGCACCGTACAGAAATGGAGTGTATGCAACTTCGTACGTCATATGAACATGATAAACGAAATATTCCAGAAAACTTACAAACAGTACAAGCTTGGAAAGCACAGTTTGACCAAGCTATGCAGGAACTTAGGTTAATGGAGGACGAATGGAAGAAAGTGCAGGAAGCGTATCAGCATTGGCAAAATGAAAATATACGTATTCAAGCAGAACAAAGAGGTGCTTCTAATCAATTTGAAAGTGCAAAATTAAAGAAAGAAGAGACTTTCGCACGCTTTATGAAAGAGCTAGAACAAAGCGGGTTTACAGACGAATTCACGTATAAAGAAGCCAAATTAAGCGATCACGAGATGGAAATGTTACAAAAAGAAATTCAAGGTTATTATTCATCGCTTGAAGTGCTTGCAAAACAAATTGAAGAGTTACAAGCTGAATTAAAAGATAAAGAGTATATGGATATTACAGCGTTAGGTGAACACATAACAGAATTACAAATTAATCTCGATATCATTAAAGAAAAACGTCAACGTGCGCAAAATGCGGTAACATATATTTCTGATTTACATGAAAACATTAGACGTATTGATGAGCAAATTCATGAGGAAGAAAAAGCTTTCCAAGAACTTGTTGACTTATATGAAGTAATGAAAGGTGATAACGAGAGCCGTATATCATTTGAACGTTACATCTTAATTGAGTATTTAGAACAAATTGTTCAAATTGCAAACGAACGATTACGTAAATTATCAAACGGACAATTTTATTTAAAACGAAGTGAACGAGTTGAAAAGAGAAATCGTCAAAGTGGATTAGGCTTAGATGTGTACGATGCATATACTGGCCAAACACGCGATGTAAAAACACTATCCGGCGGAGAGAAATTTAATGCATCACTTTGCCTAGCGCTAGGAATGGCAGATGTCATTCAAGCATATGAAGGTGGTATTTCCATCGAAACGATGTTCATCGATGAAGGGTTCGGTTCATTAGATGAAGAATCATTAACGAAAGCAGTAGACGCCTTAATTGACTTACAAAAATCAGGCCGATTTATCGGTGTCATTTCACACGTACAAGAGCTGAAAAACGCAATGCCAGCTGTATTAGAAGTAACGAAGCAGAAGGATGGGTGTAGTCAGACTAGGTTTGTGGTGAAGTAAGCTTAGAGAATGGAGTAGGGAATCTACCGATACTTTTAGTGTCATATGTATGAATCATAAAACGTCGTCTCTTCATATTAGAGGCGACGTTTTATTTTATAAAATATCTATGAATTATCTGTAGAAGGCGGCGTATTCTCCAAACGATTATAAGCTTTAAAAGCTGAAATTGCCGATATAACCCCGCCTACTAAAAATAAAGTCGATCCTCCAACTAAGATGATACGACTGACATATGTTTCCCGTGCTTCTTCGACTTCTTCTTGTAATGCTGTAGGCATATGAATCCCCCCTTTATAAAAGTTGTTTTATCTCGCTATTTGCCGTGCAGTAAGACCCACATCTAAAAATTCAGGGGAAGCAAAGAATTTAGGTGGGGACCTGCTGCCCGTAAAAGCCCGATTGGTGAGGGCTGATAATCAGTGGGGGATGAACAAAAGCCCCACTGATTAAAGTTTCACTTTATAAATAGTATATACAAACGCCTAAAATGTGTTAAAATAACTGATGATTTTACGCAGTGAGTAATTAGATGAGTAGGATGCGAGTGGCTAAGTAAATCTTCATCACAAATTTATGTGAACTTCACATAGAGCACATATTAACATTGTATTATGTATATGTACCAAATAAATAAATAAAGTGAATGTAAGTTCTGTTTTCAAAAATTTAAAATCCTTTTATTTCTATATGAAAGTTTTAATCAAGGGTTTTAAAAAATTTGGAAATAGATCTTATGAATATGGAATTCATATAAAAGGGGAATGTCTTATGACAACATATACGAGTGAAATGAGAAAAACTTTAGTTTCAGAAGAAGATGTAGATATTTTAAAAATTATGGCGCATCCAATCAGACTGCAAATTGTAAATGAATTAAGTACGAGAAAAACTTGTAATGTAACACAATTAACAGAGTTACTGAATATTCCGCAATCTACTGTTTCACAACATTTATCAAAAATGAAGGGTAAAGTGTTACGAGCAGAGAGAAGAGGTTTAGAAATTTATTATCATATTAACAATTTAAAAGCGAGTAAGATTGTTAATGTTTTAGGGTATATAAACTAGTGAAATATTTTTATATAAAATAGCCCCTGCTGTTGAGCAGGGGCTATTTTGTGTTGTTTTATGTATTTGTATTTAAAACTTTATAGTTTTTATGATTTACAATTGTTCGATCAAATTCAAAAGTACCACCGCTTACATTTGTAATTTCAACTAAGACCGATTCAGTATAAAGTTTTAATACAGATCCTGTAATCTTTAAATTATTTCGTTGAAAAAGTATAGTATCCCCTACGTTTGCTTTCATAGTACCTCCTCATTAAAGACAGAAATATTTTTTTATTATATATATTAAACCACGGATAGATATATTAGTGAATATTTAGTTTTATTTATTGGGAAAAAATTTGTTCTCTAATAGAAGAGTATAAAGTACTCTTATGTTAAAAGTTATATTTTATTTAAGTTTATCCCGCTATTTGTTGGGCAGTAAGACCCCCACCTCAAAATTCAGTGGAAGCAAAGAAGTTAGGTGGGGGCTCTGCTGCCCATAAAAGCCCGATTGGTGAGGGTTGATTAAAGTTTCACTTTATTATAAGTAAATTGTTTTCAGCATTAGCGAAACAATATTTCTATGTAAATACTGCAGAGAAGCAAATTATTCAAAAAACAGACACTATGTAGCACAAAACGTAAAGTAGATAAGTAAAGTTTTTTTCAGGAGTATAAGAAAAATATACGTTTATTAATAAGATCTCTAATTGGTAAAATTCTAATTAAAAACATAGAAAAACTTTAATATAAAAAGGTAATCAATTACAAATGGAGAAGTAATATATACGAAAGGAGAGATTTATATGAATAAAGGGAAAAAACAAGTTAGTCAACTTAGTTTTCTGGTGAATTTTATGAACGACAAGGGGAGTCTTGTGAAAATTTAATAGTATTATAGTATCCCCTTGTGAAAAAATGGTTGGGGGAATATATAAATGATAACAGAAATGAATATTAAAGTAGTTTGTGAAGAATCGTTTTCAAAAAGAGAAATAAAAATTTTAGAGACGTTTCTTTCAACTTTATCGGGGCATTCTAATGCTCTCGTTACAAAAGAGGGGATGTTTTTAAACCCATTAAGTAAAGAGAAGAGTGTGATTTATTATCACAACTTTGTATTTGTAAAATCACTTACAGAAGAAATGTGTGCAGAATTAAAAGAAGTTTTAACAAGACGTATTAAAAATGCTTTCATTATGATGGAATTTGTAGAGCCAATTGTTACATTTGAAGAAACAATTATAAACGTATAAAAAAAGTCAGGCTTATGAATTGACCTAATAAAACCGTCTCTTTAATAAATAGTAAAGAGACGGTTTTATTGTTTCACTTTTTAAAAAGAGTTCAAAAATAAATGTAAATCGATCTTATACAAAAACTACTTATTAAATAACTGTTACGTATTTAATAAGTAGTTTTTGTATTTCATCCTTCGTTTTTTGTAACTGATTCTACGTTTTTGACGCTCTGTCTTGTAAGTGCTTACATAAACGAAAACATCTTATACAATGAAGGTGTCAAATCAAAAGAGGTGACCAAAATGAACATAAAAAAAGTAAATTTAGCGAATAGCATTGAAATAGAAAGAGGAGGCGGAAAGGTATGAAAAAATCAACTGTTAATCCATGGTTTGTTGTCCTTGGCACAGTTATAGTACAAATGGGGCTTGGGACGATATATACATGGAGTTTATTCAATCAGCCTTTAGTTAGTAAATACGGTTGGAGTCTTAACGCTGTTGCGATAACTTTCTCAATTACTAGTCTTTCTTTAGCATTTTCAACTTTATTTGCGAGTAAATTGCAAGAAAAATGGGGACTTCGTAAACTTATTATGATAGCTGGATTAGCATTAGGACTAGGATTAATACTTAGCTCACAAGCATCCTCATTAATATTACTTTATGTACTAGCGGGAGTTGTTGTAGGTTATGCAGATGGTACAGCATATATCACTTCACTATCAAATTTAATAAAGTGGTTTCCAGAGCGTAAAGGTTTAATTGCTGGTATTTCTGTCTCTGCATATGGTTCAGGTAGCTTAATCTTTAAATACGTTAACGCACAGTTGATTGAATCAGTTGGTGTATCGCAAGCATTTATATACTGGGGTTTAATTGTTACAGCTATGATTGTAATTGGTGCTTGTTTAATCCATCAAGCTGCAGATCAAGGAGCAGTTCATGAAACAAAAACTACGGAATACACAACGAAAGAAATGTTAGGCACAAAACAAGTATACTTATTATTTATCATGTTATTTACATCATGTATGAGTGGCTTATACTTAATTGGTATGGTAAAAGACATTGGTGTTCAACTTGTAGGACTTAGCGCAGCAACAGCAGCTAATGCGGTGGCTATGGTTGCAATCTTCAATACATTAGGTCGTATCATTTTAGGACCGTTATCGGATAAAATTGGGCGTTTAAAAATCGTTACTGGTACTTTTGTTGTTATGGCGAGTTCAGTCTTAGTTCTAAGTTTTGTAGATTTAAATTATGGTATTTACTTCGTATGTGTAGCAAGTGTAGCGTTTTGCTTTGGTGGAAATATCACTATTTTCCCAGCTATTGTTGGTGATTTCTTCGGTATGAAAAACCATAGTAAGAACTACGGAATTGTGTATCAAGGATTTGGATTTGGGGCGCTTGCAGGTTCCTTTATCGGTGCACTTCTAGGTGGATTCAAACCAACGTTCATGGTGATCGGTGTATTATGTGTCGTGTCATTCATTATCGCAATTTTAATTCAAGCACCTAAACAGAAAAAAGAACAAGAAGAAGAGTATCGCAGCGTAGCATAAGTATACAAATCTTCTATAACACTATGATTACGAAAAAGCATCCTATTCTATTAATTAGGATGCTTTTTTTATGAGTTATTTTAACAAGGTTAAATTACTTTTGTGATTTTTATAGATGTAAAAGTGAGTGGAATACCCATTTGGAATATAATAAATTGATACATCATATTCGAAATATATATTAAATCTTAAATGATAAAGAAGACATTCATTAGTATTTGTAAGATATATTTTCAGAAAAATATTGAGAAAATATATACTTGAGTTTTTCATAAAGCATTGTAAATGAACGTATCTCTAGTTTATCTTCTTCAATTTTAAAAAGAGGAGTTTGAATTTTATTTATAATATAAGTACATTTAATGCGTTTAGGTATGATTTTATTAAGAAGCATTAAAATACTTTATCTGAAAAATAAAAAAAGATTGACAAGTTTATTGAGAAACATTATCATTTCGGTGTAAGATAGTAAATGAAAAACATTATCAATAAAATGGATTTTAAAGTAATGCGCACTTGACCAATTAGTTTAGTAAGTGTATTATTTTTTACAACATGACTGATAATGAAAATCAATATCATTTATGTTACTTAATGAAATTAATGTTTATGTGAAAGGATAGAGAAAATGAACTTAGGGGAATTTGATGGGCAAACAGTTTTAGTAACAGGTGCAGCACAAGGCATAGGCAGTGTTGTTGCCAAAATGTTTTTAGAAAGAGGAGCCACAGTTATTGCGGTTGATCAAAATGAAGAGGGGTTAAATGTACTCTTAAATCAAAATGAATTAAATAAAACACGTATGAAAACGTTTCGTTTAGATGTGAGTAATAGCGCTGCTGTTGAAGACATGGTAAATCATATTGCAAATGAAATAGCGCCAATAGATATTTTAATAAATGTTGCAGGGGTTTTACGTATGGGACCAATTCATTCGTTAAGTGATGAAGAGTGGAATAAAACATTCTCTGTAAATACTACAGGGGTTTTCAATATGTCCCGAGCGGTAAGTAAAAATATGATGTTAAGAAAATCAGGGGCAATTGTTACAGTCGGTTCAAATGCGGCAAATACGCCGAGAATGGAGATGGCTGCGTATGCTGCGTCAAAGGCTGCAACGACGATGTTTATGAAATGTTTAGGACTAGAGCTTGCGGCATACAATATACGCTGCAACTTAGTTTCTCCAGGTTCTACTGAAACTGAGATGCAAAGATTACTATGGGCTGATGAGAATGGAGCTAAAAATATAATTGCTGGTTCTCAAAATACATATAGACTCGGAATTCCATTACAAAAAATTGCACAACCTTCAGAAGTTGCTGAAGCCGTGTTATTTTTAGCCTCAGATAGAGCAAGTCATATTACAATGCACAATTTATGTGTCGATGGCGGTGCTACGTTAGGAGTTTAATCAAAATTCAGGAGGTTATTATATTATGAATGAACATATAGCTGTAAAGGAATTGTCAGAAAAACTTTTAGAAGATTATAAGACTGAATCTTCATTCTTTTTTGCTTCACCAACTCGAACGATATTAGCAGAAGGAGAGTTTACTACAGTAAAGCATCGTGAAATTGAAAATTTCCCAGAGCTTGTGCAAGCGACATTAAGTAATGCGAAACAAGCTGGAAATCCAAATCCTATCGTTGTGGGTGCTTTGCCATTCGATCGTAGAAAAGAAGTCCAACTTATCGTACCAGAATATAGTAGGATTTCTGAGCGTTTACAATTGGATACAACAAATCAGCTTGAAACAAATGAGAACGTAACATTTGAAATGACGCCAATGCCAGACCCTGAAGTTTATATGAATGGTGTGAAGCAAGGAATTAAAAAAATACAGGACGGTGATTTAAAGAAAATCGTTCTATCTAGATCGTTAGATGTTAAATCTTCGGAAAAGATTGATAAGCAAAAACTTCTGCGAGAATTAGCAGAGCATAATAAGCATGGTTATACATTTGCTGTGAATTTACCGAAAGATGAAAAAGAGAACAGTAAGACGCTAATTGGAGCAAGTCCTGAATTACTTGTTTCACGTAATGGTATGCAAGTTATTTCTAATCCGTTAGCTGGTTCAAGGCCACGTAGTGAGGACCCAGTAGAAGATAAAAGAAGAGCAGAGGAATTACTTTCTTCTCCAAAAGATTTACATGAACATGCGGTAGTAGTTGAAGCGGTTGCCGCTGCACTTCGTCCGTATTGTCATACATTACATGTTCCAGAAAAGCCATCAGTTATTCATAGTGAAGCGATGTGGCATTTGTCTACAGAAGTGAAAGGTGAACTGAAGGATCCAAATACTTCTTCTTTACAATTAGCAATTGCCCTTCATCCTACGCCAGCAGTTTGCGGAACTCCGATGGAAAAAGCAAGAGAGGCTATACAGCATATTGAGCCATTTGACCGCGAGTTCTTTACAGGAATGCTAGGATGGAGCGATTTAAATGGAGATGGAGAATGGATTGTTACAATTCGTTGTGCTGAAGTACAAGAAAATACACTTCGTTTATATGCAGGAGCTGGAGTTGTTGCTGAGTCAAAACCAGAAGATGAGTTAGCAGAAACATCAGCTAAGTTCCAAACAATGCTAAAAGCTTTAGGGTTAAGAGATAGTTCACTTAATGAAAAATAGGGGGAAGAAAGAATGCTAGTAGGTTATACAGAATGGCCAAAAGAATTTGCCGATCATTATCGAGATGAAGGATGTTGGCTTGGTGAAACATTTGGAGGAGTGTTAAAAGAGCGGGCTGAGAAATATGGAGATCGAATCGCGGTTGTAAGTGGTAAGAAGCATATGACATATAGTGAACTTGATAAAAATGCAGATCGTTTAGCAGCAGGTTTACTGAATTTAGGAATAAAGAAAGAGGACAGAGTTGTAATCCAGTTACCTAACATTATCGAGTTTTTCGAAATATGTTTTGCACTATTTCGAATTGGAGCGCTTCCTGTCTTTGCACTACCTTCACATCGAAGCAGTGAAATTAGTTATTTTTGTGAGTTTGGCGAGGCGAGCGCTTACGTTATTTCAGATAAGGCTCTCGGTTGTGATTATCGAAAACTAGCAAGAGAAGTGAAAGAGAAAGTGCCAACTTTACAACGTGTAATTGTAGTGGGGGAAGAAGAAGAGTTTGTGAACATAAATGATCTGTATATGGATCCCGTCTCATTACCAGAAGTTCAGCCAAGTGATGTTGCATTTCTCCAATTATCAGGAGGGACAACAGGTCTTTCTAAATTAATTCCTAGAACACATGATGACTATATTTATAGTTTACGTGTAAGCGCTGAAATTTGTAATTTGAATGCAGAAAGCGTCTATATGGCAGTTCTTCCAGTAGCACACAATTACCCAATGAGTTCTCCAGGGACATTTGGAACTTTCTATGCGGGTGGAAAAGTGGTATTGGCAACTGGTGGTAGTCCAGATGAGGCATTTGCTCTTATTGAAAAAGAAAAAGTTACAATTACAGCGCTCGTTCCGCCATTAGCAATGATTTGGCTTGATGCTGCATCGTCTCGTAATACCGATTTATCGAGCCTAGAGGTTATTCAAGTAGGTGGTGCTAAGTTTAGCGCTGAGGTCGCAAAACGTATACGCCCTACATTTGGTTGTACGTTACAGCAAGTATTCGGTATGGCGGAAGGATTAGTGAACTATACAAGATTAGACGATCCGGAAGAAATTATTATTCATACACAAGGTAGACCAATGTCTGCACTCGATGAAGTACGAGTTGTTGATGAAAATGATAACGATGTACAACCTGGCGAAGTAGGTAGTTTATTAACACGAGGTCCATATACAATTCGTGGTTACTATAAAGCCGAAGAACATAATGCACGATCATTTACAAAGGATGGATTTTATCGCACAGGTGATCTTGTAAAAGTAAATGAACAAGGATACATCATTGTAGAAGGAAGAGATAAAGATCAAATTAACCGTGGTGGTGAGAAAGTTGCTGCGGAAGAAGTTGAAAATCATTTATTAGCACACGATGCGGTCCATGACGTAGCAATTGTATCTATGCCTGACGATTATTTAGGTGAACGCACCTGTGCTTTTGTTATAGCTCGCGGACAAGTTCCGGCAGTAAGTGAATTAAAAATGTTTTTAAGGGAACGTGGTATAGCGGCTTATAAAATTCCGGATCGAATTGAATTTATTGAATCATTCCCGCAAACAGGAGTCGGAAAAGTCAGCAAAAAAGAACTACGTAAAGTCATTGCTGAAAAACTTATTACAGTAAAACAATAATAAAAACCGGAAGGAAGTGATTAGATGGCTATTCCATCTATTTCAGTATATAAAATGCCAATTGAATCAGAACTACCGAAAAATAAAGTGAATTGGACACCAGATCCGAAACGTGCAGTACTTTTAATTCATGACATGCAAGAATATTTTCTTGATGCATATAGCGATAAAGAATCACCAAAAGTAGAACTTGTTTCAAATATTAAAATGATAAGAGAAAAATGTAAGGAACTTGGTATACCAGTTGTTTATACAGCACAACCTGGTGGGCAAACGTTAGAACAACGAGGTTTATTACAAGACTTTTGGGGTGACGGTATACCTGCTGGACCAGATAAAAAGAAAATTGTTGATGAACTTACTCCTGATGAAGATGATATATTCCTAACAAAATGGAGATATAGTGCATTTAAAAAGACAAATCTATTAGAAATTTTAAATGAACAAGGAAGAGATCAACTCATTATTTGCGGTATTTATGCGCATATTGGCTGTCTTTTAACAGCTTGTGAAGCATTTATGGATGGTATAGAGCCGTTCTTTGTAGCAGATGCAGTTGCTGATTTTTCACTAGAGCATCATAAACAAGCATTGGAGTATGCATCTAATAGATGTGCAGTAACGACATCAACAAACCTACTGTTAAAAGATTTACAAAGTGTAAAAGGTGATGGGGGTGAAGGAATCACTATACAGGAAGTGCATGAACTAGTTGCACAACTACTTCGTGAGCCAGTAGAGAGTATTGATATTGATGAGGACTTATTAAATAGAGGGCTTGATTCGGTCAGAATTATGAGTTTAGTAGAGAAGTGGCGTCGTGAAGGGAAAGAAATCACTTTTGTAGATTTAGCAGAACGTCCAACTGTTACAGGTTGGTACAGTTTACTATCTTCACAAACAGCACAGGTGCTGTAACAAATAGACTACATAATAAAGGGGTAGTAAAGAATGCCTAACAGTCAAAAGATTCGTCATTCGTTATCATCTGCGCAGTCTGGTATGTGGTTTGCGCAACAATTAGATCCGCTTAATCCAATTTATAATACTGGGGAATATGTAGAAATAAACGGAAATATTCATCAAGACATTTTTGAATTAGCTGTACGTAAAGTTGTAATGGAAACAGAAGCACTTCATGTTCGCTTCGAAGAGGATGAAATTGGCCCATGGCAAGTTATTGAAGAATCACAGTTTCATATGCATTTTATTGACGTTCGTAAAGAAGAAAATCCTGAAGAAGCTGCTAAAGTATGGATGAAAAATGATTTATCTATGCCAGTCGATTTGAAAAAAGATACTTTATTTACTGAAGCACTTATTCAAGTTGAAAATAATCGTTTCTTTTGGTATCAGCGCATCCATCACATTGTGATGGATGGCTATGGATTTTCACTTCTTAGCCAAAAAGTAGCGAATGAGTATACATCACTTATAGAAGAAACAAACAAGAATGAAAAACCATTTGGTTCTCTTGCAAAAGTCGTGCAAGAAGATATTGAGTATCGTGAGTCTAAACAATTTCAGGAAGATCGTACTTTTTGGTTAGAAAAGTTTGCAGATGCCCCAGAAGTTGTAAGTTTGGCAGAACGAGCACCGAGAACATCAAATGGATTTTCACGAGAAACAGCTTATTTATCTAGTTCTAGCACGAAAACTTTACTAGAAGATATCAATATTTCGTTAACAAGTTGGCCGGAATTCATTGTGGCTGTAACAAGTATTTATATGCATAAATTAACAGGTGAAAATGATATTGTTTTAGGTTTACCGATGATGGGACGTCTAGGTTCTGTATCTATTCATACACCAAGTATGGTAATGAATTTAGTTCCACTTCGTATTACAGTAACTCCAAATATAACTCTTGCGGAATTATTGCAGCAAGTTTCTAAAGAAATCCGAGATGTACGTCGCCATTATAAATACCGTCATGAGGAATTAAGAAGAGATTTAAAGTTACTAGGTGAAAATCAAAGGTTGTTTGGACCGTTAGTGAATGTTATGCCTTTTGATTACGGGCTTAATTTTGCTGGAAATCGTGGTATTACGCATAACTTATCAGCAGGACCTGTCGATGATTTATCGATAAATGTATATAAACGTTTTGATCAAAATGAGATAATGATTCATTTTGATGCAAATCCTGAAGTATATAATAACGCGGAGCTAGCATTGCATAAAGAAAGATTTATGAATCTATTTGAATTAGTAATAAATAATTATGAGAAAAACGAGTCGATTGGAAAAATAAACATTACTCTGCCTGAAGAAAATCATAAAGTTTTATTGGAATGGAATGAAACGAAGGAAGACGATGAATTAATCAGTCTGCCTATATCATTTGAAAAACAAGTGAAAAAAAATCCCAATAAACTAGCGATTACTTGTGACGGTGTAATCCTTACGTATAAAGAGCTAAATGAACGAGCGAATGAACTAGCACATTATTTAGTAGAAGAAGGAATACGACCAAATCAGTTTGTAGCTTTAGTATTCCCTAGATCAATAGAAATGGTAGTTAGTATGCTAGCAGTCTTAAAGGCTGGTGCAGCGTATTTACCAATAGATCCAGAATACCCAGCAGATAGAGTTACTTATATAGTAAATGATGCAAAACCAGTTTGTATCATAACACATTCATCTGTTTCATCTAAGTTAGTTATAGAAAAGGATATGAAAAAAATTGTATTAGATGACGAAGAAACGAAACTAGCGTTACATACATATTCTCGTATGAATATAGCATGTAAGAATGATGTATCACTGTTAAACCCAGCCTATACAATATATACTTCAGGCTCAACAGGAAACCCAAAAGGTGTAATTGTTCCTATGAGAGGTTTAAGTAACTTTTTAATGGCTATGCAACAAAAGTTTTCATTAAATGAAAATGATCATTTATTAGCAGTTACAACGTTTGCATTTGATATTTCTGCACTAGAAATTTATTTACCTCTTATTAGTGGTGCAAGTTTAACAATTGCGCAAAAAGAAGACATACAAGAGCCTTCTGCATTAACGACACTTTTACATGAAGAAAGAGTGACCATTATGCAGGCTACACCGACGCTTTGGCAGGCGTTAGTAACTGATTATCCAGAGAAGCTACAAGGGCTAAGCATACTTGTTGGTGGTGAAGCTCTTCCAGCGCATTTAGCAAATAAATTACGAGAATTAGGTTGCTCAATAACTAATTTATATGGACCAACTGAAACGACGATTTGGTCTACTTTCATGAACATTGATGAAGGTGAAAAGGGCATACCTCCTATTGGAAAACCAATTTGCAATACAGAAGTGTATGTATTGGATGCAGGGTTACAACCAGTGCCACCTGGAGTTATTGGGGAATTATATATTGCAGGGGAAGGACTTGCAAGCGGATATTTAGGAAAACCTGAGTTAACAGCTGAACGGTTTGTTGCAAATCCTTATGGAGAATCAGGGAAGCGCATGTACCGTACAGGAGATCTTGTGAAATGGCGTAGTGATGGTGCGTTAGAGTACATTAGTCGCGCAGATCATCAAATTAAAATTCGTGGATTCCGAATTGAATTAGCTGAAATTGAAACGGTATTACAACGACATGAAAATATTCAACAAGCGGTAGTAATGGTACGAGAAGATCGTGCAAATGATAAACGCATCATTGCGTATATCGTTGCAGAAGAAAAGGAACCGATTAATCTTTCAGAAATTCGTTCTTATGTTTCAGAAAGTTTAGCGAATTATATGATACCATCGACATTTGTTGTGCTAGAAGTATTACCATTAACGCCAAATGGTAAGGTTGACAGAAAGAAATTACCTGCTCCTGATTTTAATGGAATGAACAATGAGAGAGTTGCTAGAAATCCGAAAGAAGAAATATTATGTGATTTATTTGCAGAAGTACTTGGTGTTTCTCGAATTAGCATTGATGATAATTTCTTTGAAATGGGTGGACATTCACTTCTCGCATCTCGTTTAATGGCAAGAATTCGTGAAACGTTAAGTGTGGAATTAGGAATTGGGAAACTATTTGAATCACCAACTGTTGCCGAACTGGCGAAACAATTAAACCATGCAAAAAGCGCAAGACCAGCTATTCAGAAAGCAAGTAGGCCAAATGAAGTTCCACTTTCATTTGCACAGCGCAGGTTATGGTTCTTAAATTGTTTAGAAGGTCCAAGTCCTACTTATAATATTCCGCTAGTCATTCGTATGAATGGAATATTGAATCGGGAAGCATTACAAGGTGCTTTTTATGATGTAGTTGAGAAACATGAAACACTTAGAACAATTTTCCCTAACGTATTAGGTAGTTCCTATCAGAAAATTTTAGATATGGAAAACTTAAATTTAGAAATGGTTATAACTAATACATGTAAAGATGAATTAGAAAGTGTACTTTCAGAGGCGGTAAGATATAGCTTTAACCTCGATTTTGAGCCGGCAGTTCGTTTGCAACTTTTTACAATGAGTGAAAACGAACATGTATTATTAATTCTATTACATCATATTGTAGGTGATGGCTGGTCATTACAGCCGTTAACGAGAGATTTTACAGCGGCGTATAAAGCGCGATGTCAAGGTGACAGAGTTCAGCTGGAGACACTACCAGTTCAATACGCAGATTATGCACTTTGGCAACAGCAATTGCTAGGTGATGAAACGACACAAGAGAGTCTTATTTCAACACAATTAGATTTTTGGAAAGAAGAACTTAAAGGTTTACCAGACCAAATGGAGTTACCTACAGATTTCCAGCGTCCAATTGAGACGAGTTACCGTGGGGAAACAATTCATTTTCATATAGATGAAGGTATGCATAGTAGGTTAGTAGAGCTTGCACGTAAAAATGGAGTTAGTTTGTTTATGGTATTGCAAGCAGGGCTTAGTGCACTATTTACAAGATTAGGTGCAGGCACTGATATACCAATTGGAAGTCCGATTGCTGGAAGAAATGATGATGTACTTTCAGATATTGTTGGTTTATTTGTAAATACATTAGTGTTACGTACAAATACTTCAGGAGATCCAAGTTTTAAAGAATTATTAAATAGAGTGAAGCAGGTAAATCTTGCAGCTTATGAAAATCAAGATGTTCCATTTGAAAGGCTTGTTGAAGTATTAAATCCAGTACGTACTCGAAACAGCCATCCGTTGTTTCAAGTTATGTTAGCTTTTCAAAATACACCAGAAGCAACGTTTCATGTACCAGATTTAGAAGCGAGCCTTGAAATTCAAAGCGTTGGTTCTGCAAAATTTGATTTAACATTTGAAATTAGTGAGAGTAACGGGGTTGATGGTACTCCGAACGGTTTACATGGATTACTAGAGTTTAGTACCGATTTATATAAACGTGAAACGGTTCAAAAACTAATAGAACGATTCATTTTGTTATTAGATGATGCAACTACAAATCCAAATCAATCCATTGGCAGATTAGAAATATTAACTTTAGTAGAGAAAAATACAGTGTTAGAAAAGTGGAATGGTGGTTTTCAAATTGCACCAGAAATGACATTGCCACAATTGTTTGAAAAGCAGGCTCATATAAATCCAAATTCTATTGCTGTTGTCTTTGAAGATAAGAAATTAACTTATGAAGAGTTAAATAGAAAAGCAAATAAAATAGCTCGATTCCTAATAGCAAAAGGGATTGGTCCTGATCAACTCGTTGCTTTAGCGATGCCAAGATCATTAAACATGGTTGTAAGCTTATTAGCTGTTCTTAAAGCTGGTGCTGGATACCTTCCGTTAGATCCAGATTACCCAGCAGACCGTATTTCATTTATGCTACACGATGCGAAACCATCATGTGTTTTAACGAATTCAGAAGTGGAAATTGAATGTAATGAGGCACTAAAAGTTTTAGTTGATGATGTGAAAGTAATAGCAGAGGTTGAGAAATATAGTGAAGACAATATTGATGAAGTGGAACGAATTAAGCCATTATCTCCATCACATATTGCTTACGTTATTTATACGTCAGGGTCAACGGGCAGACCGAAAGGCGTTATGATACCTCATCAAAATGTAGTGAGACTTTTAGGAGCAACTGATCATTGGTTCCAGTTTGACGGAAACGATGTTTGGACGATGTTCCATTCATATGCTTTTGATTTCTCGGTTTGGGAAATTTGGGGACCTTTATTATACGGAGGGCGTTTAGTTGTAGTCCCACATACTGTAAGTCGCTCGCCGAAAGAATTTTTACAGCTTCTTGTTAAAGAAAAGGTTACGGTTTTAAACCAAACTCCATCAGCGTTCTACCAATTGATGCAAGCAGATCGTGAAAATGAAGAGATTGGCCAAAAATTATCTTTACGATATGTTGTTTTTGGCGGAGAAGCACTTGAGCTAAGTCGCTTAGAAGATTGGTATAGTCGACATCCTCATAACGCACCAAAGCTTATTAATATGTATGGTATTACAGAGACGACAGTACATGTTAGTTATATTGAATTAGATGAAACTATCGTCTCTTTACGGGCAAATAGTTTAATTGGGTGCAGTATACCTGACCTTAAAGTGTATGTGTTAGACAACTATTTACAACCAGTCCCACCTGGAGTAGTTGGAGAAATGTATGTTGCAGGTGCAGGACTTGCGCGTGGATATTTAGGAAGAGCAGGATTAACGGCTGAACGCTTTATCGCAGATCCATTTGGCAAGCCAGGTACAAGAATGTATCGTACAGGAGACTTAGCTCGCTGGCGTAATGATGGGACGCTAGATTATATAGGACGTGCAGATCATCAAATCAAAATTCGTGGATTCCGAATTGAATTAGGAGAAATAGAAGCAGTCATAATGAAGCACCCTAAAGCTGAGCAAGTAGCCGTTATTGTACGTGAAGATCAACCAGGGGATAAACGGTTAGTTTCTTATATCGTTGTATCAAATAATGAAGCAATTGATACGAATGAAATGCGTCAGTTTGCTAGTGGTAGTTTACCAGATTATATGGTTCCATACGCTTTTGTAGTAGTAAATGAGTTACCTTTAACTCCAAACGGTAAATTAGATAGAAAGGCATTGCCAGCTCCAGCATTTATCGCATCATCTTCTAGTCGTGGTCCAAGAACACCGCAAGAAGAAATGTTATGTGACTTGTTTACAGAAGTGCTAAGTGTACCTCAAATTGGAATTGATGACGGATTCTTTGATCTTGGTGGTCATTCACTCCTTGCAGTGCAGCTTATGAGCCGCATGAAAGAGGCGCTTGGAGTGGAACTAAACATTGGTACTTTATTTGCAGCACCGACTGTTGCAGGGTTAGCTGAAAGACTTGAGATGGGGAATGGTCAAAGTGCACTTGATGTGTTGCTTCCATTACGAGCAAGCGGGGATCAATTACCACTATTTTGTGTACATCCAGCAGGTGGATTAAGTTGGTGCTATGCAGGACTTATGAAATCTTTAGGAACAGATTATCCAATTTATGGTGTGCAAGCACGTGGTATTGCTAAAAATGAAGAACTTCCAAAAAGTTTAGAGGAGATGGCGGCGGATTACTTGAAACACGTTCGTGAAGTACAGCCTCATGGACCATATCGTTTATTAGGTTGGTCGCTTGGAGGAAATGTTGTGCATGCAATGGCGGCGCAATTACAAAATGAAGGGGAAGAAGTAGAATTACTCGTTATGCTTGACTCTTATCCTGGACACTTCTTACCGAATACGGAAGCGCCTACTGAAGAAGAAGCGTTAATCGCATTACTTGCTTTAGGCGGATATGACCCAGATAACATGGATGGTAAACCACTTACAATGGAAAGTGCAGTTGAAATCCTTCGTAAAGATGGAAGTGCATTAGCAAGTCTTGAAGAAGAGACTATATTGAACTTGAAAGAAACATATGTAAATTCAGTAGGGTTGTTAGGGAAATATGTACCGAAAGTTTATAACGGAGATATCCTGTTCTTTAGATCTACTGTTATACCAGACTGGTTTGATCCTATTTCTCCAAATACGTGGCTAAATTATTTAGACGGGCAAATTGTGCAGCACGATATTGATTGTAGACATAAAGATCTATGTCAGCCAGGTCCGCTTACGGAAATTGGACAAGTATTAGCGAAATATTTGCAGAATAAGAAAGGGGTAAGTAGAGTATGACGAATCCATTTGAAAATGATAATTACACATATAAAGTATTAATAAATGAGGAGGGCCAGTATTCTCTCTGGCCTGCTTTTCTCGATGTACCTATTGGCTGGAATATCGTATATGAAGAAGCTAGTAGGCAGAGCTGCTTAGAATATGTTGAATATAACTGGAAAGATTTGAATCCAAAAAGTAATCAAGTTCGCGAAAAAACATTAGCAGGAAAACGATAATGAAAGAAAAACTAAATCCAAAAGTAGTTGTAAGTATCGTTTATATAACTGCGATGTTTATGGCTGCGATGGACGCAACGATTGTAAATGTAGCACTGCAATCGATAAGTAGAGAACTACAAGTACCTGCATCTGCAATGGGGACGGTTAATGTTGGGTATTTAGTTAGTTTAGCTGTTTTCCTTCCGATTTCTGGTTGGTTAGGAGATCGATTTGGTACGAAAAGAGTGTTTTTAATTGCTCTTTTCGTATTTACAATTGCCTCTGCTTTATGCGGAATGGCTAACGATATTACTTCATTGAATATTTTCCGTATTATTCAAGGTGCTGGTGGAGGGCTTTTAACACCAGTTGGAATGGCAATGTTATTTCGAACATTTTCACCAGAGGAAAGACCGAAGATTTCTCGGTTCATTATACTTCCAATTGCTGTAGCACCAGCAATTGGTCCTATCATCGGTGGTTTCTTTGTAGATCAAATGTCTTGGCGTTGGGCATTTTATATTAATCTACCGTTTGGAATCGTTGCATTGCTATTTGGACTTCTATTTTTAGCAGAGCATGTTGAAAAATCAGCTGGTCGCTTTGATTCGCTCGGCTTTATTTTATCAGCACCAGGATTTGCGATGCTCATATATGCGCTCAGCCAGGGACCATCAAAAGGGTGGATTTCTCCAGAAATTATGAGTACTGGAATAGCTGGGGGTGTATTCATTACATTGTTTATAATCGTAGAACTGAAAGTAAAGCAACCGATGTTAGATTTACGTTTATTAAAAGAACCAGTGTTTAGAAAGATGAGTCTTATATCATTATTTTCATCAGCTGGTTTACTAGGAATGTTATTTGTTTTTCCACTTATGTATCAAAATGTGATAGGAGTTTCCGCGCTGGAATCAGGACTTACGACATTTCCAGAGGCGATTGGATTAATGATTTCTTCACAAATTGTGCCATGGTCATATAAAAAATTAGGAGCGCGAAAGGTAATTTCTATTGGATTAATTTGTACCGTGGTTATCTTTGTTTTATTAAGTTTTGTAAATCACGATACGAATCCGTGGCAAATCCGCGCATTATTGTTTGGTATCGGTATTTTCTTAGGTCAATCTGTCGGTGCGGTTCAATTTTCTGCCTTTAACAATATCACGCCGCCTTCTATGGGGAGAGCTACTACTATATTCAATGTGCAAAATCGATTAGGATCAGCAATAGGAGTAGCTGTTTTAGCTAGTATACTAGCTGGTTTTGGAAGTAATAACGCTCAATCCGATTTTTTACCATATCAAGCAGCATTAATTGGATCAGCAATATTTTTGCTCATAGCACTACTATTTTCTTTACGTATTTCCGATAAAGAGGTAATGTCAAAGAAGAAAGAAAAAACATTATCTGTATCAGAAAAAGAGAAAGTACTTGTCAATGAATAACAATATACGCATGCTTTCTTATGAAAATTGATATTCGTTGAATAAAGGAGAGTTTACATGATAGAAAGTAAAGTTGTAGATTCTATTCCAACTTTGAATGAGAATGATTGTCAAATATGGTGGGCAAGAATTTCGGATTTACAATCATGGCATTACAATTTACTAAATGATATAGAGCGAGAGAAAGCAAATTCGTATCATCATTCGGCAGATCGAGCTCGTTTTATAATAGGTTGCGTAATAAGTAGATTAGTTCTCGGTAAGATACTTTCTATGTCACCAGTCCAAGTACCAATTGATCGAATGTGCTCAGTATGTAAAGTGCAGCATGGAAGACCACAATTACCAGAAGGTATGCCGCAATTATCCGTTTCGCATTCAGGTGAGTGGGTTGTCGTTGCTTTTACAAAATCTGCACCTGTTGGCATAGATGTAGAACAAATGAATCCAAATGTAGATGTTATGAAAATGGCAGAAGGTGTATTAACAGACATTGAAATAGCGCAAGTTATGAAACTGCCAAATGAACAGAAAATAGAAGGATTTTTAACATATTGGACTCGAAAAGAAGCGGTGCTGAAAGCGACAGGTGAAGGACTAATGATTCCGCCAGTACATATTACAGTATCAGCTCCAAATGATCCTCCAAACTTGTTGGTTTTTAAGGATAGACAAGAGTTATTAAATAATACAATGATGGAAGATGTAAAGCCTAGTTTAGATTATAGGGCCTCTATTGCAATATTCAGTAAGGAAGTAACTGAAATTACGCAATTAGATGCGGCAGCACTTTTAAATCTTAAATAAAAAAATTATAGAAGAGGTGTTCCTCATGTTAGTAGCGGAAAATAGAAAGAATGAATTCACTTATAACGTACAAGCAATTAAAAATATTTTATTTTCTGGAGATACATCATCCATTCATGCTTTAGAAAAGCTTTTAAATGATACAGTTCAGTTTGATGTTCTTGAACAAGAGGCACTTGGTAGACAGTACATTCCGAAAGAAGCAAAGAATTTCTTTGATAAAGATGGAACATTTCTTTACCGTGTATCTAATGTTAGTTATAAAGGCAAGGTGTTATCTGAAAATCTAATTTTTGCAGACACTTCGTTTTTACCGGACGCAATAAAGAGTGAATTAGAGAGTGGAAATATTCCTGTTGAAAAGCTTATAGAAAAGATGGAAGTAAGAAGAAATGTATTATATGAAGGATATCAGCCATCTGGAAATATTATCGAATTGTTTGATGGATGTTCTGTTACAGCGAATGTGTATCCAACTAGAAAGTATCAAATTGTAAGTAAATGCAAATGTGTATTTTATATTTGTGAAGTGTATCATGCAGAGAATATAAAGCAATTGCTTAAATAAAAACAAGAAACCAGCCTATAAAATGGCTGGTTTCTTGTTTATTTAACAGCTTCTTTTAATTCTTTACCTGCTTTAAATGCAGGAACTTTACCAGCGGCGATTTGAATTTCTTCGCCAGTTTGCGGATTACGTCCTGTACGAGCAGATCTTTCGCGCACTTCAAAAGTTCCAAAACCGATTAGTTGAACTTTATCTCCAGATTGTAATGCATTAGCAATTGTGTCAAATACGGATTGTACAGCTGCAGAAGCGTCCTTTTGAGAAATATCAGCTGATTGAGCTACGTTTTTAATTAATTCTGTTTTGTTCATGTTTTCACCTCATAAAAAAATTTTTGGAATGAATGTTTTAGTATAATAGATAGTAAAGATAAAGCTATCACTATGATTAGATAGAATACTATATAATTATGTTAATTTCGTTGCAAGAGACTGAATCCCTTCTATTATTTAGGGATTAATTAAGAATCGATGCATATAAAAAGCTTTAGTATGAGGATGAGGGGGAGTATATGAATGATTTTTCGTGAAAAAAATGAGAAGGAAAGTATATTAATTCGTCAACATGACCATGGTTCTTTAGCTGGAGAGATTGCAAAACATATAAAAGAAGGCTTTTTTGAAAGTAAAACATATTTAAAAGAAACAGTTGATGCAATATATGAGCATGACAGAGGATGGATAGAGCTTGATAAAGTACCAATTTTGAATGATGCTAAAAATATTCCATATACATTTATGGATTGTCCAAGCCCATTACGTTTTGTTTTTTATACGATTGGTTTGAATGAAATTGAAAATTCTAATCCATACGGGGCATTGCTTTGTAGTAAACATTTTTTATCATTTCCACTAAACGAGGAAGATGAAGAGATGATGTCATTTTATAAACATGAATTAGAACGACAAAAAAGAATCTTGAAAACGTTAACAAAAGAACAGTTTGCGATGTTCGATAAACATTATAAATTATTAAAGTTTTGTGATGAACTTTCTTTATACGTATGTATGAATAAGCCTGGTGTCAAAAAGAAAGATGAAATTGATTTATTTAAAGATGGTTTTGAAGGAACAGAAATGTTTAATAGTGAAGAGGAGAAACTTATTCAAGCTGAATGGGTGGACGAGGAAACAATTCGGATTACACCATTTCCATTTCAAACGGAATTTTATACGTATGTAAAATATAAAACGATAAATAAGCATGAAATGAAAGAAAAAGGGATTGCAAAGGCTGATAGAGAATCAGAAATGAAGAAACAAACCATTCGTTTCATACAATAAGGAGGTAATATAAATTGAAAGATTATATATTAAAACAGTGTGATTATCATGCTTGGGCCAATACAAGATTATTCAATCGATTAAAAGAGTTACCAAACTATGAGACGATTTTTAATGAGCAGATACAGAGTGTATTTCCATCCATTAAGGATACTTTTGTGCATATTTATATTACAGATCAAGTGTGGTTACATATATTGCATGGTAAAAGTATGAATGAAGCAATACAAGACCGAGAAGATTTACGAAAACAAATTGAAACTAAATCGTTACATGAATTAGAAAAAATGTTTGAAAACATGGCAAATCAATATAAAGATTTTTTAATTACAATACAAGATGTGAATGCTGTATTTGTTATTGAGAATCCATATGTAGGGAAATTAGAAACTTCGATTTTAGAATTAGTGCAACATGTCGTAAATCATGGTACATATCATAGAGGAAATATAACAGCGATGATCCGTCAACTTGGTCATTCGTCGACAATGATGGATTTTGTACTGTATTTACATATGGTTAAAAAGCAGGGAGAGTAATATAGTTTGTAAGAAGGAGAGGCTTTAATTGTAGAAGTCTCTCCTTCTATTTTATCCGGCATTAATGGTAGATCGACTGATTA
This sequence comes from Bacillus cereus group sp. BfR-BA-01311, assembly GCF_022664295.1. Taxonomy (NCBI): domain Bacteria; kingdom Bacillati; phylum Bacillota; class Bacilli; order Caryophanales; family Bacillaceae; genus Bacillus; species Bacillus cereus group sp. BfR-BA-01311. Next base: position 397,328 of record NZ_JAKUHC010000005.1, read on the forward strand.
AAATTTTACTTTATTTATTAAGAAGCTTTATTTTCTTGCAATTGCTTAGCGTATTGTACAGCCTTATATGCATTGACTCTACCGTTTTTCCAGTACGTACCTGTACCACTAATTTTATCAGTAGTAGACTCAATAATTTGGCGGATTTGTGTATTGCTATATCCTTGATTTGCTAAAAGAGCAGCGACTCCTGCAACATGAGGTGTTGCCATAGATGTACCACTTAATGATTGATACGTGCTTCCTTTATATGTTGAATATATATTTGAACCTGGTGCTGCAACATCTACCCAGCTACCATAAGTAGAGAATGAAGATTTTCTATCTGATTGATCTGTAGAACCAACTGCAATTACTTCGCTGTAATAAGCAGGGTAATTAGCTTTTGTATTTCCAGCATTTCCAGCAGCTGCAACTATAACAGAGCCTTTATTCCATGCATATTGAACGGCTTGTTGTAATGCAGTACCACCATTTGGAGCTCCTAAACTTAAACTAATTACTTTTGCACCCGAATCAGCAGCTTCTCGAATACCTTGCGCTACAGCATCAAGAGTACCACTTCCTTGATTATCTAATACGCGGACAGCATAAATTGAAGTTTGTGGGGCAACACCAGCAATTCCGATGCTGTTATTCGTAAGTGCTCCAGTAATTCCAGCGCAATGTGTACCATGACCATTACCATCATCAGATGTATTGTCGTTATCAACATAATCATGCCCGTAAATTACTTTCGAAGCCAGATCAGGGTGTGAGCCTTGAACTCCTGTATCAATAATAGCTACTTTTACACCAGGATCACTTCGTTGGCTATCCCAAGCTTGTGGAGCTTGAATCTTTTGTAATCCATATTGATTATTAAAATATGGGTCGTTTGGAGTCCAAAAGGCGTGAACGTAATAATTTGGTTCTGCATATTCCACATCTGGATTATTTTTATAACTCTTTATTTTTTCTTTTACAGTACCTTTTGAAAATTGTACGACTTCAAAACCTAACTTATCATCTTTAGATAAGACATTAGCTCCGACAGATTTATGAAAAGATTGCACATTACTTAAAGATGCATTTTGTTTGAACTTAACGATTAATTGGTTAGGAACGTAATCAGTAGATGATGTTTCAGCACTTGAAGTATTCGTGTTAAAGAAGAAACCACCAATAATAAATGATAAAACAGATAGGAAAACGATGATTTTGTTTTTCAAAAGATTTTTCCTCCCTTTTCTTGGATGAGTTTTTCAGCGACACTTTAATGTCGCATTCCTTTTCAACTATATAGTTAGACCATACGATTTATGACATTTATGTGAAAAACTTTTGGAGGAATAAAAAGGAGTAAATATTGATATAAATATATTTTTAATGATAGTAATTAAGTAAAAGAGGGGATGAAAAAAGGAATGCTCATCATGTATGAGTCATTCCTTTTTTCATAGATTAACTTGCCTGTTTTTTATTATTTTCTTTCAATTTCTCTGCTTGTAAAAAGCGATTCGTTTCAGCAACAACAATACTACTTAATCCAATCAAACCAATCAAGTTTGGAATTGCCATAAGTCCATTTGCAATATCAGCAAATGTCCATACGATTCCTAGCTTTAAATTAGCACCAATTGCAATCATGAAAATAAAGATTGCTTTATAATATTTAACTGCACTTTCTCCGAATAAATAAGCTACACATTTTTCTCCATAATACGACCAGCCTAAAATAGTAGAGTAGGCAAATAAAATAATTGCGATACCGAGAATCATACTACCAGCAGTACCGAATACAGATTGGAATGCAAGTGTTGTAGCTTCAACACCAGTTTTACCTGATTTCCAAGCGCCTGTAGTAATTAATACTAGTCCTGTAATTGTACATACAATAAACGTATCTAGAAAAGTACCAGTCATTGAAACTAAAGCTTGCTTTGCAGGCGAATCGGTTTTTGCCGCCGCCGCCGCAATTGGTGCACTCCCTAAACCAGCTTCGTTCGCAAATACACCACGCGCCATTCCGATTTGGATAGCTGATGCAACTGTTGCCCCAATAAAACCACCAGCAGCTGCTGTACCATTAAATGCACCAGAAAAAATAAGTGAAAATGCTTCTGGAATTTGGTCGTAGTGATAGAAAATAATTATAAGACCAGCAATTATATAAAAGAAAGCTTTAATAGGAACGACATATCCCGTCACTTTCCCAATTTTTTTTACACCGCCTAAAATAACAATTGCGATTAAAAATGACATTACTATACCAGTTAAAGCAGGAGGGAAAGAGAAATTAATTCGCATTGCCTCTGCAACTGAGTTAGATTGCACCATATTACCAATACCGAAAGAAGCAGTTGTACCAAATATAGCGAATAATATAGCAAGCCATTTCTTACCTAAACCACGCTCTAAATAATACATTGGTCCACCTGAATATTCACCATTTTCATTACTAACACGGTATTTCACTGCAAGTATTGCCTCTGCATACTTTGTTGCCATACCGAATAAAGCGGTAATCCACATCCAAAATATTGCACCAGGACCACCAATTGTAACCGCTGTTGCAACACCGGCTATATTACCCATACCAATCGTTGCGGCCATAGCTGTCATGAGTGCTTGGAAGTGACTAATATCTCCAGAAGAAGAAGTATCTTCTGATTTTTTAAACGCTAGTTTGTGAGCGTATAATAGTTTACTAAACTGTAAACCTTTCAAACGCACTGTGAGAATGATACCTGTTCCAACGAGTAGCAACAAAGTTGGTAATCCCCACACGTATTGATTTAGTTGTTCTAATACTTTACTTACTGTCTCCATCTTTATTCTCCTTTTTTAGAAAAAATAAAAACCACTTCAAGTAAATGAAATGGTCTCTGGAGAAACAAGGGATAGAAAAATAAACCGATACAATCGGCTTTTTCTTTCGCTTGTCTCTGTCCTTTTACCTGAGAGATTATCCGCTAAAGTAGCGGATTTGCTCCTTCGGTGCTCGTTTTCCTCCGCGCTCTATGAAAGCGAGAGGGAGTCTCTCCAGAGATTCGTCCCCATGCAGTTCTACTTGTAACCAAGACCTGAGAGTTTCAAAGCTGGTATAACAACTTTTTGCCCCGTCGGTAGATCAATAGACCTTCTCCTGAATGGTTCATCCGAATTATAAAATTTATAAACACATTGATTGTAAATCAATAAAAACATTATAGACATACAAATTGTGAATTGCAATCATTTTTTATTTTAAAATAGTAAATAGTTTTATTTTTTTGTAAGTCCTAATTTATCTTCAACTTCATTTAAAGTAGATAAAGCGATGACAATATGTTGATCCGCAAGTCCTAAAGCTTGTTTTGTTTTTTCAATAGTTTCATTGGTTGGAGTAGAGTTATTTGCTCCGTCTATAATCAAATTTGCTGCATTTTTCATGAAATTTGATGCGGATTTAAACTGAGTTGTGAATTGAAGTAGTTGTTTTTGTATATCTATATCTGTTATGTTTTCTTCAATTTTAAGCGTGTCTATTTCGTTCATAATTGTTTCGTACTGTTTGGAAACAGCACTCATTGTAACTAATAGTTTATTTCGATCTACTGAATCTCCATTCGTGTTAATCTCTTCCCAGGCAGGTAACCAATCTTTTTCGATGATGTCATTATAATGAGTAGTCAATTCATGAATTTTAGGTTGTAATTTCGTTTTGAAAGTTTTTGTCTCCGCTGTTTCTACAGTTGCTTTTTCGTTGTTATTTTTAACATTAGTAACATAGAAAATCGTACCGAAAATGATGAAAATAGAAATAACAACTGTCCATTTAGTAAAAAGTAATTTCTGCAATATGTAACGCCTCCAAAATTTAAAAACTTATAATTATAATATATAACAATGATGTTGTTTAAAGTAGAGAAAATAGGTTAGAAATAATTTAAATTATGTCTTTTCTATACACGAATAATTAAATTTAGTAAAATGATGAAAGCTATATGCGAGAAAAGAGGGTTTTTAGTGAAAATGAATAGAAGAAAACTGGTTTTAAGTATTTCAATGGCTATGTTATTAGTTGGTTTATTTGCACTCATATATGTAGACAAAGAATCTAAAATTAAAGATTTTCCAGTGCCAATGTCAGCAATCCATATTAACGATGATAATGAAGAGGACTATCAATATATAAGTGTAATGCCTATTACAAAGGCAAATGGATGGGAGAACTTAGGGGAAAACGGGCATACTGTTAGTTTTAAAAAAGGGGAAAGGAAGGTAGCAGTAGTACATTATCCGGGAGAAATTACGTATTATTTATTTGAGAAAAAGATGAATAAGGGAGATTAGCTAAAGATGTAATTCATTAAGAGTTACATCTTTTTTTATTCTGAATCATTTGAAATTAAATTCGATAGATGTTTTGATAGATGTAGTGATAAATATGATTAGTTCTATATGCCTATAAAGAGTATTAGGGTGATTATAAAAATATTATGTGAACTAATTATTGTGAGAAGAAGATAAATTATATGCTAAAGGGGGAATTAAAAATGTTACTAAAAACAATCTACTGTAAGGTGGAAGAAGAGAAAAAGAAATTGTTTTCAAATGCGCAAGAAAAATGGAGTGATATACGGCATCTAGATGGTTTTCATGGACAATTTGGTGGATGGTATGAAGATGAGGCATGTGTATTTACTTTATGGGAAGATAGAAGTACATATCAATCATTTATGAATGGTGCTCACGATACAATTTATTTAAATAGTAATCAAGAGGATACGTTTCTTTCGTGTGAAATTGAATTATTTCAAACGTTGTATGATATAACTGATACGCATTTGAAAGACGTTGTTACAGAAGGATCATTCGTAAGAGTTGCTATATGCGATGTAAAGGTGGAAAAGGAAAAGCATTTTTTACATAAGCAAGAAACAATTTGGAATAAAGGAATGGAAAAAGCAAAAGGAATGCTAGGTGGAGTAGTTGGGAAGTCTTTGAAAAATGAAAATCGTTACATAGTGTTAACGTATTGGAAAGATGAAATAGCGCACCAACATTATGTGGAAGAGATTTTCCTAGATTTATATAAATTAGCTAATATTCATGAAGATATAGAAGAGATAAAAGGAAAACAAGCTGTATGTAAGGAAGAATGGCTTGTATATTAAACGCTGAAAAAGTGTATAAATGAATGTATAATAAAGATATTTTCTTATAAACAAGTAATTAATAGAAGACGTTATATACCCTTTCATGTTAATATATTTAAGTTATAATAGGAGGCTTACCCTTTTGTATTGTACGGTAGAAGCAGTGTGAGCTTGAAATTTTTTTAGAAAAGGATGTGCCTAATTTGCGTATCAATAAATTTATTAGTGAAGCTGGAAAAGCGTCTCGACGTGGAGCGGATAAACTAATTAATGAGAGAAGAGTAATTATTAACGGTAAGGTTGCAAAAATTGGTGACCAAGTGAACCCAGGTGATGATGTACGAGTAAATGGAGAGCAGCTTCGAATTGCTCGAGATCACGTATATATCGCTTTAAATAAACCAGTAGGTATTACATGTACGAGTGAAAAATCAGTAAAAGGTAATATTATCGATTTAGTGAACCATCCTTTACGAATTAGTCACATTGGACGTCTTGATAAAGACTCAGACGGTTTAATTTTGTTAACGAATGATGGTGATATTGTTAATGAAATTTTACGTGCTGAAAACAAACATGAGAAAGAATATATCGTTTCAGTAGATAAGCCAATTACACCTGATTTCTTAGAGAAAATGGCAGCGGGTGTTAAAATTTTAGGAACAAAAACGCTTCCTTGTGAGGTTACACAGTTATCAAAATATGAGTTCCAAATTATTTTAACACAAGGGCTAAATCGTCAAATTCGCCGTATGTGTGAAGCTTTAGGTTATCAAGTATACACGTTAAAACGTACGAGAATTATGAATATTGAATTGAATAATTTACCGGTTGGGCAGTGGAGAGATTTAACAAAGAAAGAGAAAAGACGTCTATTTGCAGACTTAAATTACGAACCACAAGATTGGTAAAATTGTGAAGTGAAACCAAAAAAATTTGGTTTCACTTTTTTAATTAAATAAATAATTTTTTTAAACACTTGCAAAAATAAAATGAATAAGATATATTAAATAACAATAAATGGATGTTTTACAAAAAGCAAAGAAAAGGACACGAGTTATTTTCCCCGGTTATACAGAGAAGGAAGGAAAGCTGAGAACTTCCTAACGCAGAAAAATAACTTACCACCTTAGAGCTGCACTAGGGAAATTAAGTATCTAGTGCCGTGTATGCGACGTTATCGCAAAAGAAGCCATTATGTTTTTTGTGATGGGAATCTGGGTGGAACCACGGATATAAGCATACTCGTCCCTATATTTAGGGATGAATATGCTTTTTTGCATTCAATTTCATAAAAAGCGAAGAAAAGGACACGAGTTATTTTCCCCGGTTATACAGAGAAGGAAGGAAAGCTGAGAACTTCCTAACGCAGAAAAATAACTTACCACCTTAGAGCTGCACTGGGGAAATTAAGTATCTAGTGCCGTATAAACGACGTTACCGTAAAAGAAGCCATTGCATTTTGTGATGGGAATCTGGGTGGAACCACGGGTAAAAGCACGCTCGTCCCTATGTTAGGGATGAGTGTGCTTTTTATTATGAAATGGAGAGATGAAAAATGAAAGAACAAATGATTGAAATTAAATTTCCAGATGGTAGCGTGAAAGAATTTGTAAAAGGAATTACTTTAGAAGAAATTGCGGGATCCATTAGCAGTAGTTTGAAAAAGGAAGCAGTCGCGGGGAAAGTGAATGATGGGTTATATGATTTACGCCGAAAGATTGAAGAAAATGCGGAAGTAGAAATCATTACTATAGATTCAAATGAAGGTGTAGAAATTACAAGACACTCTGCGGCACATATTTTAGCGCAAGCTGTAAAAAGAATGTATGGTGATATAAATCTTGGGGTGGGGCCTGTTATTGAAAATGGATTTTATTATGATATGGATCTTCCAAGTAGTGTAAACGTAGAAGATTTACGAAAAATCGAAAAAGAAATGAAAAAGATTATAAATGAAAATATAAAGATAGAACGAGTTGAGGTTTCTCGAGAAGAAGCAGCAAAACTGTTTCAAGAAATGAACGATCGCTTGAAATTAGAACTTTTAGAAGCAATTCCTAGTGGGGAAAGTGTAACACTATATAAACAAGGTGAATTTGTAGATTTATGTAGAGGGCCACATTTACCATTTACAGGTTATTTGAAAGCATTTCAATTAACTCACGTTTCCGGTGCATATTGGCGAGGTGATAGTAATAACCAAGTGCTTCAGCGCATATATGGTGTTGCATTCTCTTCTCAAAAAGAATTAGAAGAGTATTTACATTTCGTTGAAGAAGCAACAAAAAGAAATCATCGTAAGTTAGGCAATGAGCTTGAGTTATTTATGTTTTCTGAAGAGGCTCCGGGAATGCCGTTTTATTTACCGAAAGGACAAATGATTCGTAACGAATTGGAAGCATTTTTAAGAGAAATTCAAAAAGAGTACAATTATCAAGAAGTACGCACTCCGTTCATGATGAACCAAGAAGTATGGGAGAAATCAGGGCACTGGGGACATTATAAAGATAATATGTATTTCTCTGAAGTAGATAATAAAAGTTTTGCATTAAAACCGATGAACTGTCCAGGGCACATGCTTATGTTTAAAAATAAATTGCATTCTTATCGTGAATTACCGATTCGTATGTGTGAATTCGGTCAAGTACATCGCCATGAATTTAGTGGTGCGTTAAACGGATTATTAAGAGTACGTACTTTCTGCCAAGATGATGCACATTTATTTGTAACTCCAAAACAAATTGAAAATGAAATCAAATCCGTAATGGCGCAAATTGATTACGTATATAAAACTTTTGGATTCGAATATGAAGTAGAGCTTTCTACTCGTCCAGAAGACTCAATGGGTGATGATAAATTATGGGAGCAAGCAGAAGCAGCATTAGAAAATGTATTACAATCGCTAAATTATAAATATAGACTAAATGAAGGTGACGGTGCATTTTACGGGCCGAAAATTGATTTTCATATTAAAGATGCTTTAAATAGAAGTCACCAGTGCGGAACAATCCAGCTTGATTTCCAAATGCCAGAGAAATTTGATTTAAATTATATAGATGAAAATAATGAAAAGAAAAGACCAGTTGTTATTCACAGGGCAGTTTTAGGGTCATTAGATCGCTTCTTAGCAATATTAATTGAGCACTTTGGAGGTGCGTTCCCGGCATGGGTGGCACCAGTTCAAGTGAAAGTAATTCCAGTTTCAAATGCAGTACATGAACAATATGCCAATGAGATTGCACTTAAATTAGCACAAGCTGGAGTTCGTGTTGAACAAGATGCACGAGATGAAAAATTAGGATATAAAATAAGAGAAGCACAAATGCAAAAAGTACCGTATGTTCTTGTTATTGGAGATAAGGAAATGGAAAACGGAGCTGTAAATGTACGTAAATATGGGGAAGAGAAGTCAGAAGTTATTGCACTAGATGTATTTGTGGCAACTATTGAAGAAGAAATAAAGAATAGAAAATATTGATTGTAAAGAAAACACACTATTAGAAATTAGTGTGTTTTCTTTTTTATCTTACAAAAATGTAAGGTAAATGTAAGCGAAATCGAGGGAACGAGTTGTAGAAAAATGAGAATATGAAGTAGGAAATAGGTTCATGTTACAGGTGTAACTCTTATTGAATGAATAATTAAAAAAATCTTAAGGATTTACATGACAAAATAATAAGAAATATGTGAGAAATTAATTTTATACAAAAGGGATGGAGTGAAAGAGATGTCAACAAATGTAGTTACTGTAGAAAGTGTAGAAAAAACGTATGGAAAAAGAAATGAGAATCAGTCAAAAGCATTAAGGGGTGTATCGTTAAGTATTAAAGAAGGAGAATTTGTCGGGATTATGGGTCCTTCTGGGTCTGGAAAAACGACTTTACTTAATGTGATAAGTACACTTGACCAAGCGACAGGTGGTAGTGTGACGATAGCTGGTACAAATATTACTTCTATGAAGGGCAATGCGTTATCTGATTTTCGCTCTCAAAAATTAGGTTTCATTTTTCAAGATTTTAATCTACTAGAAAACTTATCAATTTATGAAAATATAGCTTTACCACTTTCTCTGCAAGGCGTACCATCAAGTGAGATTACTGGAAAGGTAAATGACGTTGCGAAGAAATTAGGAATTACTGAAATTTTAACAAAATATCCAACTGCTGTTTCTGGTGGACAAAAGCAAAGAACAGCGGCGGCAAGAGCTTTAGTACATAATCCAGCAATTGTATTAGCAGATGAACCGACAGGTGCGCTTGATAGTAAAAACGCAAAAAGTTTATTAGAAGCAATGCAAGATTTACATGAAAATCACAATGTAAGTATTTTGATGGTTACACATGATGCATTTAGTGCAAGTTATTGTGAGCGTATTTTATTTATTCAAGATGGTCTTCTTTATAAAGAATTAAATCGTCAAGGCACTAGAGAGAATTTCTATCAAGACATTTTAGGTGTGCTCGCTCATATGGGCTCAGCTGCTGAGTCTAAGTAGGGGGCGAAACTATGTTATTTAAATTATCACGTCATAGTATGAAAAAAATGTTAAAAGATTATATGGTTTTACTTATTGGCCTCGTTATTAGTATTAGTATTTTCTATATGTTCCAAACGATGGCGATGAATAGCGAATTTACGAAAGATAATAGCCTAATTAGTAGTATTAGACTCGTCTTTTGGGTAGGTGCAATACTATTATCTTTCATTACTGTATTTTATATTATATATGCCAACTCTTTCTTACTCACGTTAAGAAGAAAAGAACTCGGTATGTACATGATGCTTGGTGCAAAAAAGAAAAAAGTAGCACAGTTATTATTTATTGAAACATTCGGTATGGGTATTGTCAGTATTATTATCGGTATTTTAGTAGGGATGTTACTTGCAAGTGTAGCAGGAAACTTTTTAATGAATGGAATGGAAATTTCAGCAAAAGGTAGTTATGCATCTGTATACACACCAGCAATTTTAGTTACAGTTATTTTCTTCTTAATACTATTTTTCATTACTGGCTTAATGAACAGTGTCCGATTGTTACGTAAAACTGAACTAGAGTTAATTCGTGAAGATGAAACACTAGATGAAGTGAAGAAAAGTAAAACTCGCATTATTATAATGACAGTACTTGGTGTATTACTAGTAAGTATAGGGTACTATTTTATGATCAATGTAAAAATATATGCTGAATTAGGTTTTATTATAGCAACCATCGTTACAACACTTGGAACATATTTTATCTTTAGTTCATTACTCCCATTTTTTGTGATGAAAATTAAGGGGAATAAAAAACGAAATGAAACTGGTCTAAATAGTTTTACATATGCACAGCTACGCTTTCGAGTAAATAGTTTATCGAGAGTATTAGGTACTGTAGCGATGTTAATTGCATTAGGCGCAGGTGCGATGACGGCAGGTATGGCTTTCCAAAAAAATGTAGGTATTATGACAGACTTTTCTCGTGTATATGATGTTGTAATTCATGATCCGAATGATCAAGACAAAGCTGCCTTAAAAGAAATGGAAATTGTTGAAGAAAGCAAGTACAACTATAAAGTAGATGGAGAAGCGGTTTATTATTTACGTAACGACTTAACTGCGAAACCACCACTTGTTTCAGACCATTTTGATACAAAAACGTTAAAAGAGCCTGTTCGTAAACGTGTGACTGAACCTTTAACTGAACCTGTATATTCAGCTTTAGAGGCTCCTGAATTAGCAAAATTCCCTCGTATGCCAAAGGATTGGGAAGACGCAGTTGTAAGAGAGATACAAATTACGCATAATCAATTTAGCGGAAAACCAGTAAGAATTGCAGACGAAGAGCATTATAAAGGAATTCAAGGAACAGAACACACTGTAACATTAGCAAAAGTAGATGATATGAAAAAATATAAACCGTTATTGATCGAAATAGACAAGAGACAAAAAGCACAAATTGAAAAAGCAACAGGTGAAAAGGTAGACTTATTTACGAAAATGACAATTTATCAGTTTATGAACAGCTTCATGAGCGGAACAATGTTTATGGGATTTTTCCTCGGAATTGCCTTTTTAGCAATGATGGCAAGTTCCCTTATGTTCAAGATATTAACAGGTGCTTCTCGCGACATACGCCGTTATGAAATGTTACGAAAAATTGGTGTGAGACGCAGTATGTTAACGAAAAGTATATATAAAGAAATTTCATATTTATTTATCTTCCCAGCAATCATTGGCATTTCTCACGTTTTAGTAGGGCTTAACTTATTCAGCTTTATATTAGTTGACCCGTTTGTAAAAGTGTGGGTGCCAATTGGGATATTCTTAGTCATTTATTTCATCTATTACTGGATAACTGTTCAACTTTATAAAGGTATGGTAATGCCGAAAGAAGAGGTAGCTAAATAGTTTATCCCGCTATTTGCCAGGCAGCCCGATTGGTGAGGGCTGATTAAAGTTTTATTTTATGAAAAGAGTCCTTGTTTTGAAAATAGGGGCTCTTTTTTATGTTTTTTACAAATAACGAAAATATTAGATGATGGTCAAAAAATATAATATAACTTCTAATAAATGACTAAAATAATAATGTTTTGTCGAGAGAAACGATACGAAGTATGAAAGAAATACTACAGTTATTTCAAAACAAAGTATATGCATGTTTTTTCTAGGGAGCTATAGAGAAATAGAAAGAATAAAAAAGATAGCTGAAGACAAATTGTTTTCAGCTATCTTTTTTGTTTAATTTAGTGATGTCCAGCTAGTAGAGTAAACGCTATTATTAGGAGAAAACCACTAGTTGCCCACATTAGAAATGTAGGGAAAGAGAGCTGTTTCTTAGCTTTCCAAAGCATTTCATGAATTGTGACATATCCAAGTGAACCAATAGCACTTCCCATAATGAGTCCTTGCAGGTGAAGAGCTTTTCCTTCCATCAAAATGCCAAAAACTGTGCCAGTACCGAGAATAAGAGAAAGTAATAAAGTCGTTAATAAAAAGGAAATATATTTATGTTTTGTAAAAAGAAATGGAATAATTAAAGCTAATCCTTCTGGAATATGGTGAACGACAATTGCTATTAAAAAGGGAATGGCAGAGTCATTATGATTTATAAAAGCTGTACCTAACGCAAATCCACTAGGTATATTATGAATAAATATAGCGAAAGAGAGAAAAAGGAAGGTTTGCCATGCTTGTTGATCTTTTTTATGTATCATTGGATGGTGACAATAGTTATCTAATAAGCTCATAACTAAAATACCGATGGCTATACCAAATATAGGCCCAATCATTTCGTAGCTTGAAAATGTTTCAGGAATAATTTCAAGGGATAAAAGCCCAAGTAAAATACCGCCACATAATGCGTATAAACGATGCATCTTTTCTTCAATGAGTTGGCGTGTTGCTACTCCAACAGCACCGCCTAATAGTAATCCACCAAATGAAAAAAACGTAACAATCATTGGAATCCATAATCGTTCCATAGTATCACACTCCGATTCTTCCACTTATTTTTAGCTTACGAAAAGGAAAGTTAGAATAGTCCAAGTAATTGTGTTTGAGTATAGAGAAAAAAGTAGTGATTCGTTATAATCTATATATTAAACTTAAGTGAGGAAATGAAAAGGGGAATTGGTTATGCAACAAATTAAAAAAATAGGAAACTCATTTTGGTATATGACACCTGTTTCTGAAACAGATAGACCTATCTTAGGAATGGTCGTTGGACAAGAAAAAACGTTAATGATTGATGCAGGGAATTCAGAAGAACATGCACAATTATTTTTAGAAATGTTAAAAGAACAAAATGTATCGAATCCAGATTTCGTAGCACTAACCCATTGGCATTGGGATCATATTTTTGGATTGCCTGTACTACAAGATGCATTGTCTATTGCACATTCTGAAACGAAAAAAGAGATGCGTACACTTGTTTCTTATGAATGGACAGATGAAGCTTTGGACGCACGCGTAAAAGAGGGTACTGAAATTGCATTTTGTGCGGATTGCATAAAAAAAGAGTTTGAAGAAAAAGCGAGAAATATTAACATTATTCCTCCGACCTTAACGTTCCAGAATCAAATGGAATTAGATCTTGGTGAAGTGACATGCGTGTTAAAACATGTGGGCGGAGATCATGCACATGATTCAGTTGTTATTTACGTGAAAGAAGAAAAGATATTATTTTTAGGAGACTGTATATATGCAGATATTTTTTCTTCGAAGTGGAACTATACGACGAAAAGAACGTTTGCATTAATAGATGAATTAGAAAAATTTGATGCTGAGACATATATTCTTTCTCATGGAGAAGCGATAAATCGAGAGGAGTTTTTACAAGAGATTCGTATGTTAAAAACAGTAGGAACTTATACAAAAATGCATAAAGGCGATGAAGAGAAGATAAAGGCAGCGTATAAACAAGAACTAGAAAGAGAATTAAATGAAGATGAGTTAGAAACAATAACTTATTTTGTCAATGGTTATGAAATGAATAATCAATAAGACACTACATTAATCCAATATAATTAAATTGCACAAAAAGAGTATTGAAATTTAATTCAATACTCTTTTAAATATTAAGTCCCAAGCAATTTCTAAATTTTTTGGCTGGTTCATCATCTGGATTTATACCACTTTCAAAACTAGTAGTGAAAGGTAACCACTGCCAATCTTCGCATCCTACAAAAGCTACTCTTGACCAATTCTCAATGAATTCAATGAAATTATTCGCAATCTTATACCCATGTCCTTCTCCATCGTCGTGGCTTAGGTAAATTATTGGAGCATCTATATCATCTTTCATATCAAATGCTAAATAATCTCCATTTCCCACTTCACAAAATGCTAATTTGTTGTGCCAAACTACATCATATTCATCATCTAGATTTGAAAAAAACTCGTCAATCAAGTCTTTACGTTTTTTTTCGAATTCAGAAAGACTTTCTAAACTCCAGTGGGGTGTTCCGCAAAAAATATCAGTAAGTTCATTTGGTAGCTCTACATCGTCAGGTAAAAACCAGCGTAAGCTAAAATTTCCTGAGAACTCTAAAAGTACCTTTTTGAAGCTATTTGGTAGTTTAATACCCAGTTTTTCTTCTACTTGGATTATTTGTTCAAGGGAAGATGGTTCATCTATACAAACTTCTTGAACTTCACCACCTATGTATTTAATTCTAGAAGTTATAATTTCTATTCGTTCTTTTAGTAACTCATAATCCATCTTATCACCTCATGTTATATTAATTAAAGTATATCATTCTTAATAAATTTTTTTCGTGTTATTGAGGTTTCAAGTAGCAGCTTTTTTAGCTAATTTAGTAATATATTCAAAGAATACATCACGTTTTACATCATAAACGACATTTACAGGTCGTCCATCAGCAGTTTCCTCTGTACGCCCCTGGCTTGGTCCGTATGTATGAACGATACTATTAATCGTTTGAGTTTTTGCGAGGTTAGTGTTTCCGACAAGCGCAGTTGTTAGTACATCCCACAAGTAGTAAGTAGAGTTCGTTGAAAAGTGAACGAGGGGAGGAACCATCGCATAGCATTGGCCAAGGAAATCTACACCAATATACTTTCGTTCTTTTGCCCAACGTTCACGTATGTCTATAGTTAATGGAACTTGGTTTGTACTTTCTAGTGTCACTAAGTCGATTTCAATTTTTGATTCCCATACACGAGCCACTGCTTCAGGGTCCCAAAATGAATTCCACTCAGCTGTTCCGTCATGCTCTGGTTCATGTACATTGCCTGCGGTAAGAAATGTACCACCCATCCAAACGAGACGTTCAATTTTATCTTCTATGATGGGAGTTTCATATAATGCACGAGCAAGGTCAGTTAGGGGCCCGGTAAATAATAAAGTTGTTTTTCCTTCCGTTTGTAGAAGTGTTTCTATTAAATGGTGATGTGCAGGCTTTGCCACCACGGGTGTTACAACTTTTCCAGACTCATTTAAAATTGGTAAAGCATCTACATAAAATGCATGCATCCGCCAGTCTTTCGGAAACGGGTTTTGCCCACGAGAGTTTGAAGCGGCTACGGCAATATTACCTTTGCCGAAACGATCGATAATTTTACGACTGGCAGACATTGCGGGTTCTAAATAGCAGTCTGCTGGGATAACAGATACACCGGTAAGTTCAACGTTTTCCATTTGAAGTAATAAAAATAATGAAATTAAATCATCTACGCCGCCATCATGATTGAAGTACACTTTTTTCTTCATTGTAATCTCCATCCTATATGATTTAGTTAGAAATTAAATATGAATTGAGGAGAAGTCATCAATAATTTCCACCACTTCAATTTCTCCATTAATCAGTAGCTCAGGAAGTTCATTTCTAATATTTCCTTTCCAATACTCTCTAGCTTGTTCGATTTTTTGAGAAAAAGGAATACCATCTTCTTTCGGTAAAAGATTACCGTCACCTTCAAAAGAACTTCCGATTACTCGTAGTTTAACAATCTGTAAAACTTCTCGATTGTAAGAATCAAATAATGCTTTCCATTTTAAAGCATCTTCATAGCTTTTTGAAGCGTATAAACAAGATAACCTGGAAGGGTATTCAGGGAATTCTTGTAGTCTAACCATTTCTACAATTGTTTCTCTAACTGTTTGATCCATATAACTTATAACTACTTTAGCATTTTCATTATTTATATGTAATTCGTCATTTTTATAGTGATTATTTAAAATTTGTATGCCATCTTCACCATTAGCATTTAATTGTTTTCTTTCAAAAAAGAAGTGATATAGAGTATTGTGTTGATTTTTGTTAAAAGGAATCATTTGTCCGATATGCATTTTTTTCCTTGTTACGATGTGATATGCGTAAAATTCTGTTTCATTCATGGTTATCCTCCTAGAAATAATGTAATGCAATGTTAAATTTAGTAATTCAACATTGAAATATATAAAACCTTTATAAGTAAAAGTGAGAATTTGAGTTGAAAGTAAAGAAAATACATGAAAACGTTTTAAATTTGTTCACAAAATGTTCACTTACGAAGGGGGTTCCAATGTCGATATAATGACAAAGACTCAAAGAGAGAGGATGATGAAATTTGCCAACAACAAGAAAAGAAAACCTCCAATTTGGCATGATGATGTGCCTTGGAATGGTTATCGTAATGACGTTTTACAATTTACTAATGAATGAAACAGGAGGACCAATTTATATTAAAGAGATTGCATTAGAACTATTAATTGGCTTTATTATTGCGCTATTAATTGAAATAAGTATAGTTGGACCTTGTGCGAAAAAAATTGTATTCATGTTGCCATTTGATAAATCTAAGAAAATAAATATTATCGTTGCGATGGCGACAACTATGGTAATCGGAATGGTGTTCTTTATGTCATTTTTCGGTATGGCTATGATGCATTTACATGGTGGACTACAAGGAGCTTCATTTGTTTCAATTTATTTTTCGATTTTTATTAAAAATTTCATAATGGCATATCCATTACAATTAATTATTATGGGACCGCTTGTACGTTTCTTATTTGCAAAGTTTGTTATGAAAAAGAAATCTTTTAATGTAGCGTAATTTTCATTTATAAAACACTATATATAAATAAAAAACACATCTCGCATTTTTGAGGTGTGTTTTTTTTTCATTCCAAGTTATTTTCATAGTGATGTGACATTTGTCCTTTTGCCATTATAGGATGATGGTTTTTAATTAAGTCAGAAATAAAGGATGAGGAGATGATTTTTTGAAAGGTATTCTATTTGCTGTTTTTGCGGGGATATTTATAACACTTCAAGGAACCTTTAATGCGAAACTTAGTTCACATATCGGTATATGGTCGACGAGTATTATAACCCATTTAATTGGATTCATTATTGCAACAACTGTATTTTTGTTAAAGAAAGAAGAGAAAGTAACAGATTTAAAGAGTGTGAAAAAAGTATATTTAGCAGCGGGTGCATTTGGTGGATTCATTATTTGCGCAGAAACTATGGCGATATATTCACTAGGAGTTACATTGACAGCTGGCACACTAATGGTTGCTCAATTGTTAACGGCAACAGTTATTGAAATGAAAGGACTGTTTCATATAAAAAAGATACAGATGGAGAGATATCATATTGTGGGAACAATAGTAATGATTATAGGTATTGTTGTATTTAATATGTAAATGAAAGGAGGAAATGAATATGGAGAATAGATCAAGTTTAATTACGCATTATTTGAAAATCAATAAAACGCTCGAGGTTTTTTCAGAAATAGATACAGCATATTTTCAATTAAATCACTTTGAAAAAGGCGAGCTTATTTGCAATATAGATGACGAAATGGATCGTTTATATTTTGTTGTTAAAGGGAAAGTAAAAGTTTATACGATTACACCTGAAGGGAAGAAACTAATTCTTCGCTTTATCAATCCATTGGCCATTGTTGGTGATATTGAACTAATTCAAAATAGCAAAGCACATAATGTCGTTGAGGCTTGTTCAGATGTTGTAGCAATCTCTATTTCTAATACGGTTATTAGAAACAAGTTATTACATGATCCTATATTTATGAAGTTCTTGCTTGAAAACATTGCCAACACGTTAAAAATATCGACTCGTTTTACTGCTCTTAATTTACTTTATCCTGTAGAAGTACGTGTAGCTAGTTATTTGCTTTCAATTTCAACAGATAGTAACGGGAATATGTATAAAGGGGATTTGGATGCAACTTCAGTAACGAGTATTGCAGATTTTATAGGGGTAAGTTATAGGCACGTAATTCGGGTATTACAAAGATTTTATAATGAAAAACTAATTGAAAAGAGTAATGTAGTTATTGTAATTAAAGATTTTTCTAGAATGAAGGAAGTCGCTAAAGATAATATATATGAGCAATGAAAGGGAGAGGAAGATTTTGATTGGATTTAGTTTAGCTATATTAGCGGGAATATTAATTAGCGTACAATCTGTTTTTAATGCAAAAGTAAATGAAAATGTAGGACAGTGGTTAACGACTACATGTGTCCTTGGAATAGGTCTCATTAGCTCTATTCTATTTTATATCATTACAGAAAACAGTATTAACATTAAAGTGTATACTACAAATTATTTGTTTTATGTAAGTGGACTGTTTGGCATCGGGTTAATTATTTGTATAATGGGTGCAATAAAGAGCTTAGGTCCAGCATATACGGTGCTAATTAGTCTTATTACTCAATTGGTCGTTGCATTATGCATTGATACATTTGGATTGTTCGGAATGGAGATCGTCCCATTACAAATAAATAAGTTAGTTGGTATAGGCTTATTAATTTTTGGAGTAGGAATTTTTAAAAATATCTTTTCGAATAAGAGAGCTATTAGAATAACTGAGGATGAGATTTAAAGGCTATAAGGATGTTAATAATCAGATTATAGATGTTTATGTATTGGGGAAGGCATTTCATATATGTCTCTGTTAGTGAAGGGTCTATATATATTCGAAAAAAAACGTGAATTAGCTATTAGTGTAGTTGAAAAGAAGACGTCAATAAGTTGAGGTCTTCTTTATGTATTGTTCTGAAGTTATCAGAACTTAAGTATAAGGGAATGGGAAGTGGTTTAAGTTAAGCAGAATATACCCGAAAATAAAATATTACTAAACATATATAACTAATGAATACAATGTCTTTTTCAGTTATTAAGTTGTAAATCATTTTATGATAAAATCTTTTACATAATTTAATAAAGGGGTAGTATTCAATGGGTTATTTCTCAAATGGTTTATTAGTTTTGTTTGTGCTAATTGTATGCAGTTGTATATTTTTTGGTTGATAATATAATGAGAGTCTTATATAAAAAGAAGTTATCTTAAGTGAGATAACTTCTTTTTATTTTATATTGAGAAGGAATTCTATCTTTCTTATTGAAGTTTGTTCTAGTTATTTTCACGTCAATCGCAATTTTCATAAGGAGAATTTTATGGAACATTAACAAACTATAGAATAGGGAGTATTTACATGAAAAATAGTATACACTACACAAGTGAACATCCTACAAAATTTAATGAATTATTAGCTTTATATGAATCTTTAGGATGGAATTCTATTAAATTAACAGTGAATGAATTAGAACAAATGTGTAAACAAAGTTGGTATGCAATATACGCATTTAAAGAGCAACAATTAATTGGTATGGGGCGTGTTATATCAGATGGTGTAATAACAGGTGTTATTTGCGGTGTATGTGTAATGCCGGAGTATCAGTATATTGGTATTGGAAAAGACATAGTGAAACGATTAATCCATCACTGCGAACAAAACAAGGTTATTCCGCAACTTATGTGTGTGGAAAAATTGCAATCTTATTATGAATCTATTGGGTTTGAAGCATTCTCTATTGGGATGACAAAACATATTATGAGATAGCGGTACTTTATATTTTCAGTTTACTCGTACATATTTTCAAACTTCAGTTATAAAGGAGAATTGCTGTATGGAGATTGCTGAAGGGGTAGAAATGTTACAACTTAAATTTCAAGAATTTATCATTCACCCAATTCTTTTATGGAATGATGAAATGGCAGTTTTAATAGATACTGGTTTTCCTGGACAATTCGAAGATATACAAGTAGAGATGGAGAGAGTTGGGGTATCTGTTGATAAGCTAAAAGTTGTGATTTTGACACACCAGGATATAGATCATATAGGTAGCCTTCCTGATGTATTGGAGAATGGTGTAAGCGATATTAAAGTATATGCGCACGAGTTAGATAAGCCATATATTGAGGGAGATTTACCTTTATTGAAAGATGTACATGTAGAGAATCCACCAAAAGGAAAAGTGAGTGGCACAGTGATTGACGGGCAAGAACTTCCGTATTGCGGTGGAATACTAATTCTCCATACTCCAGGGCATACTCCGGGGCATATTAGTTTATATTTGAAACAAAGTAAAACTCTTATTGCAGGAGACTCGATGTATAGTGTGAATGGAAAGTTAGGAGGAATTCACGCCCCAACAACTTTAAATATTAAAGAAGCGCAGGAGTCTTTGAAGAAGTATTTAAATCTAGATATTAAATCTGTAGTTTGTTACCACGGGGGATTAAGTAAGGGGAATATAAAGATTCAACTTCAAAATTTGTAAAAGTCGAAGATAATAATTTTTTGATAATGGATGCTAAAGTGTAGTCTAATTATTGGTATATACATAAAACACTTAAATGATAAAAAAGCATGTTTGAAGAAATACAAACATGCTTTTTTATTAAAGGAAACCCATGTAATTTTAACGTCCTAATCCGTTCCAATAAAAAGAAACGATTTCTTGTGCTAATTCATCTATATTTGCAAGAATAGGATTGTGATTTTCATCTTTAAAATTCCCAATTGATAATAAAGATACGAAAGCATGAGCCGCAAATTTAGCGTTTCCTTTCGGAATTTCTCCGATGTGCATAGCATTATCGAGTGCTTTTTCTAGTACTTCATACATATTATCTTCAGCATTTTTTAATTGTTTCAATTGTTCTTCAGATAACGACAGTTTTGCATCTTTCATAAAATTTTTCATATCAATATCCATCGTTGCGTGTAAGTAAACTTTAGCGAAGTCTAATAATCTTTCTTCTAAAGTTTTGTTTGTAGAGAGTATTTGAGACATATTCTCACGTATACGTACCATCATTTCGATCATAGTAGCGGTAAATAAATCGGCTTTTGTTGAATAGTAATAGTAGACAGTTGCTTTCGTAACACCACAAACTTTTGCGACCTCATCCATAGAAACGACTTGATAATTTTGTGTAAGAAATAAGCGGGTTGCAACTTCTAAAATGGTTTCTTTTGTAGATTTTGTATTTTTATTTTGACGCGGCCTTCCGAGAGGACGTTGTTTTTGTTCCAAATACATTCGCTCCTGACATTTATGATTGAGATAATTATAACATAATTTTCAATCATTCTTGATTAATTAACCGACCAGTATATATAATTAATAGTGGAGAAAAAAAGGAAGGTGGGTTTTTTATGAAAAAGCACCCGTTACATATGTTAGGGAGGCTTGTAGCAGGGAGAAATACGCAGTGGATCACTTTATCGGTGTGGGTTCTTATTACATTATTACTTTCATTTACGTTACCACAAGTAAACAGTACGAAAGAACCGAATCCGAAAAATTTACCTGAAACAGCTATGTCACAGCAAGCGGAAGCGCTTATGAAAAAAGAGTTTCCGAATAATGCAGGGAATCCTTTGTTAGTAGTATGGTATAGAGATGGTGGATTACAGTCACAGGATTATAAACTTATACAAGATGTTTATAAAGAGTTAAAATCTAGTCCTTTAAAAGAACAATCAACGTTACCACCATTTGATACAATTCCAGAGCAAGTATTATCAAAAAGTGCGTCAAAAGATGGTACATCATTTGTTACACCGGTATTTTTTAATAAATCTGCTGGTACGGATATATTAAAAGGAAATCTTGAAGAGTTTAGAAAAATAGTGAATAGTAAGGTGGATGAAGATCCATTTAAACAAAAAATAAGTGAATCTGGTTTACATGTTCGATTATCAGGACCTGTAGGCATTCAAACAGATGCAGTTAGTTTATTTAGTCAAGCAGATGTGAAATTGTTAGTGGCTACTGTACTACTAGTGTTAGTTTTGTTAATTTTACTGTATCGTTCACCAATTTTAGCGATTTTACCTATACTTGTTGTTGGCTTTGCATACGGTATTATTAGTCCTACACTCGGTTTTTTAGCTGATCACGGATGGATTAAAGTAGATGCCCAAGCGATATCAATTATGACAGTATTATTGTTTGGCGCTGGAACGGACTATTGTCTATTTTTAATTTCGAGATATAGAGAGTACTTGTTAGAAGAAGAAAGTAAATATAAAGCATTGCAACTTGCGATTAAAGCATCTGGCGGTGCAATAATAATGAGTGCGTTAACTGTTGTACTTGGATTAGGAACATTACTACTTGCTCATTATGGTGCCTTTCATCGATTTGCAGTACCATTTAGTGTTGCTGTATTTATAATGGGAATCGCGGCTTTAACGATTTTACCAGCACTATTATTAATTTTCGGTAGAATTGCATTTTTCCCGTTTATACCGAGAACAACTTCAATGAATGAGGAGTTTGCAAGAAAGAAAAAGAGGGCTGTAAAAGTTAAAAAATCAAAAGGCTCTTTTAGTAAAAAACTTGGAGATATTGTAATACGAAGACCATGGACAATAATTATGCTAACTGTATTTGTATTAGGTGGATTGGCTTCATTCGTACCACGTATTCAATACACATATGACTTATTAGAGTCGTTTCCAAAAGATATGCCTTCACGCGAAGGTTT
Source organism: Bacillus cereus group sp. BfR-BA-01311 (assembly GCF_022664295.1). Lineage (NCBI taxonomy): Bacteria > Bacillati > Bacillota > Bacilli > Caryophanales > Bacillaceae > Bacillus > Bacillus cereus group sp. BfR-BA-01311. The sequence goes on from NZ_JAKUHC010000005.1 coordinate 419,746, forward strand.
TACGTTAATTAGTGATCATTTTTCAGCTGGTGAACTAGCACCAATAAAAGTTGTTGTTGATACGAAAGGAAAAGAGCTTCCTATTAAACAAGAACTAGAGAAATTTTCTTTCGTAAATACAGTGAAAGAGCCAAAAGAGGGAAAAGAAAATAAGCAAATACAAATGTATGAAGTTTCTTTAGCAGAAAATCCATACTCAATTGAAGCGTTAAATCAAATCCCTAAATTGAAAAACAGTGTGGAAAAAGTATTAAAAGATGCTGGAATTAGTAAAGCTAAAGAACAATTATGGATTGGTGGGGAAACAGCTTCATTATATGATACAAAGCAAATTACGGAACGTGATGAATCAGTAATTATTCCAGTAATGATTAGCATTATCGCTTTACTATTACTTGTCTATTTACAATCGGTTGTTGCAATGGTTTATTTAATTGTAACTGTTGTCTTATCATTCTTCTCAGCGTTAGGAGCAGGATGGGTATTACTTCATTACGGTATGGGAGCGCCGGCCATTCAAGGTGCGATACCGTTGTACGCATTCGTATTTTTAGTTGCTTTAGGTGAAGATTATAATATCTTTATGGTTTCAGAAATATGGAAAAACAGAAAGACACAAAATCACTTGGATGCAGTAAAAAATGGTGTAATACAAACAGGTAGTGTTATTACATCGGCAGGTTTAATTTTAGCAGGAACTTTTGCAGTGTTAGGTACACTTCCAATTCAAGTATTAGTTCAATTTGGTATTGTAACTGCAATTGGCGTATTACTAGATACATTTATCGTAAGACCGTTACTTGTACCCGCAATTACAGTTGTGTTAGGCCGATTTGCTTTTTGGCCAGGTAAACTTTCAAGAAAGAGTGAAGAAATACAAAAGGTGGATGCATAGTTAAAAAAGCCAAGGATATTTTCCTTGGCTTTTTTCAATGTAGTTAATTAATTTTTTGAAGTTAAATCATCAGCTGCAGCGTGATCAGCATCTTCAATTGTTGTTTCGGGCATTCCGTATAAGCCGTTCATTGCTTGTTCTTCGATAGTAAGATTTGCAGTATTATTATTTTGAATAGATGTAGTGTTTTCAGTAACATTTTCTTTTTTATTCATATTTTTGTTATTCATGTATGTATCCTCCAAATTTCATTTGATTTATCTATAGTATGTGGATGGATTTCCAGAAATATGTGAATTGATTCTTACAGCCCTTTCCGAACGGGAAAGCCCATCGCCTTTAGACATGGGATGAAAGTGAGGTTGGATACGGAGTACCACTAAAAATCGCTAAGTTTGTGGTACTTTAAGTATCCAAAATATTGGTATCTTTTGTGGTGTAGTTTAAAAGTAAAACTGATACAATGTGAATATGATAAATGATTATAGAAGAACCAAAACAACTGTGTCATTAATTAACTACCATTTTGTGTTTTGCCCGCGATACAGAAGAAAAATTTTTCTTAACACAAAAGTAGAAGAACGTTTCAAAGAGTTGGTTCAAGAAATATGCGGAGAAATGGATGTTGCTATTGTCGCAATGGAATGCGACAAAGACCACGTTCACTTGTTCTTAAATACACTACCAACACTTAGTCCTGCTGACACAATGGCGAAAATTAAAGGAGTGACATCGAAGCGTTTGAGAGGAGAGTTTCCTCATCTTCAACACTTGCCAAGTCTATGGACACGTTCCTATTTTGTTTCTACTGCTGGAAATGTATCGACTGAGACAATTAAACAGTATGTTGAAAATCAAAAGACGAGGGGGTGAAAATTGTGTCACAAACAATCACAGTCAAAGTTAAATTGCTTCCAACAAAAGAACAAATTCAGTTATTGGAACAAAGTAGCTATGAGTATATCAAAGTCATTAATACACTTGTATCTGAAATGGCTGAAGCGAAGAAGAGCACTAAGAAAAGTACAAAAGATGTTGAAGCGAATCTTCCAAGCGCAGTGAAGAACCAAGCAATTAAAGACGCTAAAAGTGTGTTTTCTACAAAGGTGAAAAAAAGTAAATACAAAGTTATTCCGATTCTAAAGAGACCTGTTTGTGTATGGAACAATCAAAACTATTCGTTTGACTTCACGCACATTTCAGTTCCACTCATGGTAAATGGAAAATCAACTCGCTTAAAGGTTCGTGCTTTATTAACTGATAAATATAATCGCAATTTTAATTTGTTAACACACAAGTTAGGTACACTTCGTATCACGAAGAAATCTAATAAGTGGATTGCTCAAATATCTGTCACAATTCCTACAAATGAAAAAACAGGAACGAAGATTTTAGGGGTAGATTTAGGTCTTAAAGTCCCTGCGGTAGCCATCACAGACGATGAGAAAGTTCGTTTCTTCGGCAATGGTAGACAAAACAAATATATGAAACGTAAGTTTCGTAGTGTTCGTAAGAAGTTAGGTGAAAATAAGAAATTAAATGCCATTCGACAACTTGATGATAAAGAACAAAGATGGATGCAAGACCAAGACCACAAAGTAAGTCGTGAAATCATTGACTTTGCAACTGATAATAACATTTCTGTTATTCGTTTAGAACAACTAACGAATATTAGACAGACGGCAAGAACAAGCCGTAAAAACGAGAAAAATCTACACACTTGGTCATTCTATCGTTTAGCACAATTCATTGAATACAAAGCGAATTTAGTTGGTATTAAGGTAGAATATGTGAACCCTGCTTATACAAGTCAAACATGTCCGAAATGTTCTGAAAAGAACAAAGCACCAGACAGAAAATACAAGTGCCGATGTGGATTTGAGAAACATCGTGATATTGTTGGGGCGATGAATATTCGCTACGCAACTGTGATTGATGGTAACAGTCAATCAGCCTAAGATGCTATACGCACTGTCTTAGGAGGGGCAATGAGATGCCCTCATCTTGAAGTCTGTTCAAAACAGAAATGGACTGCGAACGTTTAGTCATTCAAGAATCCCACCCGTCAATCCGTAAGGATTAGGGCTTGCGACTTTAGTCGTGGGAGTCTCAAATATGTTATATAATTAAATGAATAATTAGGGTGAGTTGTAAACTGTTAGGAGTGAACAAGTATGGTGAAAGCAAGGGAATTAGCCTTCTAAAATAAAAAGAAAATTTTAGGAGGCTATTAGAATGAAGTTCCATGTAATTGATAGAGAAGATTGGAATAGAGATCAGTATTTTGAGCATTATTTAAAGTTGAAATGTACATTTAGTATGACTGTGAATGTTGATATCACGATGTTATTAGGGGAAGTATATCAAAAGGGAATAAAATTTTATCCCGTTTTTATATATTTAATTTCTAGAGTAGTAAATAATCATAAAAAATTTCGAACATGTTTTAACGATGAAGGAGTTTTAGGCTATTGGGAGGAGATGATACCGAGTTATACAATCTTTCATAAAGATGATAAGTCTTTTTCAAGTATATGGACGGATTATTCAAGTGATTTCCGCACTTTCTATAATAATTATGAAGACGATATGAGATGCTATGCTAATGTTCATGGTCTTTTCACGAAAGAAAATATTCCGCCTAATGTATTTCCTATTTCTAGCATACCTTGGACTAGTTTTACTGGATTTAATCTTAATATTAATAATGATGAAAATTTTCTATTGCCAATTATAACTTGTGGGAAATATTTTAACGAAGGAAACAAGGTTATGCTACCAGTTTCATTACAAGTACATCATTCGGTTTGTGATGGATATGATGCGAGTCAATTTATAGAAGATTTACAGCAGTTAAGTAATACTTGCAACGAGTGGCTTAAGTAATATCTAATTTTTAATTATATAAAGTGAAACTTTAATCAGTGGGGTGTCAGCCCCCGCTGATTATTAGCCCGACCCCCACCTAACTTCTTTGCTTTCGCTGAATTTTGAGGTGGGGGTCTTACTGCCCGGCAAATAGCGGGATAAAATTGAAAATGAATAAAAGAAGAGAACATGTTTATATTACATGGTCTCTTTTTATTATTCATTAATATTAAGTAATCGTGGAAAATATAGGGTGATTTGTAGTTTAATAGTAAAGAGAGTGATTAGTGTTAATTTTCTTTGTTTTTAAGAATTTAAGGATATAAATGTTTTAATAGGGGGTAATAAAGTGAAATTCATAAGCATTGAAAAAGATGAGATCCTAATTGGGAATATGGCAAATTTGTATTGTAAAGTATTTGAGAAAACAAATTTCAATGAAATGATCGAGCGAATGAATAGGCATATAGAATATACAGGTTTTAAAGGTATAGTAGCAATAAATGATGAAAATGAAGTAGTTGGTTTTACTTATGGTTATCGCTCAATCGAGGGACAGTACTATAATCAATTAATGAGAGAAGCGTTACATCTAGAGCAAGTAGACGAATGGTTACAAGATTGTTTTGAATTTGTAGAGTTAGCAGTCCACCCACAATATCAAAATGAAGGTCTTGGAACGAAATTACATAATGAATTACTAGAAGGGATTCCAAATAGAACGAGTGTTTTAACAACACAAATAAACAATGAAAAAGCACGTTCGTTATATGAAAGATTAGATTGGGTAAATGTATTAGAACCATTTCATCCAAGTAAAAATGATGTTCCATATGTAATAATGGGAAAAGCATTAAAAACAAAAGTGAATTGATAATTATGCCATTCACAAAAATGGTTGGTTTGTAATAATGAAGGGGAAAACGAAAATGACGAAAATATCTATAGAAAAAGCTACAATTTTAGATGCTGAGAAGTTAACAGAAATAATGAAAAGAACATTTGATGCAGAAGCAAAACAATGGCTATATGGCCAAGATGATGTCATTGATTATAACATTCAACCGCCAGGATATTCTTCAGTTGAAATGATGGAATATTCCATTGAAGAATTGGATTCTTTCAAAGTTGTAATGGATAAAGAAATAATCGGAGGGATAATAGTTACGATTTCTGGTAAGTCGTACGGTCGAATTGATCGTATTTTTGTAGATCCTGTTTATCAAGGAAAAGGAATTGGATCACATGTTATGAAATTAATAGAAAAGGAATATCCGAACATAAAGATTTGGGATCTCGAAACATCTAGTAGACAAATTAACAATCATCACTTTTATAAAAAGATGGGTTACCAAATGATTTTTGAATCGGAAGATGAGTATTGTTACGTGAAAAGAATAAAAACAAGCTCAAACAAAGCGAGTGTAGTTACAAATAAAGATATGAAAAATAGTCAATACGAAAACTGTAATTTAGCAAATACAGAGTATTATCAAGTGAATTTAAAAAACAGTTCATTTGTTGGTAGCAATATAATGAATATGAATATGAGTAATTGTAATGTAAGTCAATCCAAGTTTAGAAATATAAATTTTAGATGGTCATCATATGCAGATTTAAATCTTTCTGGTAGTAAATTTAATTTGGTGACTTTAGGTGGAGTGCAATTTAAAAATACAAGTCTCGGAGATGAGAAGGAACCTATTGTATTCGATAAATGTGATTTGGAATGTAGCACTATAAGTAATAGTAATCTGAAAAATATTGAAATAGAAAATTGTGATATAGTCGGCATGAAACTAAATGGTATTCTGATTGAAAATTTGCTTGATTTATATAACAAGGTGAAAAGTTAACCAAATCCATATCCATATATAGTCTTTAATCTTTTTGGAAATTAAGTATTATATCGAAATAATTATGTAAAAATGACATAAAGAAATCTGGGCGAGAAGGTCATTCGTGAACGTTTCTAGAATACACACAAATATATTGTTATTTATATGGAGGAGAGAAAGATGGGAATCAACGTTAGAGCAGTAGAAATACAAGATGCTAGAGCAATTCATCGTATATGTATACAGGATGATGTTTTACCGTATATGGTTTTCTTACCTAGCATGCGTGTAGAGGCTATGGAAAATAGAATTCGAAATTTAGCACCAAATCAATTTGAATTTGTTGCAGAATATGATGGAGAAGTTGTTGGGTTTGTAGGTTTAACACAAAGTCCGGGCCGAAGATCTCATTCAGGCGATTTATTCATTGGGGTAGACAGTGAATATCATAATAAAGGAATTGGGAGAGCACTTCTTACGAAGATGCTTGATTTGGCTGATAATTGGTTAATGTTAGAGAGAGTAGAACTAGGTGTGTTAGAAACGAATCCAAAAGCAAAAGCTTTATATGAAAAATTTGGATTTGTAGAAGAGGGAGTAAAGATAGGGAATTTGAAAGTTCATGGAAAGTTTATTAATGAAATTATGATGAGTCGTTTTAGACCGAATGGTTTAATTGTACATAATGAATAGTTAAAAGCATGACAGTATACTGTCATGCTTTTTTATTAGAACTTGGCTGCAATAAAAATAATACTAAACCAATAAAAATAACGGTAATTCCTAGTCCTTGTTGTAAAGAAATGGTCTCATGTAATATAAAGTACGCTAGTATACAAGTGCCAATTGTTTCACCTAAAATACTCATTGAAATTACAGTAGCACTTATCCATTTTAATAACCAATTAAAAATGGTTTGTCCTAAAATTGTAGCAATGAAAGCTAATCCAATAAAGCACAACCAAGTTTGTGTAGAGTAATGGATGAAAGATTCTTGTTGCGTGAAAGCAAATATGCCAAGAAAGCCAGCACTACTTCCATAACTAATTACTGAATAGGGTATAAGTGACAAATCTTTACGAACGTGTTGGCTAATGAAAAAATAAGCAGTAATGATACCGGCAGCAATAAATGCTAAAATATCTCCATATAAAGCTTCTCCACTAATTTGGAAATCTTGCCAGCCAATGATGATACTACCTGAAATAGCGATGAGGCAACCAATAACCGCTCCTTTCGTAAATCTTTCCTTAAATAAAAAATAACCACCAATCATTGAGAACAAAGGTTGTAACGTTACGATAACTGTAGAGCTTGCTACAGAAGTATATTGTAATGATTCAAACCATAGTACATAATGTGCAGCTAAAAATAGCCCAGATATGAATCCGAATGTCCATTGTTTTTTCGTTAAAGTTTTTAGCTCATTTCGACTATTTTTATTAAATAGTAATAACGGTAACAGGATCAGTGTGGCAAAGAATAATCGGTAAAAAGCAATGATTGTCGCAGGAGCATCTGCCAATTTTACAAAAATTGCTGAAGTTGATAAGGCGAATACACCAAAAAATAAGATGAAATATGAAAGAATAGGTGATTTCAAAGTTTGTCCCTCCTATAGAATGTTTATTATAATAAACTTAATACGATATAATGTACAAAGGTAAGTATATAAGTCCCGGAGATAATAGGAAAGGATTATTTGCCTTTGTTTAGTATGTCAGCACAAAGACAATGAAATATGCATTATGATGGATGAAAGGAAGTTTTACTATGATACATGATAGGCTTGGACAAACAGTATTAAGTTATCGTAAGAAAAATAATATGACAATTCGTGAATTCGCTGATTATGCAGGAATTAGTACATCACTAATTAGCCAAATTGAAAGAGGACATGCTAATCCTTCTTTAAATGTTTTGGAGTTAATTGCAAAAGCATTAAATGTACCGCTGTTTACACTTTTTATTAATGATATCGATACAGATTCGCTCATTTCTAAGAAAAAAGATCGAAAAAAAGTATATCGGGAAAACAATGATCACATTGTATATGATGTATTAACACCTGATTTTATGAAAGCACGTATTGAAATGTTAATGATGGATTTAAATAAACGAGCAAACACAACAGAAAGCCATTATTCCCATGAAGATAAGGAAGAGATTGCTGTTATTATGAAAGGGGAAGTGTATGTGGAATTGGAGGGAAAAGAATATTTTTTAGAAGAAGGCGATGTTGTACGTATTCCACCGAATGTGAAGCATCGATTTTTGAATAAAAGTGATGAATCGAATCACATTTTATTTGTACTGACACCATCTTTAGGATGAAAATATAGTGATTTTTAATAGGGGAGAAAGAAAATGGAAAAAAGTATTTTGAAAGGCGGTCTTTCAATTATTTCTCAATGTAAAAAAGAAACAAATGATATTTGGCATGCACATTTTGGAGCAGCTGCAATTGCTAGTTATTTTTTTATGAAAGATAATAATATTGATGAAGAAACAGCTCGTAATATGTATTCGCAAACAAGGATGATGCTGAACAAGAAAAAAATTGGTGAGATGATTGATGATAAAAAAGAAATAGATTTTAAAATTGCGGAAAATATGATTATAAAATCTTTAGAACAAACGATTGATGAGCTTCATTGGGTGGGGCATAACGTCATTTATGCGTCATTAAGTTTATTAGCTATGAAAGAGCTACAAAAATGGGGTGATAATCAAGCAATTGAAGAGATTACTACTCTTATTTTATCATTTCGAAAAACAATTCCAGGTAGATCGTGGATTGGTTATACGACGAAAGAAGTAAAACAATTAAGTTTTGAAGAGGAGATACAAAGTGAATTGAGTAATCCAACACAAGTATCTCAGTTCATTTTAAATGAGTTATCGAAATTTAATAGTATTTATCGAGCGGAATCACATCATGATTTAATTGGGCATTTGCTTACATACTCCCACGCAATTAATATAATGTACGATTTAGGACATATAGATATATTTCAACGAGGGATACGTCCGCTGTTAAAACTAGTATACGTACTAAGAGCTAGCCAAAAGCTCAAGCTGAATACGGAAATAACTTTACACTCACCTATAGATCGATTACCTTTAATTCAATCTAAACGTGCAAATATTTTACCAACTGAAAATATATTTTGGATAAAAGACTATAGTGAATTCGATTGGGATTTTGGTCATGTATTTAAATTCTCATATAGTTATTTTAATCATATACAGAGAGCTCCAAATTATAAAGATATCACATTAGAAAAATTCCGTTATGTTATTCATTCTTAATGAACGTTAATGATCTGTAAAAGGATGTTTAATCTAGTTTCTTTTTTTGTTAGTAGTATATTATTTTTTCAAATATGTAAGATTTTACATGTGTATTTTACTTTTACTAATTATGTAAGTAGGCTATACTGAAATACATACATTTTATTTTTGGAGAGATGTAAAACGACATGGAACTAGCGAAATTGGAAAAAGTAATTGAAATAAAAAAAGAAGAACTTTTATATTTAGTATCGGATTATGGAATTCAACATGAAAAAGTATTGGCATTGAGTCAAGAACTAGACAAATTAATCAATTACTTTATGTTTTTAAAATAAAGAGAACTATGACGGGGTTTGTAAATGTTATAGTTCTTTTTTATTAGGTAATTTGAAAATATATTAAAATATATTGTCTAATTTCTTACAGAATGCGCAACTTGCTAGTCGAATATAAGGACTTTTGGTTATAATAAAAAGGAATTATTAATTGTATCGGTTAGGAGCGCAGCACATATGAAAACAGTTGTTGTTATCGGTGGAGGTATAACGGGACTTTCTACTATGTTTTATTTAGAAAAATTAAAAAAGGATTATAATATCGATTTAAATTTAATTCTTATTGAGAAAGAAGAGTATTTAGGTGGTAAAATCCATAGTGTGGAAGAAAAGGATTTCATTATGGAGTCAGGGGCGGATTCAATCGTTGCTCGTAATGAACACGTTATGCCACTTGTAAAAGATTTAAATTTAGAAGATGAAATGGTATATAATGAAACAGGTATTTCTTACATATATTCTGAAAACATGTTACATCCGATTCCTTCTGATACTATATTTGGGATACCGATGAGCGCCCAGTCGTTGTTTAGCAGTACGCTAGTCTCAACGAAGGGGAAAATCGTAGCTTTAAAAGATTTCATAACGAAAAATAAAGAGTTTACGAAAGATACATCACTTGCTTTATTTTTAGAAAGCTTTTTAGGGAAAGAGTTAGTGGAAAGACAAATTGCTCCTGTGCTTTCAGGCGTATATTCTGGTAAATTGAATGAGCTTACAATGGCATCTACATTACCGTATTTACTGGATTATAAAAATAAGTATGGAAGTATTATTAAAGGTTTTGAAGAGAATAAAAAACAATTTCAATCAGCAGGAAATAAAAAATTCGTATCATTTAAAGGTGGACTATCTACGATAATTAATCGATTAGAAGAAGTGCTGATTGAAACTGTCGTAAAAAAAGGTGCTATAACGACGGCTGTAAGTAAACAAGAAGATCGATATGAGATTTCTTTTGCAAATCATGAAACAATACAAGCTGATTATGTTGTTTTAGCAGCTCCACATGATATTGCACAAACTTTATTACAGTCTAATGAGTTAAATGAGCAGTTTAATACATTTAAAAACTCATCTCTTATAAGTATTTATTTAGGATTTGACATACTAGATGAACAACTACCAGCTGATGGTACGGGGTTTATTGTAACGGAAAACAGTGATTTACATTGTGATGCTTGTACATGGACAAGTCGAAAGTGGAAACATACATCGGGTAAACAAAAATTATTAGTTAGAATGTTTTATAAGAGTACCAATCCGGTATATGAAACAATCAAGAATTACAGTGAAGAAGAATTAGTACGAGTCGCTTTATATGATATTGAAAAGAGTCTCGGAATTAAAGGTGAACCAGAAGTAGTTGAAGTTACAAATTGGAAAGATTTAATGCCGAAATATCATTTAGAACATAATCAAGCGGTTCAAGCATTACAAGAAAAAATGACGAATCTTTATCCAAATGTATATTTAGCTGGTGCCTCATATTATGGTGTTGGAATTGGTGCGTGTATTGGAAATGGAAAGAATATAGCCAATGAAATAATGGATACATTAAATAAATAATACTGTAGAATAAATAAAAACTGTCCCTTCAGCAAAATGGAGGAACAGTTTTTATTTATTTTATTTGAATGGAAATTGTATTGTTTTTTGCATTGTTTTCTTTTATTGTTAATATTATTTCTCCAGACTCTTTAAATGAATACGGTGATAGTTGATAAATATCTTTTATATCAAGTTTTTCTTGTAATTTATTTACCGGTATTGATACGATATTTGGCTTCCATGTTTCTTGTTTTCCTGAAGGATATTCTATAAGTATTACCGGATTTTTTAACTTTATTGTTTTCCAAGAGACGAAATATAGTTGTACTTCTGTATCTTTTTTTAATAATTCTTCGGAGAAATAACCGAATTCGCCTACATTACCGAAAACAGTATAGTTTTGATTTTTTAATTTAATATCTAAATAACTAGGTTGATATGTTACTGCATGATAAGTTCCATATGAAAGTGAGAGTATGGCAGCGATTAAAATACCGATTGAAAATGTCTTAAAGCCATTGCCTTTAAAGCTAGTCATCATGAATGAGTTTGGTGTGAATTTTTTTGCGAATAAAAAAATAAGTAATATGAGTAAGAGGGATAAGCCGATGAATATATACATAGATTTTTACACCTCCATAGCGTAAAATGGATTAACTATATTTTACCATAAATTTATGGGGTAGGGTGGTTGTTTAGAAGGAAAAAATGAAGGAACAAATTCTTTACAGTTCTTGATAATTTAAAATTTGATTTATGAAAATTATAGCGTCATGTTTGAATCGCAATCAGAAGGTATCCAATTCGTGTATATAGAATAAAGAGGGAATGCGCCATTAGAAATGTTTGATTTATGGAACAATAAGGACTTTACTAATTATACATATTTTTTCTGATATAATGAATGAGTAGAGAGAAAGGAGTGATCCTATGGCATTTCCTATATTAGAAACAGAACGCTTACGTTTAGTTGAAATAGAACAATCTTATTGTCAAAAAATATATGAAATCTTTTCATTGGATGAAGTGACGTGTTATTACGGTATGAATTCTTTTACGGAGTTTGGACAAGCTTCACGTATGATCGAATCTTTTTCAAAAAATTACTTTGAGAAAAAGGCAATACGATGGGGAATTGTGTTAAAAGAAACGAACGTTTTAATAGGAACAATTGGACTAAACAATTTACAATTATGGAGTAAACGATCTGAGATTGGATATGATCTGCATCCTCGTTATTGGGGAAATGGTTACGCTTCGGAAGCAGCTCGAGAAATTATTGATTATGGATTTAAAGATTTAGGTTTGTTTAGAATTGGAGCTATTACATATCCTGAAAATGATACTTCTTGTAGAATGTTATCTAAAATTGGCTTCCAAAAGGAAGGTCTATTGCGTGGATATATTCATCAAGGAAATAAGCAACACGATGCATTATTGTATTCTATAGTACGAACTGATATTGAGGACATAAATTTATAATAAAAAAAACCTCTTAATTAAAAGAGGTTTTTTTTATTATAAATTAACCTAATTTAGGTAATAAACGTTCTCCGCTTTTCATGCTACTTTTACATAAAGGGCATTTAGGCTCTTCTTCAAATGAAAAGTTCTTTCTCATCCATCCTAAACAATCCTCTGATTCACATTCCCAAACAGGGGTTTGTTCTGGTGGTACTTCTGCTACATCGTTCTTTCGATTGCGATACATGTAACCACTCCTTTTATGTAAAAAATTTTAGTTATATATTAAAAAGGTTGTTAACCTTGCTGGTAACAACCTTTTTATTGTTTGAATTATAGCTTTACAACGTTTTTAGCTTGAGGTCCGCGGTTACCTTCTTCAACTTCGAAACTAACTTCTTGACCTTCGTCAAGAGACTTGAAGCCGTCGCCAGTGATAGCTGAGAAGTGAACGAATACATCGTTACCGTCTGCAACTTCGATGAAACCGAAACCTTTTTCGCTGTTAAACCATTTTACTTTACCTGTTAATGTCATGGTAATGCCTCCTAAAAGTAGAAAAATTACAATATGATCGGCCTTATTTGAATGAAAATAAAAGTTCACATATTATCAAAAACCCATAAGGAATACAAAATGTCCCTGATTGATACTTGATAATATGCAAAGAAAATATAGTGTTAAATTGACCTTAATTACTATCTTACAACAAATGGTTGGAAATAGCAAGTGCTGGTAATACCACTGAGTAATCTGGGTGATAATAGTAAAGGCACAAAGGCACCTCTTTTATTTATATATTATTCCTAATTTGGATTTATGCAAAATCATGTAAGAAAAACTTAGAGTAAATATTAATATTGCATTTTTTATGGCAAAATATGGTTGTTGACTGGTAGTAGTTAAATATTATAAAAGGAGAAAAGAAAGTGAAAAATAATTCATTTATAATAATTGAAGCAGCAAAAGCAGGGAGAAAAAAGGTGCATCCAGTCTTTGCTGTAATATTAGCCATTATATTTTTGACTTTAGGCGAACTTTTTATGTTATTTATGTTATTTTTACCAAAAGCTGAAACGATATTCATGAAAGGTATTTATGACAATGTTAGAATGGTGTTAACGTTTGGCGGAGCTATATTTATTTTATTTATATGGGTTCGTTTTGTAGAAAAAAGACCTTTTTCATCCATTGGCTTTTGGAAAGAGAAATGGATGAGAAAGTATTTAAAAGGTGCGTTAATAGGGTTTGTATTTATTTCAATGCCAGTTATTCTACTATTATTAATGGGGAGTGTGAAATTGCAAGTACAACATATTACCTCAACAGTAATAGTAGGAATAGTAGGATCTCTAGTTGCATTTTTAATACAAGGGGCAACGGAAGAAATTATTGTACGAGGTTGGTTATTCCCGGTTCTTTCTGTTAGAAGTCGTATATGGGTTGGGATTGTTGTGACGTCTTTCTTATTTGGTTTTCTTCATTTACTTAATCCAGGTATTACAATTCTTTCAATATCGAATATAATATTAGTTGGTGTATTTGCAGCTTTTTACGTTTTAAAAGACAGTAGTCTGTGGGGGATTTGCGCATGGCATTCCATTTGGAATTGGGCACAATATAACGTCTACGGTTTTGCAGTTAGTGGGATGACCATATATTCAACTCCGCTATTTAAACCTGCAACAAATGGCCCTGAATTCCTTCATGGAGGCACGTTCGGAATTGAAGGTAGTATCATTACAACAATCATGCTCACTATCGCTTCAATTGTTTTATGGAGAAAGTTATGGGGAAGAAAAGCGAAACAACGAAATTTTAGTTAATGAAAGAGGGGGAAACTATGGGGATAATAGCATTTGAGGGAGCAAGCGCTGTTGGTAAAAGTACCACGTGCCGTGAATTAGAAAAGAATTATGGTGCTTATATAATACCTGAAGTGAATTCTTTATTTGAAAGGCCAAAAAATGAACATAGAACATGGTATTTTGAAAAACAAGTTGAGCGCTGGAATATAGCTGTTCAGAAGTCAGAGCAATATGAATTAGTAATACTCGATGGGGATATATATCAACCACTTAGTTATAATTGGTGCTTTCATTTTGATATATTTAATCAGCCATTATCTTTAATAGAAAATTTTTATAAAGAAAAGATGATAAATAGGGAAATTGGTTTTCCGGATCAATATTTTTATTTATATACGAACGATGAAGAACTTAGAAAGCGGAAAGTATCTGATGAGACGAAAAGAAGAAGAAACTTTGAAAAACATTTACATATATCAAAATCGTTTCAGCGTTATTATGAAAATTTAAATACTGTTACAGATGGGTATTGTAAATTAATTGAGGCGAAAAGTGTAAGAAATAATGAATTAGAAATAGTGAGAAACTCAAAAAATTTGAACGTGTGTGAAGAAAGACGTTTTGATGTTTCGAGGTTAGATGCGATTACGAAGTGGTTAAAAGAAAATCGTGCATAAAGTAAAAACAACGAGTGTTGTAGAACGCGCTCGTTGTTTTTTTGTTTCTTTATAAATATAAAGGGAAAATTTGTAGAATATTTTCATTATTTAACAGAATAATCTTTCAATTTTAAAGGAAAAGAAATACAATATGAGCAAGTATATATAAATAATATGATAGGGGATGCGATATTTTGAATGAAGTAACAGTTTTTATATAAGAAATAATTAGGTAGTCAGAACAGAGATATTTGGGAGGAAACAAGTGAGATGAAAACATTTTTGAAAATAATAGGTGTTATAGCTGGTATGGCGGTAATCGGAGTAGGTTTAACATATGGTATGCTGCATTATTTAAATAATAGTAAACCAGCTGCGAAAAAGGCATCACCAGCTGCTCCAGCAGTAGAAGTATTAGCTGATAGTAACGTAAAAGCAGAAGATGCAAAGCTTTTAGAGAATGGCAATTATTCATTGCCAAATAGTGGTTTTAATAAAAATTTTAAATGGACAGATGAGAACATACAGACAGCATTACATGAAATGGCACATCAAAAAGCGAAAGCTGATCAAAAGTGGGGCTATATTTTTATTACACAAGAGCGGATTGAAAGCTTAATTGATATTGTAAAGAGTAATGATCTTGTGCAGGGAAGTACATATGTAGAAATTTTAGAACGATGGAAACAAGGGAAATATGAAAAGGTTGATGGGGATCACAATAAGATTTGGAAATTACAAAGTGGGAATTTAGGAGAAGGAAAAGGAGTAATGTCGGAAGCTGAGCAAAAAGAATTAATTAATCAATTGTTTATGAACAAAGGTACATATTCAGGTAGTAAATTAATTGCAGGTGGGGGACAGACTAATAAATAGTATACTAATTAATGAAAGAGAGTAATTGCTTATTAGGCAATTACTCTCTTTATATGTACGTCTTAATATTTTAGTCTCGTTCAAGTAAGGAAAGAAACGACTGTAACACCGGGGAAATCCATCTAGATTTATGATAGATTACATGACTTTGAATAACTGTTGGAGTTTCGATAGGCTGAAAACATAGTTGTTCTTTTTGACAACTTTCTTGTACAACGATATAAGGAAGAATTGAAATGCCTAACTCACACATAACGGATTGTTTAATGACTTCAACATTGGAAGTTTCAAATGTTTTATCTGGAATATTCCCGCTTTGACGTAAAAAACGATCTACCATTGGCCTATAGCCGCAGCTTTGTTCTGTAAAAATGAACTGGGTGTCCTGTAATAACTGGAATGGATTTGTATGCGCAGAGGAATAAGCTGGTAAAATCCATCCAAATGTTTCATTACTAAAAGTACGCGTAATAAAATCATTATGTTCTATACTTTCTCCAATTATAAAGACAACGTCTGTTTCTCCTTCACGTAATTTTTGTAATGCTTGTTCATTTGTGTTCGTTTCAAGCATGATATTTACTTTCGGATTTTTCTGTTTATAAGTACGTAATAATTGTGGTAATCGGTATACCGCTAATGATTCATTAGATGTAATACTTAATGTACCTTCTAAATAATCTGTATTTTGGGGGATTTCTTGCGCTTTTTCATATATTGAAAGTAATTCTAATGCATAAGGATGAAATTGATGACCGGCTTTTGTAAGTAGCACTTTTTTCCCTAACCGATCGAAAAGAGGAATATGTAAATCGTTCTCTAAAGCTTTCATATGTGCTGTAACAGTAGATTGCGCATAACCTAGCGCGTGCGCAGCTTTAGAAAAATTACCATACTTCACAATGGCGCAAAATGTTTTAACATGTCTCATTTCCATAAGCGATCCCTCTTTTATTATCATGATTTGTGAATGATTATATCATGTATTTTAATTTTCCAAATGATTAAATTCTGTATAAAATGAAATTGTAGAAATATTCATTCAGGTGATATTGGAGGAGAAAAGATGATCAAAAAGGGCTATCATGTAGCTGTTGTTGGGGCTACAGGTGCGGTAGGGCAAAAAATTATTGAACTGTTAGAGAATGAAATGAAGTTTAATATAGTTGAAGTTACATTGCTTTCGTCAAAACGATCCGCTGGTAAGAAAGTAAGATTCAAAGGACGAGAGATAATTATACAAGAGGCAAAAACAACTAGCTTTGAAGGTGTAGATATTGCCTTTTTTAGCGCTGGGGGAGAAGTATCTAGACAATTTGTAACTCATGCAGTTTCTAGTGGTGCGATTGTAATTGATAACACAAGTGAGTACCGAATGGCACAAGGTGTACCGCTCGTTGTTCCGGAAGTGAATGCGCACACTTTAAAACAGCATAAAGGTATCATTGCAGTTCCAAATTGTTCAGCACTACAGATGGTAACAGCACTTCAGCCGATTCGAAAATCATTCGGTTTAGAGAGAATTATCGTTTCAACATATCAAGCTGTATCGGGTTCTGGCATTCATGCGATTCATGAATTACGAGAGCAGGCTAAGTCTATACTTGCAGGTGAAGAAGTGAAGAGTGATATATTACCGGTGAAAAAAGATAAAAAACATTATCCAATAGCATTTAATGTACTGCCTCAAGTAGATATATTTACAGACAATGATTTTACTTTTGAAGAAGTCAAAATGATTCAAGAAACGAAGAAAATATTAGAAGATGAAAACTTGAAAATGGCAGCTACTTGTGTACGTGTTCCAGTTGTATCGGGGCATTCAGAATCGGTTTATATAGAACTGGAAAAAGAAGCAAGCGTTGCGGAAATCAAGGGAATACTAATGGATGCACCAGGTGTTATTTTGCAGGATAACCCTAGTGAACAGCTGTATCCAATGCCATTATATGCAGAAGGGAAAATAGATACATTTGTCGGAAGAATACGTAAAGATCCTGATACGCCAAACGGATTCCACCTCTGGATTGTTTCCGATAACCTATTAAAAGGTGCGGCTTGGAATTCAGTTCAAATTGCAGAGACTTTAGTGGAAAAGGGGATACTTTAATATAGTTTAAAAAACTGGGGAATCGTTAATGACTCCCCAGTTTGTATTTCATAATTGTTTTCTTTATTTCGGCCGACTTTAATTAAAATTAGTCGTTATTGAATTTTTATAAATGTCTACTTTATGTGCAGTGAAGCGTAAGGTTTTGGATTCTGCATGAATTGTAAGATTAATAATAATCGATAACGGCATTTCGACCGTTTTCACAATATCTTCTATAGCAATATACTCATTTTTTGCTTCCTTATAATAAACAACAGAACGAATTACGGCCTCGTCACCTTCAATATCAATTTCACACATCATAGGGAATTTTTCACCATTATGTAAGAATAATTCGCCTAGTACGATTGAACCGTTTAATTCTTCTGTAAAATTAGTAGTTGCCGCTGGTTTTACCCATGTTTCGTCATGTTCTTCGTTTTCCTCTTCATCTATTGCCCATTCCCAAATGGGGTTTTGTTTTAGGTCCTCAATAGTTAATTTATCAATTGGTTTGCAACTACTCATACATAAATTCTCCTTTTATTTTGATAAATAAGTTTTTTGATTTCATGAATTAGATGATTGCTTATAAGTGGGGGCAATGTATTGTTTTGCTCATCGGATGTCAAATCACTTTATTTTGGAACTCTATTATTACCATAATCTTAACAAGGCAATTATCAGTTAGCAAATAATCATTAGTTGAGAGCTTTGATGAGGTCTGATGTGAAGGGAAGATAGTGAAAAACAACAGGAATGAATAAAAGTTTTTTAGTACTATGTGGTATAATATGGTAGTGTAAAGAGTGCATTTACACTGGAGGGATTACCAATGCTGAAAGTTATGTTACCATTTGTCCTTATCTTTTTTCTTATTATTGCGATGTATATCGCTTATCAAAAGAGAAAAAAGTCTGGGATAAAAGGATTGAAAAGTGCGGTAACTTCTATTTGCTTCTTTTCACTTGCAATCTTAAATATGTTTGCATATTGGTTTCATTTTGGCGGTGCTTTTACTTGGTTATTTTCAATTGTATTATTGCTAGTTGGTGCATATTTTACTAAATATATTCCAATATCTAAAAAGGTACATTAAAGTTTATAAGAGTTAAATATAATGTTTACTTTGTTTTGAAAAGAGATTATTCTACTAAATTGTTGTGAAACGGTTTCATAGGATAATCTCTTTTGTTTAGTTTTGGAAAGAACGTACTGTGATTTTTAGTTGCTCAATAAATTCTCGAGTTGCAGCACACATATATTTATCTTTTCTATAAATTAGCCCTATTTCAATTATTGGAGTAGGGTTTTCTATTTTAATAGCTTGAATGTTTTTATTTTGTAAAAAGTCTATATATGGTTTGGGTAACACTGTAATTCCCATTCCTTTGGAAACCATTTGGATTAAAGATTCCATCGTACTAATTTCTAAAATTGGCCTTGGTTTAAAGTTTAACTTTTGACAATGAGATGTAATTAGTTCGGTTAAAAAGAAATTTTTAGGTAAAAGAATTAAAGGGTAGTTCTGTAATTCAGCAATAGATGCATGATTACGTTCAGCTAATCGATGACCAGTGGGCACGACCAATGTAAGATCGCTTTTGTATAGAGGGATGGAGATAATCTCTTTATCTTGCACCGGGAGAAATGTAATTCCAATATCTAGTTCGTTTTGTAATAATTTTTCACGAATATCTCCTGTACGAAGCCCTAATACAGAAAGCTCTATATTGGGATATAAATTATTAAAATTTAAAATAGCTGGTGGTAGTAAATAATTTACGACGGTTAACAAAGCCCCTATTGTTAAGGAACCTTGCTGTAATCCGTTTAGGTCTTGAATAGCTGAACGAGCTTGTTCGACTTCATGAAAAATGGTTTTACTATGTGATAATAAAATCTTCCCTGCTTCAGTTAATGATATTTTTTTACCAATTCGATCGAAAAGTGGCATTCCTACTTCATGCTCTAATGCACGTATTTGTTGACTTAGTGAAGGCTGTGAAATATTTAATTTTTCAGCCGCTTTTGTGAAATGTAATTCTTTTGAAACAGCTAAAAAGTATTCAAGTTGTCGTAATTCGATTGGAATCACCTCAAGTATAATGATAGGTTATACCTATCATTATTATATAAATAATTGAATTGAACAATGATTTTAGAGGTTTTATAATCATCTTTATGTAACAGAGAGGGTTGTAAAAATTAATCGAGAGAAAATACATGTAACACCTTTAAAGGAGGAAATAGAATGGCTAATGAATATCAATTATTATCTTTAAATATAGGATTACCAAAAGAGGTTACATACGGCGGAAAAGTAATTCATACAGGCATAAATAAGAAACAAGTAAAGGAACCGGTATATTTATCCTTTGTAAAATTTAATGGGGATGGACAAGCTGACTTAGTTCATCATGGAGGAGTAGATAAAGCAGTTTGTGTTTATACTGGTGATCACTATCCATATTGGGAAAAAGAATTGAATCAAGATTTTGTATATGGGGCTTTCGGAGAAAATATAACAGTTAGTGGTATGCGCGAAGAGGATGTTTGTATTGGTGATACGTTTGAGCTAGGACAGGCAATCGTACAGGTAACACAACCAAGGCAACCTTGTTTTAAATTAGCAAAAAAATATAATATTCCAAAGTTACCACTATATTTTCAAGAAACAGGATATACAGGATTTTATTTTCGTGTATTAAAAGAAGGATGGGTATCATCAGTCGATACCTTAAAAAAACTACAGTCTGATCCAAAAGGTGTGTCAGTAGCGTTTGCTAATCGTATCATGCATAAGGAAAAACAAAATATTGAAGGGGTAAAAAGGATATTAGAAGTAAATGCACTCTCATGTAGTTGGAGAAAGTCTTTTGAAAAGCGTATAAGTGGAGAAGAAATTAATACGAAGGAAAGACTTGAAGGAATAAAAGACTAAAAATATTTTATTATAAATAGTGTATTTCTATTAGTAAAAGCTAATTAGAAAGCGCTATTTTTGTATAATAAACTAATTAATATCCAGAAATCTTAATATCGTTTTATTCGACTTATTTTCAAATAGTCAAAACATAAAATTAATTAGACTTTTTTTTTATGTTTTGTGATAGTATATTGATTGGTAAGACCTCTATTTTTAAGAGTAGGTCATATAAGTATATCTAATTTAATGGAATTTAACATTTGGAGGTACAACATGGGGAATGTTGAAAAATTGGCAAGTCTTCTAATAGAAGAACCGAAAAGAGAGCAGTTATTTCCTTTATTTGAAGAAGTGTTTGGAATTACAACTCAAACATTGAATGATTTTTCGGATAAAGGATATTGGGATGATACATATAAAGCTTTATCATTTTTACAAGAAGATAAAGTGATTGCAAATGTTGCGGCATTTTCACTCCCATTATTAATTAATGGTGAAAAAATAAATGCGGCGGGTATTCAATCAGTAATGACACACCCTAATTTCCGTAGACAAGGGCTAATGACACAATTAATGGGTAAAATGATAGAAGAAATCGATAAGAAATGTGAATGTGCATTATTGTTTACGGAAAAACCTGAACTATATACAGCATTTGGATTTAAAGTTGTGCAGGAATATTTGATGACTATACCATATGATAAAAATATTAATAATAACGATTCACTACTTAAAAAGTTAGATTACTATAATATAGAGAATAGACAGTTAATACATGAAACTATTGATAGTAGCCAAAGACTTTCAAATAGTTTTTCAACTTTAAACTTCCATCCTTCATTTTATTTGAATATGTATGATTCGGAATGGAATGAGAAATTGTATTATTCAGAGAAACTAGATGCTTTAATCGTTTATGAGGTAGACAATGAAAAGTTGAAATTATTTGGAGTATTTGCGCCAGTAATTCCGGTTTTAGATGAATTATGTGGAGAAATCAATGAAAGGTTTACTGAAATCGAATTTTATTTTTCTCCGGATCAATTAGGGGTTGAGGATGTACAGTTTACAGAATTACAGTCTAGCAAGTATTTAATGGTGCGAAGTGATAAAGAGTTAGATTTTAAAGGTTATAAATTCCCAGTATTAGCGGAGTTTTAAATGTCTATATAAATGCTTTATTATGGAGGAGCTATGAATATATCGTATATACCAGAACGTATTGAGCAACTCACTATAATGAATGTACCTGATTACTATAAAATTAATGATAATCATGCGTTTATTGTCCGTTCGAAAGCAGAAACTGATTTTTGGCTAAAAACACATTATGGTTTTGAAGTAATGAATGGTCATGTGTTTTATAATGAGATGATGACAGACTTTCAAGCTGAAGTTCAGTTACGTATGAATCCAAATTCAAAATTCGATCAGGCAGGTCTTTTTGTTATGATTTCGGAGAACTGTTGGCTAAAAACATCTTTAGAATATATCCCCGAAGGGCCATCTCACTTAGGTGCTGTCGTAACGAATAATGGATATTCTGATTGGTCAACGCAAGATTATCCAACTGAAGCAGCTAAGCAACAACTTCGTTTTCGAATTATTCGAAAACGCGGTGATTATACAATATATGTGAAAAAGAGCCATCAATGGGAACAAATAAGAATCGCTCATTTAATGGAGGATATAGGAAATGAGCCTATTAAAATAGGTTTTTACACGTGTAGTCCTTCTAAAAATAAGGGATTTGAGACTGAGTTTTTACATTTTACAATTGAAGAAATATAGATGAAAAACCGTATTCTTTTCATTAAGAATGCGGTTTTTGTATTTATATAATATAAAGCACATTTATTGACTAGAAAGTCATTAATACTTATCATTTAATAATGTTAAATATTAATTTACATAATATAATAGAAGTAATAAAGAAATTACAAAATATATAGCTTAAATAAGGAAGGATATGAATTATTCAGTGGTAATTTCATGGGAAAAGGAGATTATGTATGAAATCATTTCGTAAGTTATTACAGTATTTAAAACCATACATGTTCTTCTCTATTATTGGGCCGCTATTTATGGTACTTGAGGTTGCGATGGACTTAATTCAACCGACTATTATGCAACATATCATTGATATTGGGATTGCAAATCGGGATTTAAATTATGTAATAAAAATGGGGCTTCTTATGATAGGAGCAGCAGCACTCGGTTTAGTTGGAGGGCTTGGGTGTATGATGTATTCTACAAAAGCAGCTGTTAATTTCGCTACAGACATACGAAAAGATGTGTTTGCGAAAATAGAAACATTTTCTAGTAATAATCGGGACTCATTTGGAACAGGTAAATTATTAACGATCGTGACAAATGATATCACTTCCATTCAATCGGCAATGACGATGACATTACGTGTTCTCGTTCGTGGTCCACTGTTATTTATCGGAAGTATAATTATTGTTTTTGTAACAGCGCGAGAGTTATTTCCAATATTACTTGTAGTTGTTCCGATTTTATTACTTGCGATTATTTTAATTGCAAGTAAAGCAAGTGGTACATTTAAAAAGGTGCAAGAGGCATTAGACAAAGTGAATACAAAGCTACAAGAAAATTTATCTGGTGTGCGTGTTATAAAAGCGTATGTAAGACAAAAATACGAAATCGCTCAATTTGGAAATGTAAATACAAATTTAACGAAGATAAATATTCGAGCTGTGCAACTTATTTCTTTAATGATGCCAATCATTATGCTAGTTGTAAGTGGCGGGATTGTCGCAACATTATGGATTGGTGGAGAAAAAGTATTCGATGGAACGCTTCAAGTAGGAGCGATTTTGGCATTTATTAATTACTTGAATATCATTTTAATGTCACTTATGTCGATTAGCATGGTATTTATTCAAATTGCGCGAGCTTTTCCATCTGCGGATCGTGTACAGCAAGTGTTAAATACCGAGGTTGATATTATAAGCGAAGCGAATGCGATCGAACCTGAGAAAATTGAAGGAAATATCGAATTTAAAAATGTTAGTTATAGCTATACGAAAAATAATGAATACGTTTTAAAAGATATTTCGTTTAGCATACAAAAAGGTGAAAAAGTAGGGATTATTGGATCAACTGGAAGTGGTAAATCTACCTTAGTGAAACTGTTACCACGTCTATATGATGTGGATCATGGTGAAATATGTATAGATGGAATAGATGTTAAAAAATATGATTTGCAAAAACTCCGTGCTTCAATAGGGTTTGTACCTCAGAAGGCGTTGTTGTTCTCAGGCAGTATAGAAGAAAATTTACGTTATGGTAAAGAAGATGCAACACATGACGAGCTGGAAGTAGCAGCTGCATCAGCTTGTGCGACTGAGTTTATCAATAAGCTGGAAGAATCTTATCAATATAATTTAACACAAGGCGCGACAAATCTATCAGGTGGACAAAAACAACGTGTATCAATTGCAAGGGCACTTGTGAGAAAACCACCGATTCTCATATTAGATGATTCTACATCAGCAGTTGATGCAAAATCAGAGGCTACTATTCAAATAGCTTTAAAAACAAAATATAAAGGCACAACAACTTTATTAATTGCGTCCAAAATTTCTTCCATAATGGATGCGGATAAAATACTTGTATTAGATAATGGTGAATTAGTTGGCAATGGTACACATGAACAATTGTTACAACGAAGTGAGGTTTATCAGGAAATTTATCTTTCCCAAGGTGGTAATTTGGATAAAGAAGGTGGGGAAGAACATGCGTAATTTTCAAGGGCAATTTGCTAATAAAGGTGGACGAAACACCCCAAAGATGGGAAAAGCTAAAAATGCTCAAGGAACTGTAATGCGGGTATGGAACTATATGGGCTATCAAAAAGCTGCTCTTATGTTTGTTATATTTCTAGTCGTTGTTACTACATTACTTGGATTATTAGGTCCCTATTTTATGGGAGTCATTATAGATCAATATATTGTACCGAAAGATTTAAGTGGTACAGCAAGAATGTGTATGTTACTTATCGCGATTTATGGTGTAACTGTACTTTTAACATGGTTACAAACGTTTGTCATGATTAACGTTGCATTAAAAACAATTCAAAAAATACGACAAGATATTTTTGAGAAAATCCAAACGCTTTCTTTACGGTTCTTTGATGTGCGTTCTCAAGGTGATTTAATGAGCCGTGTGACAAATGATATAGATAATTTGAATCAAGCCTTGACACAAAGCGTTGTACAAATTATTTCATCAGCATTAACTTTTATAGGTGTAACGATTGCAATGTTCGCCTTAAATTGGATTTTAGCAATTGTAACTTTAATTACAGTACCTATTATGTTTTACGTTACAAAAAAACTAGTTGCATATAGTGGTAAAAACTTTGCGAAGCGTCAAAAAGATTTAGGTGAATTAAATGGATTTATTGAGGAAGCAATTACAGGTGCGGATGTTACAACGTTGTACGGAAAAGAAAAAGAAACTGTACAAAATTTCAATAAAATTAATGAACAGCTAAGAGTTTCAGCTACGAAGGCTGATACATTTTCAGCTTTTATTTTTCCAAGTATGAACTTTATTAATAATTTAGGTATGGGCCTTGTCATTGGGACTGGATCAGTTATGGTCTTAAACGGAATGACAACAGTAGGAGTTATTGCGGCTTTTATTAATTATTCTCGTCAATTCTCAAGACCGCTAAGTCAATTTGCGACTTTAATGAATACAATTCAAGCGGCAGTTGCTGGTGGAGAACGTGTTTTTGAAATTATGGATGAGGTACCAGAAATTCAAAATAAAAAAGACGCATTCGTTGTACAAAATTTACAAGGGCATGTTGCACTTGAGAATGTTTCATTTGGCTACGCAGAAAATAAAACGATTTTAAAAGAAGTGAGTCTTAAAGCGCAGCCAGGAGAGACAATTGCTTTAGTTGGTCCGACTGGATCAGGGAAAACAACAATCATTAATTTGTTAACTCGCTTTTACGATATACAGCAAGGACAAATTCATATTGATGGAAAAGATATAAAAGATTATGATATTAATTCTTTACGAAGTAAAATAGGAGTAGTTTTACAGGATACGTATTTATTTGCTGGTTCGATTATGGATAATATCCGTTATGGACGCTTAGATGCTACTGATGAAGAAGTTATCACTGCAGCTAAGGCAGCATCTGCACATTCTTTTATTAAGCATTTGCCAAATCAATATGAAACAGAAATTGCTTCAGAAGGATCGAATTTAAGTCAAGGACAAAAACAACTTCTAGCGATTGCACGAGCAATTTTAGCAGATGTAGATATATTAATTCTCGATGAAGCGACATCAAATATTGATACAAGAACAGAATTACAAATACAAGCAGGACTAAATAATTTAATGAGAGGTCGCACAAGTTTTGTGATCGCTCATCGACTTAAAACAATTGAAAAAGCAGATCAAATTCTTGTTATAAAAGATGGAAATATTTTAGAAAGAGGGAATCATGAATCTCTCATGGAAGATAGAGGGTTTTATTTTGATTTGTATACGAGTCAGTTTAAAATATAGTAAAAGCATTGATATGTTGCGGTTTCTCTTGAGAGGAGAAACCGCATTTTTTATATTTGTAAATGTTACTATTCAAATGGTCTTTCACTACATATTTTAACAGCATCCCCTTGTATTCTAGGAAAAACATGTGAATAACGATTTAATGTTATGAACATATCTTTATAACTGAAGTGTTTACTTACAGTCTTTGGATGTATACCTTGTTTCAAAAGTAGCGTAGCATGTGTATAATGTAAATCATAAAATCGAACCTTAAAAATTGGAATTTAAATAAAAAGAGCGCTGTTAAAAGCGCTCTGAGACAAACCATATATTTAGAGAGGAATCAAGATAATATATGGAAATTGTGTGAGAATGTTGTAGGTTTTAATGAAAAATAAAGCACACATATAAGTGTGCTTTTATGAACGCTTTAGATTTGTATGACTATATAGTCAACATACAATAAAATATGCTTGTTTGATATAAATGTGTGTCAAATCTATAAAAATATTTTTTAGTGTGTATAAGGAACATTAAATGTTAGTTAGCCAAGTCTTTTGTTTTTATCCCGCATTAACGGGCAACCCAATTGGTGAGGGCTAATAATTATGGGGGGATGAACTAAAACCCAATGATTAAAGTTTCACTTTATTAACGAATTTGTGCAACTGTTAACGCTGCAGAACGAATATCTACTGTACCTATTACTTCAACGGGGACAATTTGAATTAAATCACCTGGGTTTAAGTTAATTAGAATGACGCCACTTGATACATCGACTTCACCAGTTCCAATAATATTAGAACGGACTGCGGTTCCGGATCCTGCAATAACATTAGTCGATGAATTTAATGTCAAGAAAAAGCGTGCTGCTTCTGGGGCTACTGGAACGTTATCAAGACTAATCGTTAATGTATAGCTAATTTGATAAATACCAGCTACCTGAATTTTAATACCAGTTCCAGTACTAATTGTATCATTGATTACAGGGACAGTAATGTTAGGATTTGGGCCTGTACTAGGTAATAGTAGTGGTGTAAATAATGTTGCAAATTGAGGTGAAGTAGCATTGAATGCAAAACCTAGGGCAGGTAGTGTACTAGGTGCTTGTGCTTCACAATTAAAATTAGCAAATTTACGAATGGATGAGCGCATATTTTCACTCCTTTCTTGTATTTAGATTTTGTGAGTATTAACTTCACATTTTGGACAAGCATAATACAATATATGAAAATTTATAGTAGATAGTGCATAAGCGTTACTATTACGAATAAGGCAATGAATAATAATAAATACTATATGGAAAAAGCAGTTAGGTAACTGCTTAGTAGGTTCTCCAAGAGCAAATAGGCGCAAAATTATTGCACTCTCAAAAAGATCACTATAGATAAGTGCTCTTTTTGAGAGTGAGTATAAATTTCTATCATTCTATCTAGTATTTGCACTGTATTATGTAGTTGCTACTAAAATTGATGTGAATTTTTAAAATTAGAGGTTTCTTTTAATGAAACCTCTAAAAAGACAACTAAATTTACGTTATAGTAAATTCAATTGCGATAGGAGTGCCTCCATCTAGGACTGCTCCTCCTACAATAGTAGCAGCTGTAGTAGTCACACCAGTAATAGTATCACCTGTTTGAATAACACCATTAATATAAAGTGTTAAAAAGGCATAAGAAGCAGGGAATGTTGTTACAGCACCAGTGTCATCAGTGAAGTCTGTGTTAGCAAAAGTTAAATCTGCACCAGCAGCAGTTCCTGTTGCTGCTGTACTTACAAATCGTCTTCCTGCTATAAAAGGTTTAACGATAGGCATTTATATTCACCCCTTTTTGAGAATTAACTTAGACAAGTTTTTTGAAAGTTTTGTCCTGTATCGTATATTATGCTGTGCTTCTACTAAGAGATACGGCTTGTATACTAGGAAAAAAGTATAATTCTTATGTGTTTATTAGATGTCGTATAAATTTAAACAAAATAATCCTTTTAAAGTAAAGCAAACAGAATATAATCCGGCTAGAAAACTAGAGGGCACTGATTCATTAAAGCAGTTTTAGGAATAAGTGTCCTTTTTATTTTGAAAAGGGAGATGGGAGAATGAAGGCGTTAAAGGATCAGTTACGTGGATGGAAAAAGCAATCCAAGCAAGGAAAGAAGAAAAACAAGAAAAAACAAAAGAGAAGTTAGGCACTCGTGAAATTGAGGATTTAATGGGGATACATAGACCTTGTTACGAGCGTAGACGTGGAGCATTAAGACAAAAGTAATTAAAAAATAAAAAGGAGTGGTCTTGCATGACTAAACAATTATCTTTCTTACCAAAAATCGATAGAGTAGCAACGCAGAAAAAATTAGAAGGTGTTCTCGAAAATGTACGTTTATATAGACAGTTTGGAATGATGCGTGAAGAAATGAAAGTCACTCCTTCTTATGAAATTAGATATCACGGACCTACAAATGATGTAGGAAAGCCATTAGAAGATGTAGCGATGGCTAATATCCAACAAAGTAAAAGAGAAGAGTGGATTAAGCAAACATCATTTTGTATTGACCAGTTTCTTAGTCGTTTGGGTAATGGACGTGTAGGAAAGGATCAAAGAGACATCATCATTAAGCGTTATTTAGAAGATGAAGATGTATGTGATTATATGATATATAACGAAATCGGCATGAGCGAGCGTACTTATCGACGTGTTAAGGCAAGAGTATTTTATAAACTTGCTTTTGCTCTTAGATTAGAAGTTTATGAGACTGAAGAAACTGGAGGTAATGAATAATGAATTTTGTTCAGCCAATACGTGATCTAGAGCAGATACAGCAACTAAAAGATTATTTTAAAGAAAAGAGCTTACGTAATTACATTCTCTTCATTATGGGGATTAATACAGGTCTTAGAATCTCGGATATTTTGAAACTAAAGGTAGGAGATGTCAAAGGTAGTCATATATCTATGAGAGAAAAGAAAACAGGAAAACAGAAACGAATACAAATTACTGCAGCACTGAAAAGAGAACTTAAATAGTTTATTGAAGAAAGAGAAGATAATGAGTACCTATTACAAAGTAGACAAGGTAGGAATCGTCCGATTGGTCGTAGCATGGCATATAAGATATTAAGCGGAGCAGCGGCAGAGTTTGGATTAGATGAAATCGGAACGCATACCCTAAGAAAGACGTACGGGTACCATATGTACATGCAAACAAAAAACATAGCATTACTCATGGAGATATTCAATCACTCGTCAGAGAAGGTCACGTTACGTTATATAGGTGTAAATCAAGATGCAATGGATAAAGCAATGACTAGGTTTAAAATCTAATCATTGCTTATTTCTTTTTTTATTTAGGGGTATCGCACATACCTATCAACTTAAGAATTTTATAACACCCCAAAACAAAAAATGTACATTTTTACATGAAGATGTCAATTTTCTTGTTTTTGGGGAAATCTGTACTGTTAAGTTAATGGACATGGGGTATACAGCCAATGTACTAACATAAAACCCACGCTAAGGAAAAGAAAACTTAATATAAAAGGATTCCTTGTGTAATAAAAAGGATTACGATTAATAATGTTACAGTGATTACATAACAAATTCTACTTTATAAAAAAGCAGGAAAGTTAAAAGCTCCAGTTACTCTATGCTACAATCGATCCATCTTGAGTAAGAGAAGTAATTTTTAGATAATTAGCTATATTATTTGTTGATTAAAAATACATAATATTGTATATTTATAACTTAAAAGGAGGGATATTCTTGGAGATAAAATTTGCTAAGGTATCAGATGCACAGACTATACACAACTTAATGATTAAGGCGTTTATGGAATATAAAGACGAAGTACCACCTTCAAGTGCTTTGGAGGAAACTGCACAGTCCCTTTTAAGTGCTTTAAAAAACGATGAGCAGGCTTTAATAAGTTATGTTGATAATCAGCCAGTTGGAATGGTTCGTTTTCAATTAAAAGAAGAGGGTTTATATTTTTATAGACTTTCAGTAGTTCCAGAAAAACAGGGTTTTGGTATTGCGAAAAAAATATTAAGATTTTTAGAAGAATTCGCAATAAAAAAAGGAGTGGCTATGATATTTTGCAAAGTTCGTATGACTGTGCCTAAAAATATAAAGTTATATAGTTCAATTGGTTATGAAATCTATAATGAGGAAGTTGTAAATAAACCAAACGGCATAAATATAAAAGTTGTTTCTATGATAAAAAATCTCAAATAGGGGTCACTATATATGCCCATCAACTTAAGAGATTTTAATACTCCTAATTACAAAAAAACGTTATTCTTTCTAAACAAGCTAGATTAGAAAGAATGACGTTTTCATATAAATCTTTCGATTAAAGATGAACTACAACCATTTGTGGAAGAATTACAGCGATATGTTACACCTGTATTTTTAGAAGAACTAGCAAGAGAAATATTTGCGTTTTTTGATGTAGAAGACGGTGTTGATGAAGCTGTACTTGTTCCAATTTCATTAAGAGAAGCTGAGCGTTTAATCTGTAGAGGAGCAAGACGATGTACAGTTATTAATAGATAAGAGTAAGCCTTTTGGGAGCTAAAGAGGTTTCATTTTGTGTAGCTTCTTTTAAGAATAATGATGTAAATATGAATATCCTCTAGAGTACTTAACTGGAGGATATTTTTGTAGACTTCTAGATGTATTAACTACCAATAATCAATAATTATGTAAATCAGCTTTCCATATGGGAAGCTGATTTTATTTTTCCGCATAGCGTAGGTTATTTTGCAAAATGCTGGAGGTATCCCTATACAGTTACTCATAATTTTTGTACTGTGTAACTCAAAAGGGAAAATTAAATGAAATCAATGATACCAAGGGATTCAGTGAAGGGGTCAGTTACACACAATATAAGATATGGGTAATTCATAGAGAACTTGAAATAATATATTAATTACTTAATGAAAATAGTATGGATTAAGACAATAATGATTTTGAATTGCTAAATTAGAGTAAGAAGATATAAAAGATTGAGTTTAAATAGAAAACTTTAAAATTATTAATCTGTATGTAACGATTAACAAATTGGATAACGGCATTTTTATCAAAAATGGAAAAGTTGATATAAAAGCACATAACCGTTTACGGCCCAATACATATAGTGTCAGTGTAGTGATAAGCAAGTACAAAGTGATTGCAATGAAAAAAGTCATTTTTATATTAACTTGTTTTCATTACAAGCAGCATTAATAGAACTTCTGTTAGAATTATGAAATTTACCTTTATATAGGATAGGGGGGAGTATCTTGGCTACAGGAAAAGGGTATGGCTATGGTTATGGTTGTGGCGGTGGATTTGCATTACTAGTCGTGTTGTTTATTTTGCTTATTATCGTTGGTGCTGCTTGTTTTTGTTAGTTTATAAAGTTTATTTTTTCTAGAAAGGAGGAGAGTATCTTGGCTGCAGAAAAAGGATATGGACATGGTTGTGGTTTTGGCGGCGGATTTGCATTACTAGTCGTGTTGTTTATTTTGCTTATTATTGTTGGTGCAAGCTGTTGGGGTGGGGGATATGGTGCTTAAGTAAATCCTATTCTAAGATTAAACTGTGGATTACTTCACATCATGTGAAGTAATCCCTTATTAATATAATATAATATATGTTTAGGACTATCAATATGTTCGTTGTGAAAGGAGAAAAAAATGGAATCTAATCCATATTTTCACAAAGATGTTTCGTACCAAACTATAGCTATTCCAACAAACGAGGTAATTCAGAAAAAAATTCGTATTATAACGGTCGAAACCATTACACTTCCTCAACAGACTAACGAATTAACTAATGAAACTCCAGATAAAACTCCAGATGAAACCCCAGATAAAACCCCAGATGAAACCCCAGATGAAACTCCAGATGAAACTCCAGATGAAACTCCAGATAAAACCCCAGATGAAACCCCAGATGAAACTCCAGATAAAACCCCAGATGAAACCCCAGATAAAATTACAGATGAAACCATTAATAAACAGAAAAATAACCCATCAGATTCTTCGCCATTTCAAATTAACATTCCGTATTTTAATATAAAAATAACTTCAACAGAGATATTAAGTGTTGCTAAATCTGTATTTATGCAAACGCTACTTAAAAAAATTCAAGATCCGGTATTTTTAATGAATCTAATGAATAGTGAAGGCGGAAAAAAACTACTTAATTTAGCAGGTAATTTTTTTAAAGATAATGGTACGAAATCAGAAAACGATAATGATGAAAAATGAACTCATTCTATATTAATTCGAATCTTTCGACATCTCTGTTTTTATGGATACTATATTAAAAAGAAGATGGAAATTTTAAAAAAACTTCTTTTATTAAGGTAATATTGTTTATTTCCTTTGTTATTATAAAGGTATCTTATACTATGAATCTAATAAAAAAAAGTGACAGGATAATGGCCGTTTTTTGGCAGAAAATGTGTCGGTTGTTTTGGAGGTAACGTGTTATATTTGTATTGTGAGTAATGTGAAACATTGCTCGAGATCCTTTTGATAATTGAAATTGGATAGTTATAACTAACAAGGGTGATTGCATATTGGACGGACAGTATTTCTTGCTTTTACATTCAATTGTAAATTACGTTACGTAGGTGAAGGACAGTGGAAGAGAAGATTAAAGAATATGTAGATGGGATTTATGAATCTGTTAAAGAGTGGGTAATTACAAGGGAGATAATATCAACGACAATGTTACAACGTAGATTTAGAATCGGGTATACGAGGGCTGCTCGAATTATTAATAAATTAGAAAAAAATAATATTATCGAGCCAAGAGAAGATAGAGGACCGAGAAAAGTTTTAGCAAATAAATAGCATCCAGTGGGTGCTTTTTATTTTGTATAGGAATGAGGGATCGGAAGTGAAATAATAACATTTAAACTTTTAAAGCAATATAAAATTGATCCAAATAAAATCCAATCGTTAGATGATGTAATTACTACTTTAAGAAATGTAACGATAAATGTTAATGATGAAGAAGTATTTTAAGGTATTGACTATCTAATTGAAAAGGGTGATGAGTAAATGGGATTAACTAAACAAGAACAAGCAATTATAATTGACATGTTTATTTCGATGTTGGGACCAGGCGTTGTAAATAAACGCATCAATAAACAGAAGTTAGAAAGTGTCGTTCCGATCTTTAATGAAATAGATGGAAGATAACACAACGCCAAAGCAAAGAAGAGAAGCAATGGTTAGTTAGATAAAACTATGGATGAGTGCCTGAAGAGCAAGGAGTGAGACAAATGGATGAAAAACAACCTTTGTTAAACATTATATTATCAGATATAGATGCTAAACCAATAGTTCATTACAAAGGTAAACAGATAGATAGAAAGTTACGGGTTGCATTTGATTGGGAATCACAATCGATTGATAAGATTACTAGGACATACATTCATATTGAACATGTACCATCTAATAATAAACGCTGCAATACTAAGATCATTCAACATAATCATCCTATTGTGGAAGAACAGGTAGAGCTTTATCGGTTATGAAAGAGTTTAAATCCAAACAACAGAAGCGTAAGTTCTATGACAGTGTCGAGTGGAAGAAGCTACGTGAACAAGTAAAGAAGCGTGACAACTATGAGTGTCAGGAATGCAAAAGAAATGGGCGAGTGCAAACAGATACCAATGAATACAGTGAGAGTGCAAAACGTAAGAAAATCCAACTCGTTGTCCATCATATAAAAGAACTAGAACATCATCCAGAACTTGCACTTGAAATAGATAACCTTGAAACCGTCTGTGTTAATTGCCACAATAAAGAACACGGTAGAACATTCAAAAAGAATCAGAATAAATGGGAACATGATGAAAAGTGGTAAAAATGATTCATTAATAATCCCCCCCTTAAAATATTTCATAAAAAATTGCTCTAAGGGGCACCGGAGGAGGGGGTCGTTTTTCCGGATTTTTAAGTTGTATCGTATAGGACCCCTACCCAGTATGAAAATATGATTGAATCGAGGTGATATTATGGCGGATATTGATGAGCGTGAGGTGCTAGTTAACAAAGAAAAAAATCGTTTGAAAAGATTATTTAAAGACATCCCACCTAGTAAGTTAAAAGTGGTTGAAGGATTAATTATTCAGGCAGCAAGATTACGAGTTTTATTAAATGAGATGTGGATGGATATATCTGAGAATGGTGACTATGAAATGTTCTCACAATCTGATAAAACAGAGCCGTATGAAAGAGAACGACCTGTTGCCCGGTTATATAATACCCGTGATCAATCATATCAAAGGGTTATTAAACAACTAACGGATTTGTTGCCAGAAGGAAATAATAAAAAAGAAATTAAGAAATATTCGGCAAGTGATTTAATATGATTGTTCATAAGTATGTAAGTGAATATATAGAACTATATGAAATAGGAACAGTGGTATTAAATAAAGAACGTATCATGCTTATAAATTATTTAAAGCAAGATATATTAACCCGAAATGATTTACATTTTGATGTGGAATTAATTCATAAATGTGTAACTTTCATAGAAAAGTGGCATTTCAAATTAAACTCCTTTCAGAAATTTTTAATAGCATTTGTGTTTTTGTTTGATGAATATGAGGATGTTTATTTTGATCAACACTTCTGGATGATGGCAAGGGGTGCTGGTAAAAACGGATTGATTAGTACATTGACACACTTCTTTATTAGCGAATTGCACGGTATTGAGCATTACAACGTATCAGTAGTTACTAATACAGAAAGGCAGGCTAAAACTTCTTTTATTGATGTTTATGAAAAGAATAAAAAACATGAAATATTAGACGAGTTATTTGTATCAACAAAACAATTGATAACAAATAAAGCTACTCGTTCGACTTTTGAATTTCATACGTCTAATGCAGGGAGTAAAGACTCGTTAAGGGATGAGTGTGTTATTTACGATGAGATACATAGATATGAAAATAGCGATGTTGTAGAAGTGTTCTCTAGTGGTTTAGGTAAAGTTCCTAACTCTAGGGGATTTTTTATTACCACAGATGGATTTGTTCGTGAGGGTTATCTTGACAAAATGAAAGAGCGAGCTATGAATATCCTGAAAGGGAAAAAAAGAAGATAGATTGTTTCCTTTTATTTGTAAGCTTGATAACGCTGAAGAAGTTGATAATCCTGATATGTGGGAAAAAGTAAATCCGATGTTTAGTAAGCCAATGAGTCAATACGCTAGAGGATTGTTTAAGAAAGTTATGCGTCAGTATAAAAATCTAGAAAACGATTCGTCTAATAGAGAAAATTTCATGACTAAGAGAATGAATATACCAGAAGTAGATTTAACAAAGTCTGTAGCTTCATGGGAAGAAATCATGCGTACTGGTTTTGAAGAAGATGGAGAAACGCTCAGAGAAGTTCCTGATTTAAAACATAAAGTAGCTGTAGGGGGACTCGACTTTGCCAGTATCAAAGACTTTGCTGCGGTTGGTTTACTATTTAAACAGGGTGAAGATTATATATGGAAAGGTCATTCATTTGTACGTAAAGGATTCTTGGACAAGGTGAAATTAAAAGCACCTATATATGAATGGGCTGAAAATGGTTTACGTGGTATGGTAATAAATTCAAGCGCAATTTGCTTTGGATAAAAAAGTATTTGAGTTAAATCTAGAGCATGTATTAATAGTATCATGAAGCTTGTAAGAATGATAAAACTACCCCAAAAGAAACTTTTTGAAGTGTTGCGGAAATCTTTTATTAAAGAAAAGAATGAAAAAAATGCGGTAACAATGAGAATAAAAAATTTATACTTATCAGCCATTGTGATCCTCTTAAAGAGCAGTAATTTATAGTATATCGTATTTTTCAATATTATTATAAAAAGATTTTAAAGTGAATAATAAGAAAAAAATAAAGCCATAACTTAAAATCTTAGTTTAGGTTCTATTGTTTGAATTCTTTGTTTTATAAGGTATAAAATCTGAAATTGAAAATTTTCCAAATGAACTACCATTTTTTATTTCTGATCCAACATCAAGTGCTTAATGAAATGGTATCAAAGATTATAGGTTAGTGATACGAGATTAAATAAGAGGAATTTCCGTGCAGCAAGAGTTCTAGCTCAGATTTCTACTAGAGAAAAGTATTTAGTTGGAGTTGGTATGTTAATAAAAAACGGATGGATGTCGAAACTAAATATTCATGACATTAAGGACAAAGATCAGAAAATATAATTTGGTATTCTGGGAATAACCGGAGATCCGTAGTTAAGGTTGCATAGTATTTGTATTTTTTTTCTAATTTTTCAATTGTTGTTAAGTGATGAGAACCTAATCCGCGTCGTACACTATGTTGAGAAAGAGTCGGCCCGATTTGTAATTTTCGTTTTTTCATTGCATCGTTCCATGGACTATAAAAAAATTTAAAAATAAAAGTAGGTTCCATGTAAATGCTATAAGGATAATGCGAACCATGTCTCCCGACTCTATAGTTCCCGTGCGAATTATTGTAAATTAATCTACCGTTAAGATATAGTTGGTTTGGATTAGGTTGAATTATTATGCCGTGATAACGTTGTTTAACAAGCGGAGAGCTATATCTTGGATTAGTGTAGCCATGAGTCGGTTCATCAATCATCATAATCATTCTTATTGAAAACATATTGCCGCCCATAGTGTTAAGTGATTTGAAAAATTGTTCTTTATTATAACAGCACAGGAATTCTGTCGTATTCAATACCATTTTCCATCCTGTAATCTCTCTTTCAATTTCCATAACTTCTTGATCAACTAAATAAGCATCAAATTCGAGTGATTTTGAGTTTCGTATTTCCCAATTAGGAGCGAATGTTTTACAGATTTCAACTGAACGATCAGTGGATCCACGGTTAATAAGAATGCCATGATCAAATAGCTTTGTATGGTGCATTAACCACCATGGAAGTAGATATTCTTCATTGTAAAAATGAGAAATTAAAGTAGTCTTAATCAAAATCACCTCCGTATTTAACCTGCTTCTTATTTAATATGATATGGAAGGAAACCTATTGTTAGAAGGTTTCCTCTTAAAAGTTTTAAACCACATAGGGTATGTGGATGGATTAGTATGTAAAGTAGTCTGATTGATAAAGAGTGGTATTAAAAAGTACAAAATCTAAAATGAGCATCGAATTAGTGTATAACGATTGAAACGGCACTGAAAACTAATAAAACAGCCATGATGATGTTAAATAATTGATTATGTTTTAATAAAAGTTTTTGGAACATGGCACCAAAAAGGCTCCAACTAAATGTACTCAGTAAACCGACTATACCTAGAAATAATGAGAAAAGCAGAAAACTTGAATATGAATTGTAGTAGGGGAGTATAAAAGTAGAGACTACTGTGAGTCCGAATAATATTCCTTTTGGATTAACAAATTGAATGAAAATACCCACTGTAAATAAGTTTTTATTATTTTTTTCATTGTGATCTGCACCGCCTTTACTAGTGATTATTTTAAAGGCTAAATATAGCATATACGCGACACCTAAAATTTTTAAAGGAAATTCAATTATAGGGATAATATTAATTAATACAATATTAAAGAAACTGCATAAAGAAATAAGGATGAAAAAACCGAATGCTACTCCAAAGCAAAAGTTTATGCTTCTCTTTAATCCATGTTGATTTGCGTATGTCATAGCTAAGAAATTGTTGGGGCCAGGTGTGAAGCTACTTATAAATACAAATAACAAAAAAGAAAATATAGGCATTTCAAAACCCCCATTTTTTGTATGTTATAATGACCAAAAAGAACAATATGACGTGTGCTTTTTATTATACATAACGGTCGTTATATTGTATACAGTGTAGGAGTGTTTTTTATGGAAGAAATTCAACTTATTCTGGCAAAAAATTTAAAATCAATACGTGAAAAAGAAAAATTAAGTTTAGAAAAGGTCTCTCAATTAACAGGTGTAAGTAAAACAATGATTGGACAAATAGAAAGAGGAGATTCAAGCCCGACACTAACAACAATATGGAAAATTGCTAATGGTTTGAAAGTATCATTTACCTCTTTAATCAATAATCCACAGCCTGATACGAAAGTAGTTTTACGAAATGATGTTCAAGTATTGTCTGAAGACAATGGGAGATATAAGGTGTATCCCTCATTTCCTTTCCAAGATGATAGGAACTTTGAAATCTATATGGTTGAAATTGATACAGAAGGGAAATTAAGTTCAGAAGCGCATAGAGAAGGAACAGAAGAGTTTATAACGGTATTTGAAGGGAAATTGACAATTGACATAAATGATTGTCAATATACGTTAAATAATGGAGACTCAATTCGCTTTAAGGCGGATAGACCGCATACTTATACTAATTCAGGAAGAACATTAACTCGGTTAAGTATAACTATTTATTATCCAGCTTTATAAGCTGGCAATAATATAAAGAGTAAAAGTAAATGTGTATTGTTAAAACCATCTATAAGAGATGGTTTTATTTTTTTGAATATAAAAAAAGACACTCAATTGAGTGTCAATGTAGTATTGCTCTCGCGTATAGGATTGGAGATGTTCCTCAAATACATATTGAGATGGTCTGTAAAAAAGAAACGATCTTCATCTTTAATGTAACATCGACATGGGGGAAGTGTAAATTGATAATATATATACGGAAAATTTAGTATAGATGTTTTCTACTATGGATATAGTACAATTTACTTTTATTACGTAATCACTATCGTAATATTTACCAATTGAGTATTTAAGTTGTTTATTATAAAAAGAATGAATCATTTTTTAATCGATTCGTATAATTGTAAGAGAGGCACCTGTTGATCCACCTCCAACTAAATTCACGACAGATAATATACCAAATAATTGTAGTGAAATTGTATTACCAGCATTTAAATTAGTAATTAAATTATTACTATAATTTGAAGTTGATAAAGCGGGAGAAAAAATAGAGCCAGAAATTGGCGTAGAAGCGTTTAGTAGTAGTCTAGTTCCAGCAAGTAGAGCGGTTGTCGTATTAACTTGGTAGGTTAAATGATATCTTCCAGTTACAGGAATTGTAAATACGTCATTTGAAGCGTTAACTGTAAAATTACCAAGACTGTGGTTATTTGAAAGTGGAATGTTTGTTCCTCCTAATATGACTGAAACAGGACCACCTGATGTATTATTAGCGAACATAGAGTTTGTTGTAACGATTGACCCAGTACTTCCGGTAGGGCCAGTACTCCCGGTAGATCCAGTACTTCCGGTAGGGCCAGTACTTCCGGTAGATCCAGTATTCCCGGTAGGCCCCGTAAGCCTGTAAGGGAAAATAATGTCAAGAGCCATTGACATTAATTCCTTTTTTCTAATTTCATTATTATCTTGAATATAAATCACCTCAACTTTTTAAATAAGAATGTTATAGATTTAGTACTTTTTAAATAGAATGATTAATTTATTATATTAATTAAAGCGGTTATAGCAACGGTAAAATGTTTAATATATGTAATAATTCTTTGGGAAGAAAAAAGAGAATAGTTATAAAGTTATTCTTTAATGATAGGGTCATAATGATGTGTATAAATTAAAAAACATGTGGAATGAGGTGTTAAATTGAAACGCAATGACAATTTATCATTGAATAAGGGGATGATAGGACCAGAAAATATTGGACCTACATTTCCGATTCTTCCACCAATTTATATTCCAACCGGAGCAACAGGACCAACTGGAATAACGGGACCAACCGGAATAACAGGACCAACAGGAGCAACCGGACCGACTGGAATAACGGGGCCGACCGGAATAACGGGGCCGACCGGAATAACAGGACCGACGGGAGCAACCGGACCGACTGGAATAACAGGAGCAACAGGGATAACAGGACCAACTGGAGAAACGGGAGCAACCGGAATAACGGGACCGACCGGAATAACAGGAGCAACCGGAGAAACGGGGCCGACCGGAGAAACGGGGTCGACCGGAGAAACGGGGCCGACCGGAGCAACAGGACCAACCGGAGTAACTGGAGCAACAGGTCCAACTGGGGGTAATGGCCCTATAACAACAACCAATTTGTTATATTACACTTTTGCGGATGGAGAGAAGCTTATATATACAGATGCTGACGGGATACCTCAATATGGTACAACGAATATTTTGTCTCCTATTGAAGTTTCTTACATTAATTTGTTTGTTAACGGAATACTGCAACCACAACCATTATATGAAGTGAGTGCTGGTAAATTAACTTTATTGGATACGCAACCACCATCGCAAGGATCTTCAATTATATTACAATTTATCATTATTAATTAAAAGGACAGATCCTTAATGAAAAGGAATCTGTCCTTTTTGTTTTATATTTAAATAGTTAAAATTAAGTGAAGGTACATTCAATTTCTAGTTGTCATAAATGGTTGACTGATAGGAATTTTAACTTCAATTCTTTTTATAGTGTATGGGAATAAAATATAGAATGAATTTTTCAATATATTTTATATGAGAGTTCTCTATAATACAAATGGCTTCATGTTTAAAAAGAGAACACAATCTTAGTAAAGAAATAATGTATATTTATATAAAAAAATGGCACTGTTAATTGTTTAGTATATTCAAATTAATATGTGTATTTAAACCTAAGAGATAAACGTGGAAAAATAAAATAAACCCGTAAGTTTAGGTATTTAATCTAAGCAGTCAATTATTAAAAACATATAATTAATATGTGAGTCATGAACATAATTAAATAACGTTTTTAAGTTTAATTATATTTCATGTTTCCTATTTTAAGTCAATATATAACATATTTTTTTACAACTTTATGATCCTTATAATAGGAAAAACTCAAATATAAAACAAGTAAGGAGGACATAAATGACAAACAATAATTGTTTTGGTCATAACCACTGCAATAATCCGATTGTTTTCACTCCAGATTGTTGTAATAATCCACAAACAGTTCCAATTACTAGTGAGCAATTAGGTAGATTAATTACTTTACTAAACTCTTTAATAGCGGCTATTGCAGCGTTTTTTGCAAATCCAAGTGATGCAAACAGATTAGCTTTACTCAATTTGTTTACTCAACTATTGAACTTACTAAATGAATTAGCACCTTCTCCAGAAGGGAATTTCTTAAAACAATTAATTCAAAGTATTATTAATTTACTACAATCTCCTAACCCAGATTTAGGTCAATTGCTTTCTTTATTACAACAATTCTATAGTGCTCTTGCACCATTCTTCTTCTCTTTAATTATTGACCCTGCAAGTTTACAACTTTTATTAAACTTATTAACTCAATTAATTGGTGCTACTCCAGGAGGAGGAGCAACAGGCCCAACAGGTCCAACAGGTCCAGGAGGAGGAGCAACAGGTCCAACAGGTCCAACAGGTCCAGGAGGAGGAGCAACAGGTCCAACGGGAGACACAGGTCTAGCAGGAGCAACTGGAGCAACAGGTCCAACAGGAGATACTGGAGCAGCAGGCCCAACAGGTCCAACGGGAGACACAGGTCTAGCA